>JBARER010000118.1:0-2468 GCA_049796395.1 Xanthobacteraceae bacterium
GGTCGAAAGCGTGGCCGCGGCCGCGATCATCGGCTTTCTCGTTCTCGCCGTCTGCCTGCATCTGGGCCAAGCCATTGTGGCGTTGATCCTGCTCGCTGCGATCGTTGCGCTCATCGCGTGGCTTGCAACGCGCCAGATCGGCGGTCAGACCGGCGACGTCTTGGGCGCGCTGGAGCAGGTCGGCGAAATCGCCGTGCTGCTGGTGGCGCTCGGATAGCCGAGCGCCGTATCCGCATCGCAAAATCGACGTGCGGCGACGCGCGGCCGCGATCATTGCGGCTGCAGGCCGGCGACCTTGGCCGCGGCTTGCATCGCCGCGTAGTCGGCGCGAATGAACGCAGCGAAGCCTTGCGACGTCATCTGCTCCGGCGTCGCGACCTCCGAACCAAGCGATTTCAGCCGCTCGGCCGCCGCCGAGCCCGGCTTGAGGCCCTCGGCAATGGCGCTTTGCAGCCGGGCGACGATGGTGGCCGGCGTCTTCTCCGGCGCGACGATGCCGATATAGCTTTGCGCGGTGAAGTCCTTCACGCCGCTTTCCTCGAAGGTCGGAATGTCAGTGGCAAGCGCTGACCGGTGCGCCGAGGCGATGGCGACGATGTGCGCCTTGCCGGATTGGTGCAGCGGCAATGCGGTGGAGAACTCGGTCATGGCGCCGTCGACGCTGCCGCCGATCAGGTCCGCGATCAATGCGCCGCCGCCGCGATAGGGGACGTGGGTGAAGTCAGCGCCGGTCGCCGCCTTCAGCCGCTCGAGCGTCATGTGCGTGGCGCTGCCGACGCCGCTGGTTGCCACGGTCACCGGCGCTTTCTTGCTCATGGCGATCACGTCGCTCAAGGTTTTCGCGCCGCTCTTGGTGCTCATGATGAGCGCATGCGGCACGTAGCTGGTCAGCGCGACCGCCGCGAAATCCTTCAGCGGATCGTAGCTGAGGTCTTTGTGCAGGATCGGATTGATGGTCAGCGGCCCGTTCGAGCCGACCAGCAAAGTGTAGCCGTCGGGCGTGGCGTGGGCGACATAACCGGCGCCGACACTGCCGCCGGCGCCGTCGTGGTTTTCGACGACAACCGTGCCCTTCAGCCCGTCACCCATCAATTGGCCGGCGATCCGGCCGACGATGTCGGCATTGCCGCCCGGAGCGAACGGGACGATCAAATAGATCGGCCGCGTCGGATAGTCCGCGGCGAAAACGGTTTTGGACAAGAGCGCGGCCGCGGGAGCTGCGGCAAGGCTTGCTATCAGAGTGCGACGTGAAACCCGCATGTGTGTCCTCCGAGGATTGTTCTTGCAGGTGGGTTGGGGCGGCGATGTCACGCCGCGCGGCTTAGTTCGTCCGGGTCGAGCGGCAGCTTTATCGGTTGCTTGGTCTTCGCCGAGAGGTCCAGTGCCTTGGTCAGCATCAGCCGGTTATGCGCCTCGGCCGCCGTTGCGGCTTGCGTCGGCAGGCCGAGCGAGACGCGGTTGAGGAACGACACGGTCTCCTCCGCCATCGGCCCGCGCAATTCGCCGAGCACCATGTCGCCCGGCGGATAGGAGCCCATGAAGTCGACCAGCCGGCTGGTGTCCGGCGCATAGCCTTCGCTCTGCGGCGCCGACACCGCCAGCACCATGTCGCGATGCGTGTCGTCGATGGTGAGCACGCCGTGGGTGCCGTTGATGCCGACTTCGAGGCTATAGACCGCGCCCGGCCAGGTCACCGGCAGCGCCCATGAGATGCTCAGCGTATGCACCGTGCCGTCGGCGAACATGATCATGCCGGCGGTGGCGTCGATGCCGTGGTAGAGCGGGCCCAGCACCTTGTCGATCGAGCGGGCATAGCATTCGACCGGCGTCTTCTTCTCCAGGTACCACATCACGATGTCGAGCGCGTGCGTGCCGGAGATCACCATCGGCGAGATGGAAGCGGGATCGTCGGTGCGCTTGTAATTGTCGATGGCGACCAGGCGATTCATGAAGGCGCGCGATGTCACCATGGTGACATCGCCGAGCGCGCCGTTGCTGACCTTCTCCTTGGCACCGAGCCATTTGCGGCGGAAACGCTGGGTGTAGCCGACCACCACATCAAGCTTGGCGTCGGTGATGGCTTTAAGGACGCGCGCCGACTGGGCGAGATCGGTGGCGAGCGGCTTCTCGATCAGCATCGGCACGCCGCGCTCGACCGTGGCCAGCACCGGCGCGACATGCAGATGCTCGTCAGTGGCAATGATGGCGCAGGTGACTTCCGGCCGCGCCAACAGCTCGCGATGGCTGGTGGTGATGAAGTCAGCACCGATGCGGGCGCCGACGTCGCCGCCGCGGTTATGATTGAGCTCGGCGATGCCGATCCATTCCACCGCCGGATGGCGCGTTGCAACTTCGCCGCGGAACAGGCCGACGCGCCCGGCGCCGATAATGGCAAGCCCGATGCCCTTGGCGGATTTTTTCATGGGGAGCTCCGGTCGCTATGCACCTCTCCCCGCGCGGGGAGAGGT
>JBARER010000119.1:0-3751 GCA_049796395.1 Xanthobacteraceae bacterium
AACTCTCAAGTTGAAGAGAAATTTGATCTCGGCTGATCACACGTTTGACGAGGTCCCTACACGTCTGACCGCTTGCGCGGTCAACAGTGTAGAAAACCTTGAAACGTAGACCGCCGAAGTCTCTTCAGTGGCCGTTTTCATCTCACAAGAAGGGCAAGCCCTCCCCGTTCGCGAAAGCGGCCCGCAAGGACTCCGCCGTCCACGTTTCTCTTTCTTCCGATTCACTTGTCAAACATCCCGGAGCCTTGCGGCTCCGTCCCCGGAGCATCCGGAGCGGAAGACCACCCGCGCATCCAGCATGGCCAGAAGTCATGGCCGGATGTCACCGTATAAACAGTGAGGGGCTTCGCGGACGCGTCATCGCGCCAGGCGGCGGCGCGTCCAAGAGGGTCTATATAGGCTTCACCCTGGCGTATTGTCAACCGCCGAAACGCAATAGTCGTCTCGACAACGGCAATTTTTCTGGCTTACGCCGCGGCGCGGTAGAAACCTGCGTTAGGCCGGACACGAAAATCCCGCAAGCCCGCTAGATGGCGGTCCGTACTGGGTTTTTCGCTCGCCGGCAATCGCAGCCGCGCCGCACTGCGGCCACATTCCTCCGCCGTTCTTGCACTCAGAACGATTTCGCTGTCGCGCTTGGGGGAAAGCGCCAACACCACTTAAGCTGAAAACGCCGCGGCAAGACTCGATCGGTTGACGGTTCGAGGATCGTCGCGGCATCGCCTGCGCGATCTCGCTCGCGCAGACATGTGGACCAAGGGCGCGTGGTTCAATGCGTTTGGGCCAAAGGCGTTTGGACCAAAGGCGTGTGGATCAAGAACGTGTCGACCAAGAACCTGTGACCAAGAACGTGGGGACGTAGTCTTGGACCAAGCTAGGCTGCGCGGCGCACGGGAGCTGCATCATCGGCGGCTGCAGGCCGAGGTGATCGATCTCGGCAACGAGCCACCGCTGTCGGTAGACGGCGGTGCCGGCACTTTGGTCGATCGGCGCCGGTTGTCGGTGCAATGGTTCAGCGGAACGATACTCACCGGCCTGTGCGGCGCGGCCTTGATGGGCGGCGCCGTTTTTGCCTCGCTCGACGGCGAGGCGCATTTTGCCAGCGCCCCCGAACAGGTCGAAAGCGCGCTGCGCGGCGCGATTTCCTCGATTGGCGACCGGCTCGGCGGCGCCCACAAGACCGACCGTCTGCCGGCCTTCAGCGAGCCGGCGGTGGCGCGCGAAGTCCTGCGCGTGCCGATCTCGTCGCGGGTGCGCAATCGCGAACTGGTGCGGGTGCGCTCCTATGAGCGCGTCACCGGCAATCTCTCGCTGACGATCAGCGATCTGTCCGCGGACATTCCGGCGTTCAACCCGCAAAAGCTGCTTACCGACGCCATTGCCGGCGACGATCAGACTCCGGCCGCGGAACCGGACGCCGAAGTGTCGTTCGTGACTTGCGATCTGGCGTCGCCGCCGAAGACGGCCAAGGCGGTGTCGCCGGCGGTCTGCGATCTCAATTCGTTGCTGTCGAAGGTCAAGCCGGCGACGCTGTTGCCGCTCGACGACGTGCTCAACACCGTCCGCAATGCCACGATTTCCTCCGGCATCGGCAAGAGTCTGCTCGCCAATGCCGCTTGGACGCCAAGTCTGAAGCTCGGTTACGCCGCCGAGCGCGACGATGACAACTCTTTCGGCTTCGGGCCGCGCGTCGTTCCGGAGAACGTGACGCTGCTGCCGAAAACCAATAGCCAGGTCAATGGCGGCGGCGACTGGAGCGAGCGCCAGGTTGCCGTCAAAAAAAGCGAGACGGTCGGCTCGATCCTGCGCGAGCTTGGCGCCGCTCCCGATGAGATCAAGAGCATCATTGGCGTCATTGGCCCCGCGGCGCTCGAAGGCGGCGTCAAGGAAGGCCAAAAGCTCCGCGTCCTGATGATGCCTACCGGGCTCGGCCATATGGAGCCACTGCGCGTCGTCATCGCCGGCGATTCCGGCATCACCGCCGCGGTCGCTCTATCGGATATGGGCCAATATGTGCCCGTCGACATCCACAATATCGACACCGAAGCCACGGACACCGACGACGACGACGCGGCCGGCCAGACCGACACCGGCGGCGTGAGCCTTTACCAAAGCGTGTGGGAGACCGGACTGCGCAATAGCGTGCCCAAGTCGGTGATCGAGGACCTGATCCGTATCTATTCCTACGACGTCGACTTCGAACGCAAGGTCCAGGCCGGCGACAGCTTCGACGTCCTGTATTCCAACGACGAGAACGGCGAAGGCGCCAGTGAGGTACGCTACGCCGCCCTCACCATCGGCGGCGACATCAAAAAATATTATCGCTTTCAAACTCCGGATGACGGCACCTACGACTATTACGACGAGGACGGAGTGAGCGATAAGAAGTTCCTGGTGCGCAAGCCGGTGGCGACCGGCATCGAAACCTCGCCGTTCGGCTGGCGTACCAATCCATTGCTGCATGTCAGCGAGATGCATACCGGCGTCGATTGGGGCGCGCCTTACGGCACGCCGATCTTTGCCGCCGGCAATGGCGAAATCGAGGAAATCGGGCCGAAGGGCGGCTATGGCAAATACGTGCGCATCCGCCATGCCAACGGCTACGAGACGGACTACGGCCACATGACTGCGTTCGCGCGCGGTCTGCAGGTCGGCAGCCACGTGCGGCAAGGCCAGATCATCGGCTTCGTCGGATCGAGCGGATTGTCGACCGGCTCGCATGTGCATTTCGAAATCGTCGTCAACGGCCGCTTTGTCGATCCGATGCGGGTCAAGCTGCCACGCGGCCGCGTGCTTGATGGCGACACGCTGGCAAGTTTCGAGAAGGACCGCACCCAGCTCGACGCGGTGCTGGCGGCTGCGCCGCTGGCCCACGTCGCGCAGGCGCGCTAACAGTCAGGTCAGAAATCAAATGGCAGCCGAGGATCGGATCACAGCGCGCTCCAGCCGCTGGTGGGCGCTGTTGCACTTCAATCTGACGCGTTTGATTTTTCCGGCAAGCCTGGTGGCCGACCGTATCGGCGTGTCCACCAACATTATCCGGCGCTGGTTCGTTCCTTGGGAGCGCACCGACGAGCACCTGCCGCTGTCCCATATCGCCGAAGTCACCCACACGCGGGGATTTTTCTGGGACGCCATCTCGGTGGAAAGCTCTGGCGGGCTCAATCCACTGCGCGTGTGGGGCCTGCCGAAAGGTCAAGCGCGCTATTTCGTCGAGCACGTGCGCGAACGGCTGAACCAGACGGCTCCGCCGGCACGCTGAACTAACTCCGCTCATTCCCGCGCAAGCGGGAATCCAGCGTCGCATTGTTTAGCTGGGTCCCCGCTTTCGCGGGGACGAGCGGTGTATACGTCTTACGCCGCCTCGGCGACCTTGGCACCGTTGAAGCTCAAGCCGTCGCGGCTGGCCGATATCTTGACGTTCTCGCCGTCCTTGATGCCGCCGGAGAGGATGAGCTCGGCCAGCGGATCCTGCACGTATTTTTGGATCGCGCGCTTGAGCGGCCGGGCGCCGTAAGCCGGGTCGTAACCCTTTTCGGCGAGCCAGTCGCGCGCCCGCGCATCCAGCGCGATCGTGATCTTGCGGTCCTCCAGAAGTTTTCGCAGCCGCTCGATCTGAATATCGACGATGCGGCCCATCTGGTCGCGCTTGAGCCGGTGGAACAGGATGATCTCGTCGACACGGTTGAGAAATTCCGGGCGGAAATGCGCGCGACTTCCTCGATCAGGTCCTCTTCGCGCTCGATATCGA
>JBARER010000120.1:0-18737 GCA_049796395.1 Xanthobacteraceae bacterium
CACGCTCGATCTCAACGGCGCCGCCACCATCGACAACGGCGCGCTCACCAACCTCGCCGGCGGCAACATCGATGCCACCACCGGATCGAACGAGATCGCCGCCACGACCCTGACCAACGCCGGCACCATGGAAGTGACCGGCGGCACGCTCACCATCCACGGCACCGTCAACAATTCCGGCACGCTGGAAGCCGACGGCGCCACGCTCGTCATTGCCAGCGATGCCGATATCACCGGCACGAATCAGACGGTCACCATCACCGGCGGTGGCACCGCTGAATTTGCTGGCGGCTCGTCCGGTTCCCCGTTCGATCTCGACGCGACGCTTCCGGGCAGCGGCATGCTGCAGCTCGATCAATCGCAATATTACGGCGGCACTATCGGTGGCTTCGCTACGGGCGACACCATCGATCTGAAAGACATCGCCTATGCGGCGGGGACGGAGACCGACGTCTGGAACAATTCGAACGACACGCTGACTGTCACCATCGGGTCGAGCACGGCGGTGCTGCACTTCAGCGGCAGCTATAATCAGTCGAGCTTCGCGCTGACCAACGACGGCAGCGGCGATACCGATGTGATCGCAAGCACGGCGACCGGATCAGTCACAGGCGTCGATTCCTCCGGCAACGCTGTTGAGAGCAGCGCCGTCGCCGCGAACCTCACCGATATGAATGCGACCGGAATCGTCTATCATTGGCTCGACGACGGCGCGACAATCTCGGGCGCGACCAGTGCGAGCTACATGCCGGTCAGCGGCGATATCGGCCAGACGCTCGACGTCGTTATCGGCTTCACCGACAACGGCACCGTCGAGCAGATCACCGAACTCGCCGGCACGGTCGCGACGCCGCTGACCGTCAGCATAGGCACGACCAGCCCGGCGACGACGACCGAAAACATGGCGCTGACGCTGACGACGCTCAGCGCAACCTTTGCCGACGCCCACAGCGATACCATCACCGTGACACTTGATACCGATGACGGAACCCTAGCGCTCGTCAATGGCTCCGGCCTCGGCAGCGATACCGGCACCGGCGCTATCGGCTCGCCGCTGACCCTGAGCGGAACCGCGGCCGAGATCGACGCCGCACTGGCAAACGGCGTCACCTACACGCCGAACGGTGGTTTCGGCGGCACAGATACGCTGAGCTTCTCGGCAAGCGACGGCGCGATCGCTTCGAATACGGCGACGCTCGATATCAACGTCGCGGCGGCCGCGCCAACCCTGACCATTGCCGATCACGATCTGTCTGTCGGCCAGGGCAACAGCGTCCCGCTCGGGATCAGCGAGACGCCTTACACGTCGGGCGATGCCGTACTGGTGACAATCAGCGGCATTCCGACCGACGCTTCGCTGACCGACACCAATAACGATACGCTCACGGTCAACAACGGCACCATTACGCTGACGCCGTCGGAACTCGACGGGCTCTCGCTTCAAGCCGGCGTAACATCGGGCACGCTGACGGTGACCGCGCAGGAAATCACTGGAGGAGTCGGCAGCCCAACCACCGTCAATTTCGATTCGATCGATACATCCGGCGGCCCCGTCGGGGGTGCGACTCTCGCCACTTATCTGGCCGGCTACGGCATCACCATGAGCGTCAGCGGCCCTGGTGCAGCGGTCACTGTCGACAATCAAGACCAAGTTTATTCGCCCGGCGGCGTTGTTGGCGCCACTTCGGGCGACAATCTCATCATTGAGAGTGGCGGTCACCCGGTCAGCTATACGCTGACCTTCGCGACGCCGTTGTCGAGCTTCGCCTTTGACCAGGCGATCGAGTATGCCGGCTCGTCGTTTTCCGCGTGGTCGGCGACAGCCTATGATGCTGCGGGCGACGTGCTGAGTACGGTCGGCGATTCGAGCATAAGCTATGGCAGCCCGGCGATGCATTACATGCTGACGGGATCGGACATTACGAGCGTCACGTTTACCGGCAACGACTACGGCTCTGCTGGCACGGCAAACGAAGTGACAGACACCTGGGTGTTGACGCCGGAAATCACGGAAACATCGGCGGCTCAGACGATCGACCTTACGGTAAATGCGCCCGGCGCGGCTGAGCCGTTTACGTGGCTGACTGCGAGCAGCGGCAACTGGACGGATGGAAGCAACTGGAGCAGCGGTACGGAGCCGGGCTCGACAGATCAGGCGGCGATCGACGTCGCCGGTGCCTATACCGTGACGGTTGACGCGACCGACACCGTGGCCGCGCTCAATGTGGGCAATACAGCCGCGACGCTTTCCATTGCGGCGGGCGTCGCGCTGACGGTTGCGGGGACGACGAATACCAGCGGCACTTCGAACGTCATTGCCGGCGATGTCACCAATAGCGGTACGCTCACCATCGAGAATGGCACGCTGGAACTGAACAACGACGTCACCAACGGCAGCGTCGGTCACGCCGGCAGCCTGGTGGCGGGCGGCAACGGCAGCGGCGCGATACTCGATATCGATGCCAATGTCGATAACAGCCACGGCACGATTACGGTCGAAACTTCGGCTACTCTCAATCTGTCCGGCGCCACCATCAGCGGCGGAATCGTCAACAATTACACCAGCGGCAGCACTGACGGCATCGTTGTCAGTGGCACCAACGCCGCGCTCGATAACGTCACTCTCAACAACACTGGTTTGATCAGCGTCAGCTCGGGGGCGATCCTGACGTTCGAAGGAACCGACACAATCAGCGGCGCCGGCACCGTCAGCGGCGCGATCGATGTCGGCGGAACAGTCACCTTCGAGGCCGGCACGACGATCAGCGCCGGCGGCGTGACTGTCGAATCCACTCACTCCCTGACATTCGGCAGCGGCACCTCGACTCTGATCGATACCCAGATCACGGACAAGGGCTCAATAGCCGTGAGCGGCGGCACGCTGACGATTGGTACCGGCAGCGGTAGCTCGATCACCAGCGGCAGCAACAGCGTCAGCACGATCGATAATACTGGCACATTCGCGGTCGCAGGCAGCGCCAGCGTCACCCTGTCCGGTGTGGCGATCGGTGGCGATATTACCGTCGGCAGTTCTGCCGTGCTTACAGTGGGAACGACCGCCAGCGGGGCTTCCGGTGCGACCTTCGACGGCTCCTCCATCAACAACACCGGCACGATCAGCGTCGCGTCAGGTGCCCTACTCACGCTCGAGGGAACCGACACGATCAACGGCGCCGGCACCGTCACCGGCGCGATCGACGTCGGTGGGACGGTCACTTTCGAAGCCGGCGGCACGATTAGCGCCGGCAACGTGACCGTCGAATCAACTCACTCCCTGACATTCGGCACCGGCACCGACACTCTGATCGATACACAGATCACCGACAATGGCTCAATAACCGTCAGCGGTAACCTGACGTTCGGCAGCTCCGGTAGCGGGGTAACCATTTCCAGCGCTAACAGCCTCGGCACGGTCGTCAACAATGGCACGATGGACGTGCAGGGTACCGTGACGATAAGTGACCTAAGCCTGAACAATGCCAGCGGGCAGGTCACAGTCGAATCGAACGAGTCGCTGACGCTTGAGGACGGCACAGCGGTCATCGGCGGCACGCTGACCGTGAATACCAGTGCGACACTTTACATCGAAAATGGATCCGGCAGTCACGGGGCCACACTCGACGGCGTCAACGTCCAGAACTCCGGCACCATTCAAGTCGATGGAAGCATCATGCCGACGACCGTCGACCTCGTGCTGACCGACGGGACCACGATCGGTGGCGACGGCACGCTCTCGATCGACGGGTTCGGTGAGGTCGAAATCCAGCGCTCGGATAGCAATTGGGTCTCGCCCGAGATTTACGGCGCTACCTTCGATGGTGGACTCACCATCAACGGCGCAGTCACCGTCGACACCGGTGCCACGCTGACGCTTAATAACGTCACCATGGAGAGCGGCACGATCGCCAATAAAGGCGTGATCGATGTTACCAGCCCTGCCATCGGCACTGGCCTCACGCTCGCCGGCGGCACCATCGATGGCGGCACGATCGTTAATACGGGCGGGATCAGCGTTTCCACCTCGGGCGAGATCGACGATCACGCCAGTGTGAACGGACCTATTACCGTACAGAGCAATGCGACGCTGACCCTCGACGACGTGACCTATTCCGGCACACTGAGCAACGCGACCGGTTCCGTCGTCCAAGTCGAGGCCAGCCACACGCTGTGGCTCAACGACGCCGCCATGGTCAGCGGCACTGTCACCAACAACGGCACGATCGACTTTACGAAGACGACGAGCACGATCAGCTCGGACGTCCAAGGGTCGGGCAACGTCGTGATCGAAAACAGTGCCACCGCGAAATTCACCGGCAACTTCAATGAGGATGTCGCGTTTGCCGCGGCGGGCACGTTGGAAATTGCGCAACCCTATGCCGGCACTGTGAGCAATTTCAAAGCCGGCGACACGATCGACCTGACCGGCATCACCTATTCGTCGGGCGAAACCGACCTCTGGACGCAAAGCGGCGGCAGCGGCACGCTGCAAATCTTCAACAGTGCTGACGTGCTGGAAGAAACGCTCAATCTCAGCGGCGCCTATACGCAGAGCGATTTCATGCTGATGACCGACGGCTCGACCGCCAATGCCGGGCAATCCGGCACCGACGTGGTCGTGAGTCCGAGGTACTGGGGCACGGCGCAATATCCGGCGGTTTCCGAAGGCGAGCATCTGTTCGGGGTCAATCCACAGGTCAACTCGACGTCTGGGTTCCTGGCGCTCGTCTATAACGAAGCGTTCGACTACTCATCGGGCGAAACGAGCTACTCGGTCACGCCGAATGTCGCGAAACTGGATCCGTTCTTCCTGCCGGACGCGATCACAGCAGAGACGGCGAGTTCGTTCACGGTCGATGCGCCGGCGCGGTACAGCCTGATCGTGCCGAATATCAGCGTTTCGGGAACTACCGAGACCGAGGGCATCTATGTCTACAAAGCGCAGGCCAATACCGATGGCACCGGCGGCAACGCCCTGTGGCAAGTCATCATTACCGGAGATTCGAACGACGGCCTGACGTTTGGCACGCCCACCGAGATCGGCACCGCTGCAACGACCGGCGAGGCGATCTTCAATGTCGGCGACAGCTTCAAGACCAATTCGTCCTCGCCCGCCACGGCGACGAGTTACGATATCGCCTGGGATCAGTACAACGGCACGACCGGACAATATTCTGTCGAGGTCCAGGTCGCCGCCATCAACTCCGACGGCAGCTTCGCAGCGCCGGCAGACTTCTCGCCGGTGATCACGCCGGGTGGCGCCACGTCCGTCACGGTGAGCGCCGACACAGACTTGCCGGCCTGGCAATTCCATGCTGCCGGCGGCGGCGGCAATACAACCCCCACTTCCTATGCCTTGGCCGTTGCCGAGACCAATTCGACCACCGGGCTCGATATGGTCCATGTTCAGGGCTACGCAGTCGCCGAGTCGAGCGATGTCACATCGGTCACTCCCAATACCGTCAGCTTCTCGATCGCACCCAATCTGACCCACTATGCGTCCGGCGCGATCAATCAAATCGTTCAGCCGATCATCGCCGATATCAGCGCGTACCCCGGGCAGGGCGCATCGGCGCTGAATTTCACGCAGCTTTCCTCAAACAATAACGGCGACTACGCGGTCGTCTGGAATGAGACCGTCACCGATGCAGCCGGAACTGTGGTCCTTGGCGATCAGGTCGAATTTGCCTTGTTCAGGACCGGTACCGGCATGGGCACCGGCACGGTCTACCAGGCTGAAGTCCAGATCGCCGACGGTAACGCCCAGAACGTTCGCGTCGTCGAATTCGCCGATCCGTTGACCGGCCAGGACGACGTCGTCGCCGCCTATGGCGACGCTACCGGCACCCATGTTGTCGAATACGGCGTCACGTCGAGCGGCACCACCACCACGGTGACGCTGCTCGACACCTTTACCGACCCAACCACCCAGACCTTCGATACCCTGACGGCGTTGGGCGACGGCCGCATCGCGCTCGGCTACAACGAGCTCGTCAACGGGTCGCCCGACGAGACCTCGCAATTCAGCTACAATATCTACGATCTGCGCAGCCAGGGGCTCGACGAGACTCTTTCCACGACGCAGAACAATTATATCGCCGGCACGCAGTTCAACGACATGGTGACGGGCGGCAACGGCGTCAACAACGAATATTATTACGTCGGCAATAATACGCTCGGTATGGGTCCAGTCGATACCTTCAACGGCGGTACCGGCGGAGGCTGGAACACCGCAATCTTCGCGGACGATGCCAACAACTATACGATTGTGGCGAACGTCGGCGGCGGCTACACCATCACCAATACCGGCGATCCGGCGCATGCCGGGCAGTTGACGGTCGATAGCAACGTCCAAGCCCTGGCGTTCAATCCGGCGCAAGACCCGAACCCGACAAGCGCTGGCGCGATTGAAGCGACCGGGGATACTTTGGTTGTCCTGGAGCAGAGCTTCGCTGCGGCGGCAACCATTGCCGCCGGCGCAACCCTTGAATTCTTTTCGACTGTGGCTGCCGCCGCTTCGGTGACATTCTCCGCTGGCACCGGTTCGCTCGTCCTCAACGACCCGTCGGGTTTCGCCGGCCAAATCACGGGCTTCACCGGCACGGCGCCGGACGCAGCACATTCCGACGTGGTCGATCTTGTCGGCATCAACTACAATTCGTCGAGTTTCTCCGAAACCTACAATTCGACGACCGGAGTGCTCACCGTCACCGACGGCACGCACACGGCTAGCATCACCTTCGACGATTTCAACGGCACGCTCGATTTCGCCTCCGACGGCAACGGCGGCACTGACGTTTTCGATCCCCCGTCCACAGGCTCCGCCAGCGAGCCCCCCACGCTGAGCTCGGCCGCAACGACCGATAGTGACAGCGGCAGCCGGAGCGCCAATCTGTCGCCCACGGATTGGCATTCTGGCGATATCTTCACCGACAGGACGACAACGGACGGCTCGGATCATCACGACAGCCTCGCGCTCGGCCGGCCTGACGATAGTAACGGCCATGCCCCGCTCGATCATGTCCGCGCCGGCTTCGACTTCACGACCCATGACACCCATGCCGATCTCGCCGCGAGCGGAGCGGACACCCAATCCGACAACACGACCGGCGCCCACACGCATGATCCGGCGCAGACTGAAACGCAGCCTGCGTCGGTTTCCATCGGCGGGCCGGGCAACGATCATTTTGTGTTTCATGCCGATCTCGGCGCTGACAACGGGACGAGCGGCAATCCGCAGCACGACACCGTTGAGCACGAAAACACCGCGCAGGTGCAGACGGCGCAGGAGCTGCAGGCGCTCATCAGTCATGAGGCACACGGCGACGCGGCCATCAATCTCAGCCACCACGATGCGATCGCCTTCGCCGAGATCACCGAGACGCACTTGCAGCACGTCATCCAGGCCGGCCACCTGCTGCTGCATTAATTAGATTGATTGCGACTCTGCGATCTAACCGCGACTGTCCCGCGTGAGCGAGAACACGGCGTCGGCTGCCATCAGATCAGTTCAGGGGCTGGATTTGCGCGTTATGAGCAAGCTTCTTCATCGCGCCGAGGTCGTTGGCAACGAAGGTTACAAATTGGTCCGCGCTCATGGGCGCCGGCTCGAAGCCGGCGCGCAGCAATTGGCTGTGCACTGCCGGCAGGTCGAGCGCCTTGACGATCGCGCCGTTCAACTTATCGACGACGTCGCGCGGCGTATTCGCCGGCGCCGAGAGGCCGCACCATTCGAGATATTGGCCGATCGGATAACCCGCCTCGTCGAGCGTCGGCAGTCCGCGCAACGACTGCAACCGATTCGGCGTGCTCACTGCCAGCGGCACGGCTCGGCCTTCGCTGATCAGCGGCAGCGCCGGCAGCACGGGAATAAAGTAAAAATCGACGCGGCCGGCGTTCAAATCGGCGAGCGCCTGGCCCGGTCCGGCATAGGCGACATGCTTGACGTCCAATCCCGCCGCCAGGCGGAAGCGCTCGCCGGCCAGATACGACGGTGAGCCAATGCCGACGGAGGCGAATTTAAGCTCACCCGGCTTGGCTTTGGCGGCGGCGACAAGATCCCCAATATTAGCATAGCCTTTGTTCGGCGCGCCGACCAGCATGGTCGGTTCGCCGCCGAACATGGCAATCGGCTCAAGATCGTGACGCACGTCGTAAGGCAATGTCTGGTGCAGGATAACCGCGCTGATCATCGCCGAACTGCTGAGCAGTAAAGTTTGACCGTCCGGGTTGGCTTTGACCACCGCTTCGACGCCGACGGTGCCATCGCCGCCGGTGCGGTTTTCGAAGTTGAACGGTTGGCCGAGCGCCTGGCTCACTGGGCCGAGCACGATGCGAGCGACGAATTCGTCGGTGGTGCCGCTGACAAAGGGCACGACCACTGTGACGGATCGTGTCGGCCAACCCTGCGCCGAAGCCGCATCGGTGGCCCCAAGCATGACAAGGGCGGCTACTCCCGCGCACAGGGTACGCAGCGTGTCCATTTTCCCCTCAGCCCCGAAAATACATCTCGGCAAATAGGCTATTCGATCAGCCTGACAAAGTATATCCGTTTGATTTTGCACCAGGAATGGCCGTGCGGCTTTTCGCCAAAGCCGGATGTGATAGAAGCCGGCATCCGCTACCGGACTTGTCGCGATGCCAGAAAAAGATTTTGCATTCACGAGGCATTTGACGGCTGTCGGCCGCAAGGGAGCGCTGCGGCGCCGCCAATTCCTGCGCCTCGTTGGCGGCGCCGCGATCGCATCCGGTGTCGGCGCGGTCCGGCAATCCCAGCCGGTCATCGGCTTTCTTCTGCCGGGATCGGCAGCGCAAGCCGGCCCGCAAGTCGCGGCGTTCTGGCAGGGATTGAGCCAGGCGGGCTTTAAGGAAAACCGCGATGTTGCGGCGCTTCATGCCTTCGGCGATGGGCAGGATGAGCGGCTGCCGGGCCTTGTGCTCACTCTCTTAAAGCAAGGGTCATCGATCATTGTCGCCGGAGGCGCGGCGTCAGCCGCGGCGGCAAGACAATCGACGCCGCGAATTCCCATCGTGTTCGTTGCCGCGTCGGCGCCGCCCGGCGGCGAATTCGATCTCAATCGTCCCGCAGGGAATATGACCGGCGTCAGTCTGGCCACGCCGGATCTGTTGGCGGAGCGGTTTCGAAATTTGCTCACGCTTGCGCCGGCGATCAGAAGCGCGGCGGTGCTGGTCAATCCCCAGACCCCCAATATCGATGTCCAGCTTGGCTATCTCAACGATGCAGCGAGAGGGCACGGCATTCGTACCGCGCTCGTCAATGCATCGGGAGAGGCGGACTTCGCCGCGGCGCTCGCCGAGATCGCACGAGCGCAGCATGACGCTTTCGTTGTCGCCAACGACGGCTTTCTCAACAGCGGCCGCGCCCGGCTTGTTGCGCTCGCGGCGGGGAGCCGGATGCCGGCGGCGTTTTCCAACCGGGAATTTGTCGAAGCGGGCGGCTTGTTGAGCTATGGGCCGAGCTTGCCAGCGGCCTATCGGCTGGCCGGCGGCATTGCCGCGCGAATTCTCAAGGGTGACAAGCCGGCAGATTTGCCGATCCAGAATCCACTCGACATGGAGCTCGCGCTCAATGCCAAAGCCGCCGGATCGCTCGGCCTCGAAATTCCGCCC
The DNA here is from genome assembly GCA_049796395.1 of Xanthobacteraceae bacterium. Taxonomy (GTDB): domain Bacteria; phylum Pseudomonadota; class Alphaproteobacteria; order Rhizobiales; family Xanthobacteraceae; genus BOG-931. Next base: position 9,628 of record JBARER010000120.1, read on the forward strand.
GGGCTCGCCGCGGCCGCCAGCGAAGTGATCAGATGATGCAAAGCCGCCGGCGCATGCGCGGCGCGATCATGTCTCGCCGTACGGTCATCGCACTGAGCGGCGGCGCCATTCTTGGGTCGCCGTTCGCCGCCTTTGCCCAGCGCAATGCGGCGCCGGTCATCGGACTTTTGGATGCCGCCGCCAGCACCGCGGACCAGCTCGCCGCCTTCTATGACGGCCTGAAGGCAGAGGGTTATATCCGCAATCAAACAATCGCAGCGCTCTATCATTCCGCAGCAGGAGATTATAGCCGGCTGCCCGCGCTCGCTGCAGATTTGGTCAAACGCCGAGTGGCGGCGATCGCGGCATTTGGCGTTCCCGCGGCGCTCGCCGCCAAGAATGCGACAACTGCAATCCCGGTCGTTTTCGCCGTCGGTCCAAGTCCGGTCGAAATCGGTCTCGTCCGCAGCCTTGACCTGCCCGGAGGAAACATCACCGGCGTAACCGCCTTGTCCGCCGGTCGTGAACGCAAGCGCTTGGAGCTGTTGCACGAAACGGTGCCAGCCGCGGAAGACATTGCCCTTCTGGTCAATCCTGCCGACGCGGATGCCGGGACGCGGATTGCGAAGACCGTCGCGGCGGCTCGCGCCATGGGCCTGCGGCTGCGTTCGATCCGCGCCAGCGCGGCGAGCGAATTCGATGCGGCTTTTGATTCATTGGCCGTCTCGCCGCCTGGCGGTTTGATCATCGCCGACGATGAACTGTTCGACAGCCGAGCCGCCGATCTCGGCTTTTTGGCGCTGCGTCACCGCATTCCGGCGATCTTTGAGGGCCGTTCATTTGCCGCCGCCGGTGGCCTGATCTGTTATGGCAGCAATCTTGGTGAGATCTATCATCAGGCCGGCGCCTATGCCGGACTTATTCTCAAAGGCGCGAACGCCGCCACTCTACCAATCTATCAATCGGTCAAGGTCGACTTCATCGTCAATGCGAGAACCGCGGCGTCTCTCGGAATACCCCTCCCGGCCACTATCCTGAGCGCCGCCAACGAAATCATGAGATGAAGGTCACCGCACGCGCTGCGAGGCGGGTTCTGTGAGCAAGTATAACGCGGCTAGAGAAGACGCCACTCCAAGCCGGCGGGCAACCGTCACCTTAGTTACGCTGCCGGCTTGCAGCGGCGCCCCAGTTCGCCGCGGCAGCTTCCTCGACTTTGATTGCATCTTCAGCGGTAACGTCCCATCCGCATTGCTTGCATCTGAACGTGTGGTCGCCGGACAAATGCATCAGGTCGCCGCACTGGGGGCAGGAGATATGCTGATCGACGACAACACCCGTCACGCGCCTAACCTTAGCGGGCTTCGGCGGCCACTTCAGACGAGATCGCTCCTTGGGTCGCGTTCGTGGCGAACTGTCGATCATTTGGAGCCGAAAAATTGGTTGTTCTTCCTCGTAAGCAAGGTACCCGCTCCGCGTCGGCCGGATTGTGATATTCAACACAAAAATGTGGGTTCGCTGCCCCATGCCGCTCAAGAAAATTTATGATGTTATATCAATATCTTAACCGACGTTAGCGTTGCACAGCAGCGCCATGCGCTTAGAATCTGCCTAAAACGACAGAGCGGAAAGTGCTTAACCCATATCGAGCGGAATCGGCTTGCTGTCAGCTCGGGCGGACTCCTCGGCCGTCAAGCTGCTCGCGACTGCCTCTTACCCCTCAATCAAGGATTCTGGCAGCTTAAAACGCCGATGTTCATTCGGTCGGGGATCAAATGTTATCGGCGCACCGGAGCCTGGACATTTAGCTTTGGCAACGTAATGAACGGAAAATCGGCTTCCCTCGAATAGCCCGCGCGCGTGCGCAAATAAATGATGGCGGCCTGCTTTGTTGACGTGAAGCCGAATCGTGCGCTGGCAGATCGGACATTCCGTGGACAGGGGGTGAAGCCGCCGCCCCGTGAGCAGCTTTATGAGCTCCACGATCCAAATTGACGTATGGCGCATAACTTTGCCCTCAGCTGAGCGCCCTGGACATCGATCAAAACGAAAATATGACTTTGCGGAGCCTCGCGCCAGCGGAACCCGTGCCGACCTCACAGGATTCGTTGAGGGGCACGTTTAGCGTTGGGGCGGCATGTGTTCGGCGCAGCCGCTTTAGCTGCCTATTGCGCGGCCGTGAGTGCAGCAATCACCCTGCCGGGTGATCAAGAAGACGATGCCGCCATGAGTATCTGCTTCAACCGCGACCGGTCGATCTTACCCAGATCGCTGGTTGGCAGCGCATCGAGGGTCACAAAGTGCGCCGGCACGAAAACCACCGGCATCCGCGGACGGCAGTGCATCCGCAGCCGGTCGATGTCGATCTTTTCGTTGCATACGATGGCGGCCCAGACCTCCTCGACGCCGATTTTATTGGTTGCCATGAAAACCGCAGCCTCGCTCACGCCCTTGAATGCCATAAGTACGGCTTCGATTTTTTCAGCGGCCATCTTGCCGCCGCCGGCATTGAGCACGTTGTTCTGCCGCCCCGAAATGATCAGGAGGTTATCCGCCGTGACGGTCCCGATGTCGCCGGGATAAAACCAGCCGTTACGGAACATCTGTGCGGTCTCGACCGGATCGTCGATATAACGGGCGACCGCAAAATCGCTGGCGACACGGACATGCCCCTCGCTACCGACCGCGACCGGGCGATCCGTTTCATCGACAATTTCAATGCGGATGCCGGGCGTGATGTAACCCGCCGCCCCCTCGATATGCGCAATCCGGTGTGCAGGAGCGGTCGCACTAATCGCCGTTTCGGTCGAACCGTAACCGGTAATCAAGTGTGTGCAAAGCCGCGGCCTGATGCGCTCCGCGAGCGCTAATGGCAGCAGACTTCCGCCCGACAAGATCGTATCAAGATGAATCTCGATGGATGGATGGCGGTCGCAAATCGCCAGAAGCTGGGCGAGGGTGGCCGGTGTCGCCAACATCGCCTGGATCTGAAAGATCGCGAACGCGCGCAACGTATTCTCGATGGTATCGCCGCGAAAGAACACGGTGCCACCGCGTCCCAGGATATAAATTAGGAATTGATAGCCGAGCGCCGCTGCGAGACCGATGTGCATATAGACGCGAGAGCAGGTAGGCTGCCTGTTGCCGAAGACATAATCAAATCTTGCATTTCTCGCCATGACCATATTGTGGGTCAGCGCCACGGCTTTCGGATCACCAGTAGTGCCAGCAGTCAGGACGATGCGACAGACTTCGTCACCACTTGTGTCGATGTTGCGCAGCGGCTCGACGGGCGCACCCTCGCCCATAATCCAGGAATAGGCCAGCGGCAAGCGTGGCGCCGCCGAAGCAAATGGATAGTCAGTATTGCTGATGACAGCGTCGATCTTCAAGCCAACCGGCGGCTTCTGCATCGCGATCGACATCGGAATGATGCCCGCTTGGCTGAGGCCAAGAATGACGGCCGCGTGGAGAAGGGGCTGGTCGATTGACAAGGCCACGACGCTGCCGCGCTTGAGGCCGCTCGCCGTCGCGCGCCGCGCGACATTGTTCATTTGGGTGCAAAGCTGAGAAAAGCTGACGACATCGATGCCTTGTGCGCAAAGCGCAGGCGCCTCGGGCTGGTAGCGGGCCTGGAAAAGAATCGGCTCGACGATGTTCATATCTGGGACCGGCGATCGGCAGCCAATTTCCTAGCGCGCAGAGTGCGTTCTCAGAATGCGCCGGTGAACCTGATGAAAGGTCCCCAATAAAGGCGGTCGACGTTTTCAAGCCCGCCGGTATTGACGTTGTAGGTCGTCAGAGCGTCATTGTAGAAATCGCCGCGAATGCCGCCGCTCAATTTGTAATTCGGTGTGAACTGATAACTCAGTGCTAGCCAGCCATCAGCATTGAACACAAAAGCTGTTGATTGCGAATCGGTATTTAAGGTCGGGGCACCGCCAGTGCTGGTCACGCTGGCTTCGAAGGTTCGGGTGGCGAGGAGTTCCGCAATACCGCCGCTGTACTCAAATGACCAAAAGCCGACGATGGGGATTGCGCCGGTGACCGCCATGCGTGGACCGGCGCCGAAGAACCGGCTGTTCCACTCGCCGGTTGCCGTTTGCGCGGCGGTAACTGCAACAAAGGAGCTGTAAAACGTGCGGAGACCCGCCTCCTGCACGTGAGCACTTGCCCAAAGGTCGGCGACGCGCATGCCGAATTGAAGCTGGGCCGGACCACCGCCCAGGCCGAAATCCCGGCCGATCATAAAGATCGAGGCCATTCCACCGTCAATTTCAACGTCACCGCTGGTGCGGTCTATGTCGTCCGCAATCCGCTCGACGTGGCGATTTCCTATGCCCATCACTCCGGCAGCTCGGTCGATCAGGTGATCGCGCAAATGGCGTCCACAGACCTGGAATCCAACGGGAAAGACGACGCCGTGTATGAAGTCATCGGATCCTGGAGCCAACATGTGTGGACGTGGACCCGAAATCCGCATCGATCGCTCTATGCGATGCGCTACGAGGACATGCTTGCCGATCCGGAGAAGGCGTTTGCCGCATTGGCGCGACATCTGCTGCTCAACTCAACTCGCCGGCATTTGCTAAGAGCGATCGAGCGTTCCTCGTTCGCGCGATTACAGGCGCAGGAAAAAGCGAAAGGCTTTCGCGAGCGGCCGCCGCAGGCCGACCAGCGCTTCTTCCGCGAAGGCCGTGCCGGCCAATGGAAGAACGTGCTAACGTCTGCGCAAATCGATCGCATCGTGCGCGATCACGGCGAGCAAATGCAGCGCTTCGGCTATCTACCGCTGACCTAAGGGCCGGGGCGCGGTTCCACGCACTTCGTAAACATGAGCGACGCTTTTCTTTTCGCGTCTGACATCCTGGAACTGAATGGCGTCGATTTGCGCCCAGCACCCCTTGAGAATCGCAAGCAGGCGTTGGGGAAATTAATTCGTAAAGCTAAAGGGATGCGGCTTGTCGAACCCTGGAATGGCGACGGCGAGTCTGCCTTCAAAAGCGCGTGCAAAACGGGGCTTGAGGGCATTATATCGAAGCGTCGCGATCTTGGATATCGTTCTGGACCTTCGCAAAGCTGGCTACGGATCAAGAATCCGGTCAGCCTCGCGTTGCAGCGCGCACGCACGTCGCGCTCATGACAGGCTCGACTCGCGATCAGCCCCTGCGTCGACGAATTTTTCAACGATATGCCACAAACCGCCATCGCATCGAAAAGCTGCTGTGCCATCGATGCGCTCTGAAAAGAAGCCCGCGCAACAGTGGTGGCGTTTTCGCCTGTTTCACGAAATATTTGAATAGTTCGACCTTGAAGCTCCGACGTCCGCACAAGCGAAGACCGATTATTTTGAATATCTCGCAATAAATGGCGGATGATTGAGGAGATGAGAAAGCGGCCTGAACCGTGGGCTGACAGGAGGGGCAAATCAGTACAGGCCGCTTGGCTCATTCGCGGGCGGTCCAAGTGTAAGTCGCGTGTCTGCCAAGATCAATGGCGCAATACATCCGGTAATTAAGCCGCCCGTTCTCCTACCCGCGCGAACGGCGTCAATCGCATTGATCCTAATAGCCAGCGGAACCAAAACTCTCAAGTCGATTGCTGCGTGCGCCCGTAACGTCCTGGGAAATCGTCACGTCCCAAATCAGAAATTCGTGCAAGTGCCAAAGCCAACGATGAGATTTAGGGCGACGCTACCGGTCGGCGGGCCAGCTAGAAACGCATGAGGATCAGGAGGTGTGCGTCTGCGACCATGTGGTCAAAATCGAGGCCAATCCTACACCGAGACACAGCGCGAATGCGTCAACGACAAAGTCGCTCAGGCGCGCGTGGCGGCCCGGCGATAGGAGTTGGGCGAGTTCGATCACTCCGGCAAAAATCACGAGCGCGATCGCCAGTAACAACTGCCGAGCCTTGTTGTAGCCAAGGTTGAAGGCGACGCCGGTGACGAAGAAAATTGTGAAGTGTTCCACATTGTGAGGAACATCAGTCACCGGCCGTAGCCATGGTGGAACCAGGGACAGCACTATGATGGCTAGCACCAAAACCCACGCTGAGCTACGGGCAGCAAACCTGGTCGAAAGTCGAACCTCAGATTTCACCACTGCTGCTTACCTCTTTAATCATCGGCGGACGGACAGCGCGTTGATTGTTCAATTGTTATTGCGGACCGACGCGAAGATCACCGCTAAGGTTGGATCAGTCTCCCCAGCCGCTTGTTCGATAAGGCGTTTCCGGACTGGTGTTGCGGATAGATCGCCCTTAATGATTACCGACTTTCTTCCATCGGCGATAAAAGCCCGTAGGTCTCGGACTGCGAGTTCCTGCAAGTCTGCATCGAGATCTGCCATTTGCGTCGCTGCCGACGAACGGAGCGGTATCAGTGCGAATTCGCTGGGGCCGGTATATTAGGACATCGGCAACGCTTCCGCGACATCGACCTTGGGGGATGGATAACGCGCCGCAAGCGCCGTGCGCCGAAGTCGGGCGCTGCTAAGGTGAGCGGTGGCTTAATGCCGTCGGACAGTAATGTGAGAAATCTACCCGCTTATCCCTGTTCTTTTAACACCGCGAGATCGCGCCGAAACTGTAGCGCATAACTCTCATGATTGCCCTTGAAGATAACTATTGCGCGCCTTTCGTGTGCTTGATTTTTTTGCCGCGCATGCGAATTTTGTTGCGTGGCAGGTTGCGAATATGCTCGTAATCATAGAGTGTGTTATGTGAATGCTGTAAACTATCGATATTGTCGTTTTATGCGCAATCATATCCGGCTGCATATTTCCATTCTAAGGATGAAGTTGCTGTCAGTAGTAGAGGATCTTCTTGTCTGGCAGCAAACGGCCCGTTCAGAGGGGGCGGGGAATCAGATGGCGTCGCATAATAGGCGGCCCGTTTGACGGAATGAGTTTCTTGGGTCTTTGTAAAGGCAACCCAACACGGCCGGGTTGTCCGCGGTGTTATGCGCTTGGATATCCTTAACCCATCTACGATTTTCTTGCGCCGAAAACACTCCGTCATGGTCGAATTTGCCTCTACTGCCAGCGGCTGATCAGCTTGAGGGGCGGGACGATGTCAGCGGTGGTGAAAACTTCCTCACTCATATAGTTTGCTTATGAGATGCCCCGTCCGCGATCGACGTCAAGTCATGGTGTTTTTTCGGGCGCAAAGCGGTGAATCCAACTGGTAGTCGGAGCGGCGCCATCAGGCGCATTGCGGTTGCCCAACGCAAAGGCGGCGTTGGTAAGACGACAATCGCTGTTTCGCTCGCCGCTGAAAGCGGCGCGAGGAGCCGAGACGGTGCTGATCGACGCGGATCCGCTGCGATCGGCATGCCAGTGGGCGGAGCTTGGTGGTCTCGGCTTTCCCGTCAAAGAGATCCTTTTCAACCCGGCACGGTCCGTCGCCGATTGGGCATCGTCCGTCAAACGCGTGCAGGGCCAATTCGTTATTATCGATACACCTCCCTCGGACGCCGCGATGGCCGCCACCGACGCCGGAGGTTATCGTGGCCAGGCGCGATCACCGAGTTAGATGGAAGTCCTCTGGGCGATTGCAGGATATTGGATGTGTCGGCCTCGGGCGCACAAGTGATTGTAGCTGATGAGGTCCATGCTCCGGAAGAGTTTATATTGAACCTCATCGATGAGGGCGTTGTTCGGCGACGTTGCAAAGTTATGTGGCGCTCTGGACATAAAATTGGCGTTCAATTCTCTCAACTGTGATTTTGCAAAAATAAGTCCGCCCGCTCGTGCACCATCTGGCTGCCGATATAGCCGGCGCCGCCGGTTACCAGGATCGTCATTGCTCTGTCTCCCATTCGACCGGAGCCTGTTCCTGGCTATTTACTGTGGGACGTCGTGCCTTTTCGGAATCGTAGGCCGGCACCGCTGCCGTTATTCTCGTTCAAGAATTCGACGCCACCCGTTTCGAAGGCGCGGCGAATGATGTCCTGCGTCGCATAGCGCGGCTTGACCTTCTCACGCTCAAACTGCCGAACGGTGGCTATTCCGACGTTGGCTGAGAAGGCGAGGTCTTCCTGGCTCCAATCCAACAGGGCCCGTGCGGTCCGGCATTGGGCAGCGGTGATCATAATCGGCTTACCCGTTTGTATCGGTCATATACATTGATTTCAAATTGATCCATCGGAATACGATCGGTCAAGTTCTCGCAGGTGGAAAGGAGGGAAATAGTGGGCGAATGAGTGCGCCTGGTCATCCCCGGTGGAAGTAAGTTACTGAAATAGCGTTATAATTCGCTCCATCGCAGAAAAACAACGCCCATTGATCGATGGAACTTGTAATATCGTTTCCAGATATTGCTACATTTTATAGCTATTAATGGGAGGTGACGATGAAAGCTGAGCGAGGAACCGCCGGCAGTGGGCATAGCCAAAGCAATTATAGCAATGGCCTGCTCGACGGCCGTTTCCCTAATCTCGCCTCCCGCACGCCATTGCCACGACCGACCAAAAGCGACGACCGCGCCAGCACAACGCGGGGAATGCAGGCTGCGGTTCTCCTCAGCTTCGAGCTCTCGGCACGGCAGCGCGACCAGATGCTGGGGGAACTCAATGACATCGGCAGCGCCGATGAGGCGGCCAAGTGGGCGCGCCGCCGCCTGCCGGACAAGAACAAGCTCAACAGTGACGACGCCAAGCACATCGAGGCGGTCTTCCGCACCAAGCTGCTGAGCTTTGCCGCCCACCATGCCGAAGGCATCCAAGACTCAACGGAAGCCTCATCCGCCACCATCGACGAGTCACCCTCAACCCCAAGCGCCGAGCAAACGCCCGGTCTGAACCGAGCCATGAGACAGAGCCGTCAAGGAGACGCCCGGGACCAAAATCACGCACAAAACCGATCGACAAATCCGTTCTGACCCATCCCGAACCCCGGCGCATCCGCGATCGCGACCACGTTCGCTTCGTCGCCCAGCAGCCCTGCCTTCTCTGCGGTCGCCAGCCCTGCGATGCCCATCATCTCCGCTTTGCCCAGAGCCGGGCGCTCAGCCGCAAGGTCAGCGACGAGTTCACGGTCCCACTCTGCCGCGGACATCATCGCGAACTGCATCGCCACGGCGACGAGGCAGCGTGGTGGAGCAAAGCCGCTATCGATCCCCTCGCCCAGGCCAGG
>JBARER010000121.1:0-12038 GCA_049796395.1 Xanthobacteraceae bacterium
GTCTTTCTTGCGCTGCAAGCTGGACCAGACGAACAGGCCGGACAAAAAGAACATCAGCGACATCAGATAGACATCCTGCCAAGCGCAGAAGATGTCGAAACCTGGGAAGCGATGACTGTCGATGATGGGAAAGGCCCGCCAATCGTAGGGCGGGCTGTCAAAACCGGAACCCGTTACCTTAATCCAATTCAGATAAGCCAGCATCGCGTGAAACGCGATGACAATCAGAATGACCACGCCGCGCAGATTGGCCAAAGCCAGACTGGTGTGCGAAGCAGATCGCGGCCGTGAAGCGACGCGCCGCATGGGTCTCAAATCCCACGATTAAATAATGCAACAATAGCAATGCGGACGATCATGGTGCGATACGCAGGCTCTTACAAGCGGTACATGGATAAGCGGGTAGATGGATAAACGGGCAGGCGGACAAACGGGCGCACGGACGAAGGTCGACAGCCCGCTGTAAATCTGAAACGAGACCGCGCCGCTTAAGTTCCCACGCTGGTTCCCAGCTGCGGCGATTGACGGCTGCAGGGTGACGGCCAAACTTGAGATACGGCAGTTCCCTCGGACGACACTATGGCGACGCCCGTCATTGCAGCGTCCTTAAATCTCCGCATTGTCGAACGAGTAATAAATCGCCGCCAACAGTGGCTTCACCGCGATTCGTTTCGACACCGGCGAAATGGAGAGGGACCTTTGCCAATGCATTCGACGAAGTTCCTGGTAATGATGGCCGCGGCGGCGCTGCTCGGGGCGGCCACCATCGCGCATTCGACCCCGGCTACCGAGCCGACGGTCGCGGGTCTGTGGCAGAAAACCGACCAGGACACCGGCAATCCGGTCGGTTGGTTTTTGTTCGTCGAGCAGGACGGCGCCTACGAAGGCGTGATTGCGAAAATGTTTCCGCGGCCGAACGATGCCAAAAATCCAATCTGCTCGAGCTGCCGCGACGACCGCAAGGATCAGCCGCTGCTTGGGTTGCCGCTGATCAGGAACATGACGCGTAACGGTCTGGAGTACGACAAGGGTAATATCCTCGATCCGCGCGACGGTAATATCTACAGTGCGATGATGCGGGTCAGCCCCGACGGTCAGACGCTGACCGTGCGCGGTTATCTGGGCATTGCGTTGTTTGGGCGCGACGAGACCTGGTATCGCCTGCCGGACAATTCAGTGGCACAGCTTGATCCGATTGTCGTCGCCAAATATCTGCCGGGCGCGGTCAAAACACCGATTGCGGCATGGCGGCATCAGGAGCGTACGGCAAAATCGGCAGCCGCCTACCGTTAGAGGGCGATCGCTTCAGATAGAATCCGGTTTCAGACAGAATCCGATTGGCCGTTACTCGATAACGCCAAACTCGCAGCCCGCCGCGGCATATTCATAGCGCGGGACACCGTAGCGGTCCTGCGCGATGACGGGTTTGCAGCGCTGTTCCCACTTGCGATCACGTTCGGCAGCGTGGGTTCGCTCGGCGGCGTCGGCCGGCGGCGGTACGATCCTGATGTAGGGATCGCCGGGCTCGCCCCAGCGCACCACGCAATTGACCGCTCCGAGGCCGCCGATACAGCCGCCCAAGGCTACGCCGCCGGCAGAGGCCGTGCTGTAGACAGCCGTCATCATGATGACGGAGCACCCCGCCATAGCCCCGACGCGGATGGCCTGCCGTGCGGCCAAGCTGACACAGCTCAAAGTTAACACCGCTCTCCCCTTCGGTGCGCGGCGATCTTATGGATCGCTTGGCACCTCTGTTCCGTCGCGTTTGCACCGGCGGGGCGATGTGTTTGATCGTTCCGGCACAGGCGCAAACGTCGACTGGAGAGTGAGCAAGGCCGGTGCCAACGGCCGTGGCTTGTTTTGGCACAGCCCGGGGCTGATTAACCGGTGGGGCTCATTAATTATTCAGCGCCGAATGACCGCCGACGACGGCAAGCGCCGCTGCTCCCATCCGGAGCGCTCGAGCTCGGGGACGCAGTCTTCGTCCTGCGGATAGCCGAGGCAGAAATAGCCGATGAATTTCCATTCCGCCGGCACACTAAGGATCGAGGCGACGGCCGGCGGATCGAGGATCGAAACCCATCCCATGCCGATGCCCTGGGCGCGCGCGGCGAGCCAGATCGTATGAACCGCGGTGACGGCGGAGTATTCGATCATTTCCGGCATGGTGAGACGGCCGAGGCTGTGGCCCTGGGTGGTCGAACGGTCGGCGAAGACGGCAAAATGCTCGGGCGCATCCTCCAACCCGGCAAGCTTGAGCCGTGCATAGAGGCTCGCACGATCGCTTGCTTGCGCGGCCAGGGCTTTGGCGTTGCAGACGGCAAAGTTGGCGCGAATGGCGCCGCGCACGGCAGCGTCTTCGACGATGACGAAACGCCACGGTTGGCTTAGTCCCACCGACGGCGCGAGGCAGGCGAGCTCGATCAGCGCTTCCAAGGTGCCGCCCGGCAACCGATCGCGGCGAAAGCGCCGGACATCCCGGCGCCAGATCAAAAGATCGCGCAGGCGGGCGCGGAATGCCTGATCGAAATCCAGCGATTGCGCCGCTGCCGTGCCGTGTACTGGTGAGCTTCGTCGCGCGCGCATGACGCCAAACCTAGCGGTTGCGGCGGAATTCAGCCACCGCTATTTGCAGCCGCCGCCATTGCGGCTCGTCGGCCGGTAGCCCGAAGCGCAGCCAATCCGAATGGTCCGCGAAACTGCGGACGAGGATGCCGGCACGGCCGAGGTGTTGAAACAGTTCGCCGGCAGCGGACGTTTGTACGAGCCGAAACAGCGCGGTGCCGCCGACGCTCTCAAGGCCGCCGTCGCGTAAAATCGCATCGAGCCGAAGCGCGGCGGCGTTAAGCTGGCGCCGGGAATTTTCAATCCAATCACGATCCGCCAGCGCCAAGGCACCGATCATGAGAGCAGGGCCCGACACCGCCCACGGTCCGAGCAACCCGGCGAGGCGGCGAGCGAGCGGTGGTGCGGCCAGCGCGAAGCCAAGCCTCAGTCCGGCGAGGCCGAAAAATTTTCCGAATGAGCGGAGCACCGCGATGTTGCCTAACGCGATCTCCCCGGCACAGCTTTCGCCCGTGGGCCCGACATCCATGAAGGCTTCGTCGAGGATCAGAAGGCCGCCGCGGGTTTTCAGATTTTTGGCGAGCGTCAGCAAATCGGCCTTCGACCAACGCCGGCCGTCGGGGTTATTCGGATTGGTGAGCAGCACAAGCTTGGCGTCGCCGACGTCGGCGATGTCGCGTATCTCGGCAACCGCATGGCCGGCGAGCGCGGCGGCGCGCGCATGCTCGGAATAGGTCGGCGCCAGGATTGCAGCGCGCGTCGGCGCAACGAGCCCGCAGGTCAGCGGCAGCAGAATCTGCGTTCCCGGCGCCGGCACGACGTGACGCGTTGACGGCGCGCCATAGGCCGCCGCGGCGATCGCGGCAAGCCGCTCCAGGTCGGCGGCCTCCGGCAGCCGGGCGAAAATTTCAGGGGGCAGGTCAGGGAGCGGATATGGGTTAGGATTGATCCCGGTCGAAAGGTCGACGAAAGGCCCGGGCGCGTCCGGAAACGAGTGTCGGGCGGCGACGAGGTCGCCGCCGTGCAAAAGCGGTTCGTCGGCGCCGCCGAAGGAAACGATGTCAATCGCACTTGCGCTGTTCGCCATGCTGATCGAACTCTCCGTAGGTTATCCGGAGTGGCTGTTTTGCGCGATCGGCCACCCGGTGGCGTGGATCGGCAGCGTTATCGGCGAACTTGACCGCGCGCTCAATCGCGACGCGGCCCGCCCCGGCGCGCGGCGGCTGGCGGGAGCAGCCGCGCTCCTCATTCTGATCGTCATTGTCGGCTTGATCGCGTTTGTCGCGCAGCGGGAATGCCTGCGTCTTTCGTTCGGCATTTTTATCGTTGCAGTGGCGGCCTCGGCGCTGATCGCGCAGCGCAGTCTGTATCGCCACGTTGCTGCCGTCGCCACCGCGCTTGAGAGCGACGGCCTGGAGCCGGCCCGCGCCGCAGTGGCACATATCGTCGGCCGCGATACCGCGGCGCTCGATGAAGCCGGCGTGGCCCGCGCGGCCATCGAAAGCCTCGCCGAAAATTTCTCCGATGGCGTCGTCGCGCCGGTGCTGTGGCTTGCCATTGCCGGTCTCCCTGGGGCCGCAGTCTACAAAGCAATCAATACCGCCGACAGTATGGTCGGCCATCGCAGCAAACGTCACGAGGCCTTCGGCTGGACCGCGGCCCGGCTTGACGATCTCATCAACCTGCCGGCATCGCGGCTCACCGCGCTGTTGCTGATCGCAGCTGCGGTGCTGCACCGAGACGCTGCGGTGGATGCCTGGCGCGCGGTCTGGCTCGATGCGCCGCGTCACCGCTCGCCCAATGCCGGCTATCCGGAAGCGGCGATGGCCGGCGCACTTGGGTTGTCGCTCGCCGGACCGCGCGTCTACAACGGCGTGCGCGTTGAGGATGCCGCGATGGGCAGCGGGCGATGGAACGCCACCGTTGCCGACATCCGTCGCGCGCTGGCGCTTTATCGCGCCGCTGATGCCATCCTGATCGCGCTTCTCGCCGTCATAGCGGCGCTGGCTATTGCGCCAATTTGAGGAGCGCATCGAGACTAAGATGCTTCGCCAGATGCGCGGCGAGACCGTCGAGCGTGCGCTCGATCAGGCTGTCGTAGACGAGGTTGCTGGCGCCGGCGGCAAATCGCGCCAGCCAGGCCGTGCGCTGGCGGTCGTCGGCGAACAAGCCGTGGATATAGGTGCCGATCACCCGGCCGTCCGGCGACATTGCGCCTTCCGACGTGCCGTCGGCGATCCGTGCAAACGGCCGCTGGCGGTCCGGGCCCTCGGTTACGCCGAGGTGCATTTCGTAACCGGCAAACGGCGCGCCGTCGGCGGTCTTGCCGCTGACAGGCTCCAAGCGCTTGTCATGCGACAGCGTCGTTGTGACGTCGAGCAGGCCGAGGCCGTCGATCGTTCCCGGCGGGCCTTCAATGCCGGCCGGATCGGCGACGGCGCGCCCAAGCATCTGAAAGCCGCCGCACAGGCCTAAAACCGTTCCGCCGCGCCGCCGGTGCGCGGCAATATCGATATCGAATCCCGCCGCGCGCAACGCATCGAGGTCGGCGATTGTGGCTTTCGAACCTGGAATGATGATCAGCGCCGCGTCGCCTGGGAGCGCCATGCCGGGCCGAATGCGGATCAGTTCGACGTTAGGCTCGGCGTCGAGCGGATCGAGATCGTCGAAATTAGCGATGTGCGGCAGGACCAGCACTGCAACGCGCAGCTTGGCGTGAGATTTTACCGGCGGCGCCTGTTCCAGCGCCAACGCATCTTCGGCAGGAAGCAGCCGCGCGTCGGGAAAATGTGGCACCAGGCCGAGCGGCTGCCAGCCGGTCAGTTGCGCAATATGCTCCATGCCGTGTGCGAACAAGGCCGGATCGCCGCGGAACTTGTTGACGATGAAGCCGCGGATCAGTGCGGCGTCTTCCGGCGCGATGACGGCTTTGGTGCCGACCAGGCTGGCGATAACGCCGCCGCGGTCGATGTCGCCGATCAACACGACCGGTACGTTCTCCGCGCGGGCGAATCCCATGTTGGCAATGTCGTTCTCGCGTAGATTGACTTCCGATGCGCTGCCGGCGCCCTCGATCAGCACCAGATCGGCGTCGCGGCGCAGGCGAGCATAGCTGTCGCGCACACAAGGCAGAAGATCGCGTTTGATGCGCTGATAGTCGGCGGCCTTGGCGCTGCCTTGTACGCGGCCCTGTACCACGATCTGCGCGCCGATCTCGCTTTGCGGCTTGAGCAGGACCGGGTTCATGTGCACGCTGGGGGGTACCCGCGCCGCGCGGGCTTGCAGCGCCTGGGCACGGCCGATCTCGCCGCCATCCGCCGTCACCGCGGCATTATTCGACATGTTCTGCGGCTTGAATGGCCGGACACTGAGGCCGCGTAAGGTGAAGGCGCGCGCCAGCCCGGCGACGATCAGCGATTTGCCGACGTCGGAACCCGTGCCCTGGAACATCAGCGCGCGCGCCGGCATGAATTTAAAACTCAACGCCGGCCTGCGCCTTCACGCCGGCGGCGAAATGGTGCTTCACCAGCGTCATTTCCGTCACCAGATCGGCCGCGGCAATCAATTCCGGCTTGGCGTTCCGTCCGGTGACGACGACATGCAGGTCCGGCCGCCGCGCGGTCAGTTCCGCAACTACCGTTGCCAGATCGAGATAATCGTAACGCAGCGCGATGTTGAGCTCGTCGAGAACAAGCATGGCGATGCTTGGATCGGCCATCAGCTCCTGCGCCTTCGACCAGGCGCGCCCGGCCGCCGCAATGTCGCGTTCGCGATCCTGCGTTTCCCAGGTAAAGCCCTCGCCCATGGTGTGCCAAACCAGTTGATCGGCGAATTTCTGCAGTGCGTCGCGTTCTGCCGAATGCCAGGCGCCTTTGATGAACTGCACCACGCCGACACGCCGGCCGCGACCCAGCATGCGCAGAGCAAGGCCGAACGCGGCCGTCGACTTGCCCTTGCCCGTGCCGGTGTGAACGATGAGCAGGCCCTTTTCGATCGTCTTGCCGGCGACCTCGGCGTCCTGCACCGCCTTGCGTTTCGCCATTTTGGCGCGGTGCCGATCGGCCTCCGCTTCTTCGATTGGCTGGGTCATTGCGCTGCCTCCGCTTCCTTCAGCACCAGCGGCAAGCCGGCGACGACCAAAACCACGCGATTCGCCCGCGCGGCAATGCGCTGATTGAGTATGCCCTGCCAATCGCGAAATCGCCGTCCGAGCGGCGTCTCCGGAACGATCCCGGAACCTACTTCGTTGGCGACCAGCACGACCGGCGCTGCCGCAGCGTCCAACGCGCTTTCGAGACGAACGACTTCGGCCTCGATGTCGGCATTCGCCAGCATCAAATTCGACAACCACAATGTCAGGCAGTCGATCAACGTCGGCGAGCGCTCGCGCGTGGCGAGCGGGGTGGCAAGATCGCGGGGCGCCTCGACTGTCCGCCACTGCGGACCGCGCCGCGCCTGATGCGCGGCGATGCGTTCCGCCATTTCGGCGTCGCCCGCTTCCGCCGTCGCGATATAGGTCCACGGAGGCGGCAAAGCGGCGATCAGGCGCTCGGCATGGCGGCTTTTGCCGGAGCGGGCGCCGCCGAGAACAAGCGTGAGTTTTGCCGCGTTCGCCATGCCAAACTCAAGTCATGAGGAATTCATAGCCGACAGCCAGATTGACAGGGCCGCCCGGCGAAATCTATCACTGTGGATCGATGGTCCCTCGCTTGAGGGTGAATAGGGAATGCGGTGCGGCCAAGGGATTAGTCCAAGGCCAAATCCGCAGCTGCCCCCGCAACTGTGAGCGGGTAGTCTCGTCCGGTTAAGCCACTGGCATCGGTCACGACGGTTTCGTGCCCGATCGGAATGCCGGGAAGGCAGGGCGAGGCGACGATCCGCGAGCCAGGAGACCTGCCATCGGCCGTGTCGACGCGACAAACGCGGGTCGGGGTGTACCGGTGGATGATCCGAAAGACTTAAGGTCTTTTGGTCCTCGCTCGCGCCGACGCTTGGTCAGGCGAGGACTTGCGTGCTCAATTTTCTGAAAACTGCCATCGACGATGCCGCGGCGGAATCGCGGCCGAAAATCGTCGCGATCTATGCGCTGCTATTCGCGCTCAATCTCGCGGTATGGGCGTGGGCGTTGATTGCGTTGTCCGGCCGCCCGACGCTCCTTGGCACCGCGGTCCTGGCCTATGTGCTGGGGCTGCGCCATGCCGTCGATGCCGATCACATCGCGGCCATCGACAATGTCGTGCGCAAGCTGATGCAGGAAGGCAAGCGGCCGGTCTCTGCCGGACTGTTCTTCTCGCTTGGGCATTCCCTGGTTGTCATCATCGCCGTCGCCGTGATCGTCGGTACGGCGTTTGCCCTGCAGGGCCAGCTGCATCCATTCAAGGAAATCGGCAGCCTCATCGGTACCGGGGCATCGGCGTTTTTTCTGCTCGCTATCGCGCTGATCAATCTCGTCATCTTGCGCGGCGTGTGGCGAAGTTTCGTGCGTGCGCGCCGCGGCGAGCCGGTGGCCGAGCACGAACTCGATAATTTGCTTTCGGGCCGCGGGCTCTTGGCCCGCATCTTCCGGCCGCTGTTTCGCATGGTATCGCGTAGCTGGCAGATGTTTCCGATCGGATTTCTTTTCGGCCTTGGCTTCGACACCGCAACTGAGATTACCTTGTTCAGCGTCGCCGCAAGCGAAGCCGCGGGTGGCACGAGTTTCAGTACGGTCATGCTGTTTCCGGCCTTGTTCACCGCGGGCATGACGCTCATTGACACCACGGACAGCGTGTTGATGGTCGGCGCCTACGGCTGGGCGTTTCTCAATCCGCTGCGCAAGATTTGGTACAATCTCACGATCACCGCGGTTTCGGCGCTGGTCGCCTTCGTCATCGGCGGCGTCGAAGCCTTGGGATTGATCGCCGACAAGCTTGGTCTTGCCGGCGGCTTCTGGGATTTCGTCGACACCGCCAACGGCAGCGTCGCCCATTTCGGCTATCTGGTGATCGGGATTTTCATCGCCAGCTGGGCCGTGTCTTATCTGATCTATCGCTGGCAGGGCTTCGACCGGCCCGCCCCCGATGTGGAGGCCGTGCGATGACGGACGCGCCGATCGTCTATGTCTGCATCACCTGCCGCGGCCAAAGCGGCGACAGCGGCGATTCGAGTGCCGAGGCACGGCCGGGCGCGCGTCTGGCGGAGGCAACCGAGCGCGCGGCGGCGGGCACCGAAGTCGTCGTGCGGCGGCTGCGCTGCTTTGCCAATTGCTCGCGCGGCCCGAGCGTCGCCATGCGCGCTAACGGCTCTTGGACCTATGTGTTCGGCGGGCTCGACGAGAATTGCGCCGGCGCGCTGATCGACGGTGCCCGGCTTCTGGCCGCCGCCGCCGACGGCATTCTGCCGTGGCGCGGCCGTCCGGACGTGCTCAAGCGTGGGCTGATCGCTCGCGTCCCTCCGCTCGGTTTTCAGGAGGCCGATCTATGACCGCATCCTTGCAGCGTGTCCCCTGTACCATCGTTACCGGGTTTCTCGGCGCGGGCAAAACCACGCTGATCCGCCACGTCATTGCCAATGCGCAAGGCCGGCGCCTGGCCGTGATCGTCAATGAGTTCGGCGACATCGGCATCGATGGCGAAATTCTCAAAGCCTGCGGCAACGACGCCTGTCCCGAGGACAATATCGTTGAACTCGCCAATGGCTGCCTGTGCTGCACTGTCGCCGATGAATTCGTGCCGGCGCTCGACGCCATCCTGGCAAAGGGCGGCATCGAGCATATCGTGATCGAGACCTCGGGACTGGCCTTGCCGAAGCCCTTGGTGCAGGCGTTTCATTGGCCGGCGATCAAGTCTCGCGTCACCGTCGACGGCGTGGTCGTGGTGGTCGACGGCGGTGCGCTCGCCGACGGTAAAGTCGCGCAAGATATCGCGGCGCTGCAACGCCAGCGCGCCGCCGACGGTGCACTGATGCACGACGATCCGGTCGAAGAAGTCTTCGAGGATCAGATCGCCTGCGCCGATCTGGTCGTGCTCAACAAGCGCGACCTGCTCGACGATAAACGTCTCGGCGATGCATTGGCCGCGGTCTCGCGCGCGCTGCCGCGCAGCGTCAAGGTTATCACTGTCACCGACGGCAAGGTCGACGAGGCGCTGCTGCTCGGGCTCGGCGTCGGCACCGAAGCGGATATCGAGAACCGCCGCACGCATCACGACAATGAGGCGGAGCATGATCATGACGATTTCGATTCCTTTGTCGTGCCGATCGGTGAAGTGGCCGATCCGGCGGCGCTGGCATCGCGGGTCGCCGCCCTGGCGCAAACCTTCGATGTGCTGCGGGTGAAAGGTTTTGCCGCGATCGCGGACAAGCCACGCCGCCTCCTGGTCCAAGCCGTCGGTCAGCGCGTGACCCACCAATACGACCGGCCCTGGGCGGCTTCGGAGCCGCGGCAAGGCCAGCTCGTGGTGATCGGATTGAAAGGATTGGACCGCGCCGCGATCGCTCAGGCGCTGGCGGGCTAGGCCGAGCCGATGCATCTCTTAACGACGAGCTCTGTCGGCCTCGACGACATCGTCGAAGCGGTCGATCTCGGCCAGCCGCCCGGCGATATTGCGGTGCTGTCGTTCGCCGACAGCGATCTGGCGGGTCTTGCCGCGGCATGGCAGGCCGAGCATTCGTCGCTGCCGAGCCTGCGGCTTGCGCATCTGCGCGATCTGCGTCACCCGATGTCGGTCGATCGCTGGATCGATCGCGTCGGCGCCCACGCCAAGGTAGTTCTGGTTCGCCTGCTCGGCGGCTTGGACTTTTGGTCATACGGCGTCGAACGACTGTCGGCGCTCGCGCGCGAGCGCGGCATCGCGCTTGCCGTGCTGCCCGGCGAAGATCGCGACGATAGGCGGCTTGAAGCCGCGTCGACGCTGCCTGCCGACGAACTTGCCACGCTGCTGCGGTTCTTCCGCGAAGGCGGCCGGGACAATCTGCGCGGGCTCCTTCGCCAACTAGCGCGCCATGCCGGGCATGACGTGCCTCTGCGCGAACCCGCCGCTGTGCCGCGGTTTGCCGGCTATCTGCCGGGTGAAGGTGCGGTCGACATTGAGCGATTGATTGCTTCCGCAACCGGGAACGAGCGGAAGCAACAAGCCGTGATTCCGATCGTCTTTTATCGCGCGCTGCTTTTGGCGGACGACACTGCGCCGCTCGATGCTCTCTGCGCGGCGCTCGTGGCACGCGGCTTGGCGCCGGCGCCGCTGGTCGTGACCAGCGTGAAGGATGCCGACGCCGATGCGTTTCTGCGGCAAGCGTTTGCGCGGCTTCATCCGGCGCTGATCGTCACCATGACGGCTTTTGCCGCCGGCGGCAGCGAAGCGACGGCTTTCGATGCGGCGGGCGTTCCGGTCTTGCAGGTGGTCAGCGCCACCACCAAACGCGCGGCCTGGCGCGACAGCCCACGCGGCCTCGGCGCGGCCGACCTGGCGATGCATGTGGTCTTGCCGGAACTCGATGGCCGCTTGCTCGCCGGCGCCGTTGCCTTCAAGGATCCGCTGCCGCCGCACGAAGGCCTTGCGTTCACCGCTCTGGCGAGCCGGCCGGAGCCTGACCGGGTGGACATGGTGGCGAAGCGCATTGCCGCGCTCGTCCGGCTGCAAGCCTTGCCGCGTGCGGAGCGGCGCGTGGCGATCCTGCTGCCGGATTATCCGGCCGCCAAGGGCCGCACCGGTTACGCCGTCGGCCTCGATGTGCCGGCGAGCGTGATCGCGGCGATCGAAGACCTCTCCGGCGCCGGCTACGCCGTGAGTGGCGCGCCGCAATCGCCGCGGGCGCTGCTCGATGCGTTGCAAGATGGCGCGGCGGATGCCGCGCTTACGCTTGAGCAATACGAAGCCCTATTGGCGCGGTTGCCGCCCGCGGCGGTGGCGCGCCTGCGCGACGCCTGGGGCGAGGCGGCGGCAGATACCGATGCGCGGGACGGCGCCTTCCATTTTCGCATGAAAAATTTCGGCAATGTTCTCGTGGCGCTGCCGCCCGACCGCGGCCGCGCTGCCGAACGCCGCGCCGACTACCACGATCCTGCGCTGCCGCCGCGCCACGCCTTGGTTGCGTTCGGGCTATGGCTGCAAGACGTGGCGAACGTCGATGTACTCGTGCACATGGGCGCGCATGGCACGCTGGAGTGGCTGCCGGGTAAGGCGGTCGCGCTGACCGCCGAATGCTTTCCTGAAATCGTCACCGGCGCGCTGCCGGTCATTTATCCGTTTATTGTCAGCAATCCGGGCGAGGCGGCACAGGCCAAGCGCCGTTTGGCGGCGCTCACGCTGGGCCATCTGCCGCCGCCGCTCGTTGCCGGCGGCCCGAGCGGCGAGGCTCACGAGCTCGAATTGTTGCTCGATGAATATGCCCAGGCCGACGGCCTCGACCGCCGCCGCCGCGAGCGGCTCGCTGCGCTCATTGTCGAGACGGCGCAACGCACCGGACTGGCGCAAGAAGCGGGAGTTTCGGCCGAC
>JBARER010000122.1:0-22358 GCA_049796395.1 Xanthobacteraceae bacterium
CGGCGCGGCGTAGGCGACCGGCTGTGCGTAGACGGCGGCCGTCGGCGCACCGCAGGCACCGCAACCGCCATATGCCGGCGCTGCGTACGCGACTGGGGCCGAATAGTCCCAACCGCAACAGGAGGCAGACGCAAGCGACGTCATGCCGACACTGAACAACGTGGCGACCGCCACAACGAGGACTCGATGGAAAGACATGACACTCCTTTTGAGTTTCAGATTACGCATTTTCAGATCGTTCATTTTTCAGATGTGACTCACGGCTTCTTCGGTGGACCGCCGGGTCCTTTCGGACCCGGAAGCTTTGGCGAATGACGGCGATGGCCGGAATTGTTGCCGAAACCGACCGCCGCAGGCCCGTTGTAGGGAGCGTATTCGGTCACCGGTGCTGAGCTCGATCCGCTCGACCAACTGCGGTAATAAGTCTGTGCCGGCGGCGGCAGCGGACGATCCGGCGGCGGCACGACCTCGAGGCGCCCATAGCCCGGGCGTTTGCCGGTTGCCGGATGAAAGCTGGGAACGCGCCCCGGCAGGTCGACGACAATCGGCCGCCAGATCACCGTCGGGGTCACCATACCGGGACGATCGAGGCCGAAATCGCCCGCGACTATGCCCCACGAAGCGTCGATGCCGTTGATATAGACCGGCACGCCCGGCTTGCCGGGAATGACGATTTCCGGCGCGCGCTGCGCCCAAGCGGGCGACGCACTGATTGCAGCGAGCAAAATCGCCGGGACCGGACGCATGAACAACCCACGATCATTGGCGTATCGGCCGGTACTTTATGGATCGCCCAGGAGAAATTGGTTTAAAACGCCCTGCTTTGATCGCTAAATTATTTGGTAACATTAATTGCTCACTACTCGGCGCCGCAGCCGCCATGGCGCGGCGCAAACGAATTAAGCCCCGCGACCCCCGCGCCATTCAACCTGAGGGCTCGGCGCAAGCGCGTCATCGCGATTGATTATTTGCTGGCGCAAGCACGCGGGACTGCCGTGTAGCCGTCCCGTTTTCTATCGGGCTTTAGGTCCAATCAACCGTTGGACGATGAAGTTGCGAGCCGCGGCGGCAATCCCGCACAGCAGCGCGAAGGCGAGCGCCGCCCCGACAATCTCGCGGGCGGTCTCAGCGATAGCGTACGTTCTACTCCACGGAGCCAGCAACTTGAAACCGGCGGCGACCGCGCCAATGACAGCGCCAAATGCCATCGCGCGGGCGGTGTTCCACGGTGTCGGATCGGCGTCTCTGCGCACGCGCCAAGCTTAGCGGATTTTTCGCCGCCGAAGAAACCGTGGCATTTTTAGTGCCCCGCGGCGGCGCCTGCGGGCGCCTGCGGACGCTTCATCAAGAAGCCGAACGCGGCCAGCACCAGAAACAGCACCGTTAGCATCAGAAAGACGTCGGCATAGCTCATCACGGCCGCTTGTAGCCGCACCATCTTCATCACCTCGGCGAGCGCCTGCGTCTTGCCGTCGGAGCCGTGGAACCGCGCGGCAAGATGCGACAGCAATTCGGTTGCCGTAATGTTGGAGGCATTTATCGACTCATGCAGCCGCTGCAGATGCAGATCCATGCGGTCGTTGAACCAGGTGTTGATCGCGGCGAGCCCAATGGCGCCGCCGAGATTGCGCATCAGATTGAACAGGCCGGAGGCGTTCTTGACCCGCTCCAAGGGCAGTGTGCCCAAGGCGGTGTTGGTCACCGGGATGATCGCAAACATCAGGCCGACGCCGCGGAACACTTGCGGCCACAACAGCTCCCAAAAATCCCAATCCGAGGTGACATAGGTCATCTGCCAGGTGCCGATCGCGAAAAACACGAAGCCGGCGATCAGCACAAAACGCGGATCGATCCGCTCGACGAGCTGCCCGGCGAGCGGCGCTGTCATGAACATCACCAGGCCGGAAACGAACATGGTGTCGCCGATCATCAGCGCGTCGTAGCCCCGCACCTGCGCCAGATAGACCGGGAACAGATAAGTCAGGCCGTAAAGTCCGATGCCGAGCACGAAGGAAAACAGGCTGCCGACGGCGAAATTCCGGTTAGCGAAAGCGCGCAGGTCGACGATCGGCACCCGCGCCGTCAGCACGCGGGCGAAGAAGACCACCGCGGAAACACCGGAGACGATGGCGACGGCGAAAATCGTGTTGTCGTCGAACCATTCGTAGCGCGGCCCTTCCTCGAGCACATATTCAAGCGCGCCGAGAAAGCCGGCCATGCTGATCAAGCCGTACCAGTCGAAGTTTTTCAACAGCGAAAAATCCGGCTGGTCGAAATCGACCAAGAGATACGTCGTGACGGTGACCGCGATGCCGGGAATGACGTTGACGAAGAACAGCCAGTGCCATGAATAAGTGTCGGTCAGATAGCCGCCGACCGTCGGTCCGATGGTCGGTGCCAGCGTCGCAATAAGGCCGACCACCGGTGCGACGAATTTCTGCCGCGGCCCCTGGAAGATGACATAGGCCGAGGCAAATACGGTCGGCACCATGCCGCCGCCGATAAAGCCCTGCAGCGCCCGCCACACGATCATGCCCTCGATGGACGAGCTCGTCCCGCACATCACGCTCGCCAGCGTGAAGCCGGCCGCCGAGGCAGCAAACAACATGCGGGTGCCGAGCGCGCGCGACAGAAAACCGGACAGCGGAATGGCCACCACCTCGGCAATTAGATAGGCGGTCTGCACCCAGGGAATTTCATCGGCCGAGGCGGACAGGCCGGCCTGAATGTCGTTAAGCGATGACGACACGATCTGAATGTCGAGAAACGCCATGAACATGCCGAAGCACATCGCCACAAAGGCGATCAGACGCCGCGGTGGTATCGCATCGCTGAAGGCTATCGGCGCGCTCGGCATGGTCATGTCGGTCATGACACTCGCTCCGTCGCCTTAGCGGCCGACCCTAGGCGCCTCGGCGGCATCGGCAGCGGACGTCAGGCCGGCCTCGCTCGCGTGACCGGGCTTGGTATCGACGCTGACGACCACCGACATTCCGGGGCGCAACTGGCGCTGCGCGGCGATCGCGGCGGGAACGCGGATACGCACCGGCAGCCGCTGCACGATCTTGGTGAAGTTGCCGGTGGCATTATCCGGCGGCAGCAGCGAGAACACCGCTCCGGAGGCCGGCGACAGGCTCTCCACCTGTCCCTGGATCGTATCGTCAGGCAGAGCGTCGACGCCGATCGAGACCGGCTGTCCGGGGCGGATGCGGGCGAGTTGGGTCTCCTTGAAATTCGCGTCGATATAGACGTCGCTTAGCGGCACCAGGCTCGCGAGGCGCTGCCCCGTCTGCACGTAATCGCCGGTCTGGACCGCGCGGTTTGAGAACACGCCGTCGACCGGCGCACGGATCACGGTGAAGGACAGATCGCGCTCGGCCTGCGCCTGCGCGGTCTTCAGCTCATTGAGCGTGGCTGCCGCCTCGCGCTGCTGGGCTTTGAGAACATCGAGATTGTCCTTGGCGGCGTCGATGGCGGATTGCGCGCTCGCCACGGCGGCGACCGCCTGATCGCGGGCGGATTGCGCCTGCTCAAGCGTCTGTTGGCTGGCGAATTGCTGTTTGGCGAGCGACTGCTGGCGCACATATTCCAGGTCGGTCTTTCGGGCTTGGGCCTGGGCGGAGGCCATTTGCGCCACCGCTTGGTCGATAGTGGCACCCTGGGCGACGATCTGCCGTCCGATGCGGTCCACCGTCGCCTGCTGCGTCGCCACTTTGTCGCGCGCCGCGTCGACGGCGAGCCGATAGTCGCCGGGATCGATGGTGGCGATGACATCGCCGGCCTTGACCCGCGCATTGTCGGCAACCGGAATGCTCTCGACATAACCCGAAATCTTCGAGGCCAGTGTCGTGTTGTGGGCGAGTACATAGGCATCATCAGTGGAAACGATGTAACGCCCATCGAGCCACCAGCGGATGCCGGTATAACTGCCGCCGAGAACCGCGATCGCCAGCGCGGCGCCGATCAGAGCCTTTCGGTTCAGACGAAGCCGCGGCGAGGCTCTGAGCCCGCGCGATGGCGCAACCGGCGCCAGCGGCGCTCCGGGCGGTGCCGCTCGGACGGGCCGGTCGTCGTGTAGCCTTGCGGAAACGGCCGGCAGTCGGATGGTGCTGTCTTCGTCGTGGGGGCGGTACATGGTGACTTCCTCTGGCGGCTTCCGTCTCACCGACCGCCAATTCCGGCGGGTCTTGGAAGGCGTTGACCGAACCGTTCAGTCAGTCTATATAAGCCGGCGTATTGGAAGTCAATATGACCGAACCGTTCGGTCAAAAAATAATTGACGCGGATAGCCAAGACTCTGATTAAATGAGAGGAAACGTGCCTGCCGTGCCGGAAACCGCAATGAACGCTCAAGCGCAAGCCAAGGCCGCGACGCCCGTGGCCGACGACAATGCCAAGCGGCGGCAGATCGTCGACGGCGCCCGCACGATCTTTCTCCAACAGGGCTTCGATGCCGCCAGCATGAATGACATTGCCCGCGCGGCCGGCGTGTCGAAGGGCACCCTCTATGTCTATTTCACCAACAAAGAGCAGCTCTTTGAGGCGATTGTTCACGAGGAGTGCCAAGTTCACGCTGAGGGCACTTTCAATCTCGATCACAACGATCACGACGTTGCCGCCGTCCTCACGCGCCTCGGCACCGCCTATATCGGCTTCCTGTGCCAGCCGGAGAAAGCTGCGGCGCTACGCATCGTTGTCGCGATCGCCGACCGGATGCCGGAAATCGGCAGGATTTTCTACGAGACCGGCCCCGCCGTCGGCATCGCCAAGCTTGCCGCCTATCTGCGGGCACAAATCGAAGCCGGGGCGATTGCGGTCGACGATTGCAATCTCGCCGCCGCCCAATTCCTGGACGCCTGCCAATCGACGCTGTTCAAGCCGGTGTTGTTCAACTTCCGCGATGCGCCGGATACGGACGCCATTGCCTATGTCGTCGGCGCGGCGATGCGAACCTTCCTGCGGGCCTACGGGTCCAAGCCGCAGCATTAAGGCCCGCGGCCGGTCCGCGCCCCGCAAAGGGGTGGGCTAATCCTTTAATCCCTTGCGCCCGCTGTGGAACAGGCGTCCACCTTGATCGTTCCCACATCGGGGGCTTGACTTAATCCACCGCAATCAAACGCTCGGACCCCCATGACCAGCCAAGCCGCTTCGACGCATCCGCGCCCCTCCCCCGCGGCGGAGGCCGGTAAAGACATCGACCGGCTCGGCATCGACACCATCCGGACGCTGGCGATCGACGCGGTGCAAAAGGCGAAATCCGGCCATGCCGGCGCGCCGATGGGTTTCGCGCCAGTCGCCTATACGCTGTGGCAAAGCGCGCTCCGCTACGACCCGGCCGATCCGTTCTGGCCAAACCGCGACCGTTTCGTGCTGTCGAACGGCCATGCCTGCATGATGCTCTACGCGCTGATCCATCTCGCCGGCGTGAAGCGTGCCGACGGCCGCCGGATTACCGACGCGCCGGCGATCAGCCTCGACGACATCAAGAGCTTCCGCCAGATCGATAGCGTCACGCCCGGGCATCCGGAATATGGCCACACCACCGGCGTCGAGTGCACCACCGGTCCGCTCGGCCAGGGCTGCGGCAACAGCGTCGGCATGGCGATTGCCTCGGGCTGGCTCGGCGCGCGCTATAACCGCGACGCGTTGCAGATTTTCGACTTCGACGTTTACACGATCTGCAGCGACGGCGACCTGATGGAAGGCGTGGCGAGCGAGGCGGCGTCGCTCGCCGGACATCTCAAGCTCGCCAATCTGTGCTGGATCTACGACAACAATACCGTGACCATCGAAGGCCACACCCCGCTGGCGTTCAGCGAGGACGTCGAAACCCGCTTCAAGGGCTACCGCTGGAACGTGCTGCGCGTGCGCGACGCCAATGACACCGGCGCGGTGGCCCGCGCACTCGAACTGTTCAAACAAACCGCCGATCGTCCCACGCTCATTATTGTCGACAGCATCATCGGCTACGGCGCGCCGCACAAACAGAACACGGCGGCCGCGCATAGCGATCCGCTCGGCGAGGAAGAAGCCCGTCTCGCCAAGCACGCTTACGGCTGGCCGGAAGACGCCCAATTTCTGGTGCCGGACGGCGTCTATCAGCGTTTCCAGGACGGCATCGGCCAGCGCGGGCGCGCGCTGCGGGAGGAATGGACCAAGACTTTCGCCAGCTACCGGAAGGAATTTGCCGACGCCGCAGGCGAGATCGAAACCATGCTCGCCGGCGATTTGCCGGCGCAATGGGATGCCGGACTGCCGGCATTTCCGCCCGACGCCAAGGGGATCGCCACCCGCGAAGCCTCCGGCAAAGTTCTCAACACGCTCGCCAAGACAATTCCCTGGCTGATCGGCGGAGCGGCCGATCTGTCGCCGTCAACCAAGACCGCCTTCGACGGCGAGAAATCGCTCGAAGCCGACGACCCCGGTGGACGCATCATGCATTTCGGCATCCGCGAGCATGCCATGGGCGCCATCGTCAACGGCTTGGTGCTGTCGAAGCTTCGCGCCTTTGGCGCCACGTTTATGACGTTCAGCGATTACATGCGGCCCGCCATCCGACTGGCCGCGTTGATGGACCTGCCGGTCTTTCACGTCTTCACCCACGATTCGATCGGCCTTGGCGAAGATGGACCGACGCATCAGCCGATCGAGCAGCTTGTGGCGCTACGCGCGATCCCCAACATCATCGTGCTGCGCCCGGCCGACGCCAACGAGGTCCGCGAGGCCTATAAGATTATTCTCGGGCTGAAAACGCAGCCGGCGTGCCTGGTGCTCAGCCGCCAGAAGCTTCCGGTCTTCGACCGCAGCCGCTACGCGTCGGCAGACGGTCTCGCCCGCGGCGCCTATATCATGGCTGATGCGGCAGGCGGCAAGCCCGAGGTCATTTTGATCGCCAGCGGTAGCGAGGTTCAGTTGTGCATCGGCGTCTACGAGACGCTCAAAGAAGAGCGCATCGCGGCCCGCGTCGTCAGCATACCGAGTTGGGAGTTGTTCGAACGCCAGGATCGGAGCTATCGCGACGCGGTGCTGCCGCCGCATATCACAGCGCGCGTCGCGGTCGAAATGGGCGCCACGATCGGCTGGGATCGCTATGCCGGACCCAGCGGCGCCATCGTCGGTATGCATAGCTTCGGCGCCTCCGGCCCCCTCCCCGATGTCCTGGCGAAATTCGGTTTCGTTCCGGATAAGATCAAGGAGATTGCCAAGGCTCAGATTGCCGAAAACAAGAATTCCGGCGCCGAAGCTCGCGGGAACAGCCGACCATGAATGCTCTCAAAGCCCTGCAAGACTACGGCCAGGCGGTGTGGCTCGATTTCCTGTCGCGTGGCTTCATCGCCAAGGGCGGACTGAAGAAGCTCGTTGACGACGACGGGCTGCGCGGGGTGACCTCGAACCCCTCGATCTTCGAGCACGCGATCGGCAATTCCAACGAATATGACGACGCCATCGCCCGCATGCTTAAAGAGCACGACCGCTCCGCCGCCGACCTGTTCGAAGCGCTTGAGGTCGAGGACATACAGAAAGCGACCGACGCGCTGGCGCCGGTGTTCGAGGCGACGGGCGGCGCCGACGGCTTTGTCAGCATCGAGGTATCGCCCTATCTGGCGATGGATACCGAGGCCACCCTTGCCGAAGCGAAACGGCTATGGCGCGCCGTCGACCGCAAAAACCTGATGATCAAGGTGCCGGGAACGCCGGCAGGCCTGCCTGCCATCCGCGAGCTTATTAGCGAGGGCATCAACGTCAACATCACGCTGTTGTTCGCGCAATCGGTCTACGAAGAGGTGGTCGAGGCCTACCTGAAAGGGCTGGAAATATTGGCCGCGCGCGGCGGCGACGTATCGCAGATCGCCAGCGTCGCGAGCTTCTTCGTCAGCCGCATCGACACCGCGGTCGATAAATTGCTCGACGAAAAAATCGCCCGCGCCAACGACCCGGACGAAAAGCGCCGCCTTAATGCGCTCAAGGGCAAGGTCGCCGTCGCCAATGCCAAACTCGCCTACCAGCACTATCTGCGCCTGTTCGCCGGCGAGCGCTGGCGCGCGCTCAAGGACAAGGGCGCCAAGCCACAGCGGCTGTTGTGGGCCTCGACCGGCACCAAGAACAAGGCTTACAGCGACGTCCTCTATGTCGAGGAACTGATCGGCCGCGACACCGTCAACACCATGCCGGTGGCCACGATGGATGCGTTCCGCGACCACGGGCGGCTACGCGAGAGCATCACCGAAAACGTCGACGATGCGCGTGACGTTCTGAGCGCGCTCGCGCGCGCCGGCATTTCGCTCGACGACGTCACCGACGAGCTGGTCGAGGACGGCGTGCGGCTGTTCGCCGACGCGGCCGACAAGCTCCTTGCCGCGGTGGCCAAGAAGCGCGCCGACATTCTCAACAAACAGGTCGACGAGCAAATACTCGCCCTCGGCCACGTCCTCGAAACAAAAGTCGACGAACTCGCCGAGGAATGGCGCAAACGCGGCAATATCCGCAAGCTGTGGCGGCGCGATAAGACGCTGTGGACCGATGCCGACGAGGATCAGTGGCTCGGCTGGCTGGACAGCGTCGATGACGCGGCGCTGGCGAACTATAGCGCTTTCGCGCAGGACATTAGGAGCGAGACATTCAAGGACGCGGTGCTGCTCGGCATGGGCGGATCGAGCCTGGGGCCGGAAGTCCTGGCGCTCACCTTCGGACAAAAGACCGGCTGGCCGCGCCTGCGCATTCTCGATTCCACCGTGCCGGCGCAGATCGCAGGCCTCGAGGCCGATCTCGATCTCGTCAAAACCCTGTTCATCGTTTCTTCCAAGTCGGGCAGCACGACCGAGCCCAATGTTCTGACCGACTATTTCTTTAACCGCGTCGCGGATGCGGTCGGCGGGGACAAAGCCGGGACGCACTTCATCGCCATTACCGATCCCGGATCGGCGCTGCAGAAAAGAGCCGAGCAGCAAAAATTCCGGCACGTGTTCTACGGCGTGCCGAGCATCGGCGGCCGCTATTCCGTGCTCTCTCCGTTTGGGCTCGTGCCGGCGGCGATTGCCGGCATTGACGTCGCCGCCCTGGTGAAGTCCGCGCGCATGATGATGCGGTCTTGCGGGCCGGACGTGCCGCCGTCGGAAAATCCTGGCGTCGCGCTCGGGCTGGCGCTTGGCGCCGCCGCTTCGCGCGGCCGCGACAAGGTCACGATCTTCGCCTCGCCGTCGCTGGCAAGTTTCGGCGCCTGGGCCGAGCAGTTGTTCGCCGAATCGACCGGCAAAGAGGGCAAAGGGCTGATCCCGATCGATGGCGAACCGCTCGGGCGGCCGGAGGTCTATGGCGACGATCGCTGCTTTATCGAGCTTGCGCTCGAAGACGAACGCGACGATGCCCGCCAAGCAAAGCTAAAGGCGCTGGAGAAAGCCGGACATCCCGTCATCCGCATCGTCCAGAAGTCCGCCAATCAACTCGGCCAGGAGTTTTTCCGTTTCGAGATCGCCACCGCCGTCGCCGGCGCGGTGATCGGCATCGATCCCTTCGATCAGCCCGACGTCGAGGCCAGCAAAGTCAAAACGCGGGAGTTGACCGCGGCTTTCGAGAAATCCGGCGCGCTGCCGGCCGAGACGCCGGTCTGCGCCGAGGGCTCTTTCGCGCTCTACACTGACCGGACCAATGCCGATGCGTTGCGCAAGGCCGGCGCCGACGGCGGCATCGAGAGCTGGTTGCGCGCCCATTTCGGCCGCATCGGCGCCGGCGATTATGTCGCGATCCTCGCCTATCTCGACCGCGACGAAGCCAATACGGCAACGCTGCAGCGCTGGCGGTGCGCATTGCGCGACCGCCGCCGTATTGCCACCTGCCTGGAATTTGGGCCGCGCTTTTTGCATTCGACCGGCCAAGCCTACAAAGGCGGCCCCGACAGCGGCGTATTCCTCCAGATCACGTCGGACGACAGCAAGGATTTGCCGATACCGGGCCATCGCGCCAGCTTCGGCGTGATCAAGGCGGCGCAGGCACGCGGCGACTTCGACGTTCTGGTCGAACGCGGCCGGCGGGCGTTGCGCATTCACCTCAGCGGTGAGCCCGAGGCGGCGCTTGCGGCGCTCGGAGCCGCAATCGAGCGCACGATGTCATGAAAGCGGAGCGCGCGGCATGCAGATCGGCGTGATCGGTCTCGGACGAATGGGCGGCAATATCACACGCCGCCTGATGCAGCACAGCCACCAGCCGGTGGTTTACGACCGCGATCCGAAGGCCGTCGCCGAAGTGGCGAGCGCCGGGGCCGCCGGCGCGACGGGATTGGCCGAGTTGGTCCGCCAACTCAAGGCGCCGCGCGCGGTCTGGGTCATGCTGCCCGCCGGCAAGATCACCGAAGACGTCATCGCCGAACTGGCAAAGCTGCTAGAGCGGGGCGACATCGTCATCGATGGCGGCAACACCTTCTGGAAGGATGACATCCGCCGCGCCAAAATGCTCAAGGAGCGCGGCATCCATCACGTCGACGTCGGCACCAGCGGCGGCGTCTGGGGATTGGACCGCGGCTACTGCATGATGATCGGCGGCACGAAGGAAGTCGTCGATCACCTCGACCCGATTTTCAAGGCGCTGGCGCCCGGCCTCGGTGATGTGCCGCGCACGCCCGGCCGCGACGGCCGCGATCCGCGCGCCGAACAAGGCTACATCCATGCCGGGCCGAACGGCGCCGGCCATTTCGTCAAGATGGTGCACAATGGCATCGAATACGGATTGATGCAGGCCTTCGCCGAGGGCTTCGATATTCTGAAAAACGCCGACAGCGAAAGCCTGCCCGAAGATCACCGTTTCGATCTCGACCTCACCGATGTTGCCGAAGTCTGGCGGCGCGGCAGCGTCATCAGCGCCTGGCTCCTCGACCTCGCGGCAAGCGCCTTGGCCGCCGATCCGAAGCTCGACAGCTTCGAGGGCGTTGTCGAAGACTCCGGTGAGGGCCGCTGGACCATCATGGCGGCGATCGACGAAGCGGTGCCGGCGGACGTCCTTTCCGCCGCTCTCTACACCCGCTTCCGCTCGCGCCGCGAGCACACCTTCGCGGAAAAGATACTCTCGGCCATGCGTAAAGGTTTTGGCGGCCATATCGAGTCGAAAGTTGGACCGACATCGGCGCCTGCCGCGCCCAAGGCCAAGGCATCATGAGTCAATCATTATGAGCCAAGGCATCACGACCGGCGGCAACGGCGCCACCGCAGCCGTCGCCGCGGCGCGTCCCGCCGATCCATGCTGTCTGGTGATTTTCGGCGCTTCCGGCGATCTGACCCACCGGCTGTTGCTGCCGGCACTTTATAATCTCGCCGTCGACGGGTTGTTGCCGAAGGCCTTCGCCTTGATCGGTGTCGCGCGAACCCCATTGTCGAACGAAGCCTTCGCGGCCGATCTCAAGGCGAGCCTGCCGAAATTCGCCACCCGCAACATCGACGAAAGCGCTGTCCAGCGGGTGCTCGGCTGCGTCGCCTACGTGCAGGGCGAGCCTGACGATAACGCGACCTACGAGAAACTTAAGCGAGAGCTCGACCGCATCGAGCGCGAGCGCGGTACCAAGGGCAATCGGCTGTTCTATCTGGCGACGCCGCCCGCCGGCTTCGCGCCGATCGGCTGTCATCTCGGCGAATCCGGGCTGGCGCGCGAGGACAATGGCGCATGGCGGCGCGTCATCATCGAGAAACCTTTCGGCACCGATCTGGCCTCGGCCAGAGCGCTCAACAGCAAATTGCTCGGCGTCCTTAAAGAGCATCAGATTTTTCGCATCGATCATTATCTCGGCAAGGAAACCGTACAGAACATCCTGGTGCTGCGCTTCGCCAACGGACTGTTCGAGCCGATCTGGAATCGCGACCACATCGAGCACGTGGAGATCACCGTGGCCGAGTCGCTGACGGTCGGACGCCGCGGCGGCTATTACGACACGACCGGCGCGCTGCGCGACATGGTGCCGAACCATCTGTTTCAGCTCTTGTCGCTCATCGCCATGGAGCCGCCGTCGCGCTTTGCCGCCGACTCGGTGCGGGCGGAAAAGGCGCAGGTGCTCGATGCCATCCAACTGCCTACCCATGAGGAGGCGCTGCGCAATGCGGTACGCGCGCAATATGGCGAAGGCTATGTCGAGAACCGCGCGGTGGAGGCTTACCGCCAGACGCCGGACGTTCGCCCCGACAGCACGACCGAAACCTATGTCGCGCTCAAGCTGACGATCGACAATTGGCGCTGGGCCAACGTGCCGTTCTATCTGCGCACCGGCAAGGCATTGCGCGCCAAGCAGAGCGAAGTAGCGATCAAGTTCAAGCAGGCGCCGGTCGCGATGTTTCGCGACACCCCGGTAGAGCGCCTGGCGGAGAATTTTCTGGTGCTCGGAATCCAGCCGAAGGAGTTCATCGGGCTTGAATTCAATGCCAAGATTCCCGGGCCGTCGATCAAGATCGGCGGTGTCGGCATGACTTTCAAATACGAGGACTATTTCGACGCCGCACCGTCGACCGGTTACGAGACATTGATTTACGATTGCATGATCGGCGACGCCATTCTTTACCCCCGTGCCGACGGTATCGAGGCGGGGTGGCGGGTGGTGCAGCCGTTTCTCGACGCATGGCGTGAAGCGCCGGCCAATGGTCTTGCCAGTTACCAGGCTGGCAGCGAGGGCCCGAAACAAGCCGACGAGCTGTTGGCCCGCGACGGCCGGCGGTGGCGGCCGATCGCGTGAGGCCGGGAATGGCAGTTCAATCGAAGCGCCAAATCATTGTTGTCGACGATGCGGCGGCTCTCGCCGAAACGGCAGCCCGCCGCCTGATCGCGCGCGTCCAGTCGCAAGACCGCCCCGCGGTGTGTCTGACCGGCGGCTCGAGCCCGCAGCAGCTCTACCGCCTGCTCGGCGAGGAGCCCTGGCGCAAGCAAGTGCCGTGGGAGCGCGTGCACTGGTTTATCGGCGACGACCGCTTCGTGCCGGAGACCGATCCGCTGAGCAATATGGGCACCGTACGGCGCATGCTGCTCGATCGCGTTGGTGCGCCGCGGCAGAACATCCACCCGATGGCGACGGACGCCCATGATCCCGACGGCGCGGCGCGGCTTTACGAGGACGATCTCAAGGCGTTTTACAAATCTGACACGCTCGATCCGGCGCAGCCGCTGTTCGATCTGGTGCTGATGGGGCTCGGCGGCGACGGCCACACTGCTTCGCTGTTCCCGCAATCGCCCGCGCTCGACGAAACCGTGCGCTGGACGCTTGGCGTCGCCAAGGCGGCTATGGAGCCGTTTGTGCCGCGCGTCACCTTGACGTTTCCGGCGCTGGCATCGACGCGCGAGATGCTGTTTCTAATCGACAACGGCGACAAGCGCGCGATCCTGGCGCGCGTCCTCGGCGGCGAGGACCTGCCGGCGGCGCGCGCTTATGCCGATGGCGAGCTGGTTTGGCTCGTGGTCCGCGCCGCGGCGCCGGAGCTTTGAACATGGCTGCCGCAGTACCGGACGAAGTCGCCGTTTTGGTCGTGATGGGCGTGTCGGGCTCCGGTAAGAGCACGATCGCTTCGATGCTGGCGCATCGCCTGGGTTGGATCTACGAGGACGGCGACTGGCTGCATCCCAAATCCAACATCGAAAAGATGCACCATGGCGAGCCGCTCGACGATGCCGACCGTTGGCCGTGGCTTCACGCGATCGCCGATTGGATAGACTCGACGCGCCGGACCGGCAATCACGGCATCGTCGCCTGCTCGGCGCTCAAGCGTGCCTATCGCGATGTCCTGATCGGTACGCGGCGCGACGTGCGGCTCGTCTTTCTGCAAGGCGACCGCGAGTTGATCGGGGAACGGATCGCCGCGCGGGCCGATCATTTCATGCCGCCAGGATTGCTCGACAGCCAGTACGAGGCGCTGGAGACGCCGCAGGCCGACGAAAGGCCGATCGTCGTTTCCGTCGCGCCGCATCCGCGCGAGATCGTGGAAAACATCGTGCGCAAGCTCGGCATTGACCGCGGCGCTGTCCACGGTGGGGCCGACTCTGTACCATAGTGATTCTGCAATCCGACAAGCAGTCCAAGAACAGCAACTCGAAAACAGCAACCCAAGAACCCGTATCATCGGATCGAATGAGCGAACAGCCGCTTGCCCTGTCCGCCGCCGAAGCGCCGACGAGCAAAGAGGCCATCGGTCACCTGCTGGTATTCTTTTCGCTGGTTTATCTGGTGGAAGGGCTGGGCCAGGTCGTCGGACTGATCTCGCAGCCGCTGACCTATTATCTCAAACAAGAGCACAACTGGACACCGGTCCAGGTGACCGCCTTCCTCACCGTCTTCAATCTGCCGTGGATCATCAAACCGCTCTACGGCATGGTGTCGGATTTCGTGCCGCTGTTCGGCTACCGGCGCAAGAGCTACCTGATCGTCGCCAACATCGCCGCGATCGCCGGGTATTTTTGGGTCACCCGGCTGACCGCGCCGGCCGACATCGCATTTGCGCTCATGCTCACCGCCTATGCGATGGCGATCTCGAGCACGCTCTGCGGCGCGGTGCTGGTCGAGCACGGCCAGCGGCTGAGCGAGAGCAGCACTTTCGTCAATCAGCAATGGCTCTGGTACAACATCGCCGCAATGGCGGCCGCCATCATCGGCGGCCAGTTGGTGCAGCGTCTGCCGCCCACTATGGCGCTGCACGTCGCGGCCGCCATCGTCGGCTGCGCACCGCTCGCCGTCATCGGCGGCACTTTTTTTCTGATCTCCGAGACTAAAGCAAAGGCCGACCTGCAAGGCATGAAGCACACCTTTCAGGGCCTGATGGCGGCGTTCCGGCGCCGCCATCTGTGGATCGTCGCCGGCTTCGTGTTTCTTTATTATTTCAGTCCGGGGATGAGCACCCCACTCTATTATCACATGACCGACGACCTGAAATTCTCGCAAGCCTATATCGGCATATTGGGGTCGATCGGTTCAGCCGGCTGGGTGACCGGTGCGCTGGTGTACCGGCGTTTCTTCGGCAGCCTGACCCTGAAGCGCTTGCTGAATTTGAGCATCGCCATGGGCACGGCGGCAAGTTTGTTGTTTCTGTTTTTCTGGAATGAGCCGGCCGCCGCAGTGATCAGCTTCTGCGCCGGCTTCGCCGCCATGCTCGCCACCGTGGCGACGCTGACATTGGCGGCTGACTATTGCCCGAAGCGCGCGGAGGGCTTTTCCTTCGCCATCCTGATGTCGATCATCAATCTGGCGACCACGGTGTCCGACAATCTCGGCTCGTTTCTTTATACCCATGCTTTCCATCGCTCCTTGCCGCCGCTGATCGCGATCTCCGCTGGCTTCACCGCCTTCGCCTTCGTGCTGGTGCCGCTGTTGCGGCTCGGCGCCAAGCGCCAAGGTGAGCCGGTCGAGATGCGCGAACGGATGGAACCGCCCGGCCCCGGCGCGCGTTAAAGGTGGCAGTCGGGCGTGATCTAATCCGTGTCCGGCGTCTCTACTTCGGATCACGCGCTAAACATTTTCGGGTGCCTGATCATGCGAAAGTCCGGCGCTTGCTTCGCGGCGATGCTTGGTGCCGCAATTGCATTTTCTCCGGTACCGGCGGCGGCATTCGGCCTACGCATTGGACCGTTTCATATCGGCGTGCCGATTTACCTGCCGCACTTTCATCGTCACCGACTTTATATGGACGCCAACCGCGGCGAAGTCTCGCGCTCGGAGCGGCGTTCCGAACCGGCGGCGGCGATAACGTCGGCATTGCTGTATCCGAATCTGGCTCTTCCGGGTCTGTTCCAGGATGTGTTCTTCCCGGGCAATGCATCATCCTGGCCGTTCGGCTATGCGCGGATTTTCTCCACGGCGTTTGCCAGGGTGCCGGCGAGCGAAGATCGCCGGCTGTGCCAGCCGTCGTTCGACGCCAATGCCGTTATAGCACGCCTTCGCAGTGAAATCGCACCGACGGCCGATCAGGAGCCGGCGCTGCAAAAACTTGGCGGCGCGCTCGGCGCCTCGGCCGGATTCTTGGCCAAAGCGTGCCCGAACACCATCCCCGCCCAGCCTGTCGCCCGGCTGCAGCTCATGGAGTCGCAGATCGAGGAATTAAGCATGGCGGTCGACATCGCCCGTGGGCCGCTGCAGGAGTTCGAGCAATCGCTGACCGAGCAGCAGAAGGCAAAACTCGCCGCACCGGCGGGGTCGGCCGCCAATCGCCCGGATCAAGCGGCGGCGATCGGTCCGTCCTGCGACGGCTCGGCCACGGCGATCGATGGCACGATCCACCAAATTGACGGGGCCGTGCAGCCGAATGGCACGCAGCGTCCGGCGCTCGCCGGCGTCAAAGCCGCCTTCACCAAAGCCGCCGACGATCTCGAAACGCATTGCCCGACAACCTTATCGCCGACAGCCGTCGGCCGCCTCGAAGCGCTCGAAGCGCGGCTCGACGCGACATGGCGCTCGATCCTGTCGACGCAAGTGGCGCTGGCGAACTTCGAATCCAAATTGGACGAGGCGCAGAAAGGCCGGCTCGACCAAATGAATTTTGTCGCCGAGCGCTAGCGCGATCGCCTTTAATGGAATCGACTGACGCGCTAGCATTTTCCTGACGCATGATCTTTTCGGAAAACCGGTTTCCACCCTCGGATGAAGTCCGAGGGCAGGCATTTTCCGGATCATGCTTAGATCACGCGCCGGTGCGCATTCCAATTGCGCTCGAGATTGGCGATCAGTGCCGGACTGAAATGGCACAAGGCCTGTTCGCGGCAATAGACTGCCATGTAGCGGCGAAAGGCATCGAGCGGTTCCTGGCCGACGCGAATAGCGCGCCGATTGCCGGCGGCGCTGACGACGCCTGAACCGGTGAAGCCGTCGATGACCCGATCGAGCGCGCCGTCGATCAATGCGGGCGTCGCGATCTCATCGCAGATGAGCCGGCCTTCCGGCGTGTCGCAATCGAGCCGGCGGCCGTAGAGGATCGCCTGACGCGCGATGCGGTCGCCTGTGAAGCGCCACAGCCGTAAATTGGCGGCGCCGGGGATGATGCCTTCCTTGCGCGCCGGCAGCGTCATATAGGCGTCGGCCGCCGCCAGCACATAATCGAGCACCAGCAAAAGCTGGCAGCCGCCGCCGATGGCAAAACCCTCGACCACCCCGACCCATGGCTTTTCCGTCGTACCGCCCGCCATTTCGTCGGGACTGGCGTCCGGCCGCGCCACGCCGCGGAACAGTTTGTTGACCAGCCCCATATCGCGCTTGATGTACCAGACATAGGAAATCATGCCGCGATACAGATGCGTGAGATTGATGCCGGCGGAGAACAGCGGCCGGTCGCGATATTTGCTGTGCTCGACGACACCGCCGCGCAGTACGGCAATGCCGCTTTCCGGATCGAGCGTGGCGACGTCGACCGCGGTTTCCAGTCCGTCCAGCGTCGCTTCGTCCTCGGCATTGAGAAAACGCGGATTGCGCATGGTCACGACCGCCGCCTTGCCGCGCCGCTCCAACGTTGCGCCTTCGAACTCGAGTTTGCCGCGTTCGGCGAAGCGCCGGCTTTGCTCGGCGGCTTCGGGCCGCGGCAACAGCATGGCGTGGCACAGATGCATTCCGGTCGCACTGTGAGCGAGGACATGGGAGAGGAACAGCCCTTGATCGATCTCGGCGCCATCCTTGTCGCGCTGCGGCATGCCGTTTTCGCGCGCCAGCGTTTCGCCGTCGGGGACGAGACCCGGCACCACATCGGCGGCATCGCGCACCAGTTGTTCGACCCGCACGAACTTGGTGAAGTCATCGGTCAACAGCCGGTACACCGCCTGCGCGTGGGCCCCGAGAAACGTCTCGCGCGCGGCGCGATCGCGTTCGACGATGGCCGCAGCCGCCGCCGCCTGCGCCGGCGAACGCTTCGGCTTCGCCGGCAATCGTGCGAGCAGCGCCGCGCCGAGCCGCCATTGCCGGGAAAAAGTGTCGATGGCGCGCCGGTGATCGCCGTCGAGCGCGCCGCCGCTGGCGAGCCAGGCCGTCACCGCCTCGCTCGGCAGAGCGGCATCCTCATAGACTCTGGTGGAGGATGATTGTGCTGCGATCGCCATCGGTCAATTCCGCGGCCGTTTGTCGATGACCCGTTTGGCCTTTCCTTGCGAGCGTTCGATGCTGCCCGGCGCCACCGGTCGAACCGCGGCAGTGACCCCGACACGCGACTTGATGAGGTGCGCGCCGCGATCGGCCAGCACCAGCATGGCATCC
Organism: Xanthobacteraceae bacterium; assembly: GCA_049796395.1. Classification (GTDB taxonomy): domain Bacteria; phylum Pseudomonadota; class Alphaproteobacteria; order Rhizobiales; family Xanthobacteraceae; genus BOG-931. The sequence continues at coordinate 18,182 of JBARER010000122.1, forward strand.
GGCGGCAAGACTTCGCGCGTCTCGACGATCACGTCGAGTTCGTCGAGGCGTTCAGGCCGTGTCACTTCAAGAATGTAATGCGGCGCGAAGGATTGCTCGTTGGCCAACGCCGCCTCGATCTGGCTCGGAAATACGTTCACGCCGCGGATGATCAGCATATCGTCGCTGCGGCCCTTGATCCGCTCGATGCGACGCATGGCATGCGCCTTGCCGGGCAACAGCCGGGTCAGGTCGCGCGTGCGATAACGGATCACCGGCATTGCTTCCTTGGTCAGCGAGGTCAGCACCAACTCACCCTCTTCTCCATCGGCAAGTACCGCGCCGGTCTCCGGGTCGATGATCTCGGGGTAAAAATGGTCTTCCCAGATCGTCAGGCCGTCCTTGCTCTGTGCATATTCCGCGGCGACGCCCGGACCGATCACTTCGGACAGACCGTAGACGTTGACCGCATCGAGGCCCATGCGCCGCTCGATTTCCGTGCGCATGGCTTCGCTCCACGGCTCGGCGCCGAGGAGCGCGACGCGCAACGACGATTTGCGGGCATCAATGCCCTGGCGGTCGAATTCGTCGGCGATGGCGAGCAGATAGGATGGCGTCACGGCGATAAGATCCGGCTCAAAATCGCCGATGAGCTGCACTTGGCGTTCGGTGAAGCCGCCGCTGACGGGAATGACGGCGCAGCCGAGATATTCCGCACCGTAATGAAAACCCAAGCCGCCAGTGAATAGGCCGTAGCCATAGGCAATGTGCATTTTGTCCCCGGCCCGGCCGCCGGCGGCGCGGATCGAGCGCGCTATCAGCCGCGACCAGGTCTCGATGTCGCCGCGCGTATAGCCGACCACCGTCGGCTTGCCGGTGGTGCCGCTCGACGCATGGATGCGAACGATCTCGTTCATCGGCACCGCGAACATGCCGAACGGGTAATTCTGGCGCAAGTCCTCCTTGGTGGTGAAGGGCAACCGGGCCAGATCGTCGAGGTGTCCGATGTCAGCCGGCGCCACGCCCGCAGCGGCGAAGGCGTTGCGGTAATGTCCTACTTGCGTGGCGGCGCGCGCGACGGTCGCCCTTAGGCGATCGAGCTGCAGCGCGCGCAATTCGTCAACGCTTGCCGTCTCGACCGGCTCAGGCCGATCACGCGCGGCCGGGTTGGGGCTGCTTTCGCCCATAGCGCTTCCTCAAAGGCGTTTCTTCGAAAGCCGATCTCATCGACCGCCTTTACTCTATGGCTTGTCGGAAACGGCCGCAAACGGCCGCGCGCCAGCGCTGCTCGAAGCAGCGCCAGCCTTACCTGTCGAGTATTGGCCCGCTATTTTCGGTTCGATCGAGCCGCGTCGCACGCCGGCACGCATTTGGACATGCATGTGCCCTGGCTGAACGACACATTCCCCGGCGCACACCGCACTTTGAGGCAGTAGGCTTCACATGACGGCTTGGCATACGCCACGCCCGAACTGGCAACGAGCCAAAGCGCCATCACGCCTAACAAAAGCCGCGTCATCGCTCCCCCTGCAATTATTCGCTGTAAACTCGACAACCATCACAATATAGCACTCGCGCGTGCGCTCAAGCGATCCCACCAACGCAGGATCAAGTCTTCTCCGGCGTCCGCGCGCCTTTCCCCTTTCTTTCCGCCTCTTCGGCGCAGACAATCCACGCTTCGGCAATCTCCATCAGCACCTTGCGGTCTTTTTCCGTCGCGCGCTGCGCCAGCCGGCGGCACTCGGCGGCATAGTCACAAAACTTCTTGGCATCCGCGTTCTTGGCATCCGAGTTTGCATTCGATTTGGCACCATCTGATTGATCGTCCATCGCGTGTCCCACATCGCAGTTGTTCCCTACTGTTCCAAATGGAAACAAATGGAACTTGGGCAAGTTCCCCTTCAAATTCATGCGGTTGAGGGAACAATTCCGATGGAAGGTGGTTCGCCCTGTAATAGCAGGGTCGGTGCATGGGGAAGGCTGAGGACTATCGGCACTACGCGGCAGAATGCATCCGTCTCGCGCAACAATGCCGCGAGCCGACGGAGAAGGACGCGCTACTCGGCATGGCAGCGGCGTGGCGCCGGCTCGCCGAACACGCGGAGCACATCGGCACGCGGGGCGACGAGCAAAAATAGTTTCGCAGAAATAGCTTCTCGGTTTCTCAGTTCTCGAAGAAATGGTTCTTCGGCCGCGGCAGGCCGAGGTGCTCGCGCAGCGTCGTGCCTTCGTAATCGCGACGGAACAGGCCGCGGTGCTGCAATTCGGGCACCACGCGATTGACGAAATCGTCGAGCCCGCCGGGCAGATAGGGGAACATCACGGTAAAGCCGTCGGAGCCTTCGGTTTCGAGCCACTCCTCCATCTCGTCGGCGATCGTCTGTGGCGTGCCGACCATGGCAAGGCCGGAATAGCCGCCGAGCCGCTGCGCCACTTGCCGCACGCTGAGCTTCTCGCGCTTGCCGAGCGCAATGGCGCGCTCGCGGCCGCTCTTCGAGGCGTTGCTCTCAGGAATATCGTCGGGCAGCGGCTTGTCCGGATCGAACTTCGACGCGTCGTGGCCGAGTGCGATCGACAATGACGCAATCGCATTGGCGTAATCGACCAGGCTGTCGAGCTTGGCACGCTTCGCCTTCGCTTCCTCCACGGTATCTCCGACCACGACAAAGCAGGCCGGCAAGATCTTCATGTGCTCGCGCGCGCGGCCGAATTGCTCCATGCGGCCCTTGACGTCGGCATAGAATTTTTGTCCGACGGCGAGGTCGCTTTGCGCGGTGAACACGGCTTCCGCGGTCTCCGCCGCGAGTTGGCGTCCGGAGTCCGAGGCGCCGGCCTGCACGATCACCGGCCAGCCCTGAATCGGCCGGGCGATATTGAGCGGGCCGCGCACCGAGAGATATTTGCCCTTGTGATCGAGCACATGCATTTTCTCCGGATCGAAGAAAATGCCGTCGTCGACGTCACGGATGAAGGCGTCGTCAGCCCAGCTATCCCATAGCCCGGTCACAACGTCGTAGAATTCACGGGCGCGGCGATAGCGATCGCCGTGCTCCATATGCTCGTCGAGGCCGAAATTGAGCGCCGCGTCTGGGTTGGAGGTGGTGACGATGTTCCAGCCGGCGCGGCCGCCGCTGATCCAGTCGAGCGACGCGAAGCGCCGGGCGATGTGATACGGCGCATCGAAGGTGGTCGAGCCGGTGGCGACCAGCCCGATCCGCTCAGTGGCCTGCGACAGTGCCGAAAGCAGCGTGAACGGCTCGAACGAGGTCGCGGTGTGGCTGCGCTTGAGCGCATCCATCGGCATGTTGAGGACAGCCATGTGATCGGCCATGAAAAAGGCGTCGAACTTGGCCCGCTCGAGCTTTTGGATGCATTCCTTGATGTGCGCGTAATTGAAATTCATGTCCGGCCAGGCGCCGGGATAGCGCCAGGCTCCGGTATGGATCGAGGCCGGACGCATGAAGGCGCCGAGATGCAATTGACGTCCGGATGACATAGTTGACTGCCCTTTGCTGACCGGCCCTTTGATGACCGTTCCTTCGCGGCCCGGCCGTCAATGTATGGTCTCGTTCGGCGCGGCGAAAGCCCGGCAGATTTGCATCGCTCGCCGCCCGCCGCCGCACTTGCATTCGCAGGCCGCGCGCGTAACCGTAACGGACAAACGATCAGAATGTTGGAGCGCTTCTAATGTCCCCAGAAACAGCGGCGGCCGCCACGATGGAAACGAGCGATCCGCGCCGTCCCCGCCGCGTCCGTCACGAGCCGCGCCGCCGCACGCTCACCGTCAAGAGCGCCGACAAGATCGCCGCGCACATGGTGCGCGTGACGCTGACCGGCGATCTTGCCGGCTTCACCAGTCTCGGCTTCGACGATCACGTCAAGCTGTTCTTCCCCGACGGCTCAACGAATGCCGAGGGCGCGCCCAACATGCTCGGGCGCGATTTTACGCCGCGCCGTTACGATGCCGCCGCCGATACGCTCGAAATCGATTTCGCCATTCACGATGCCGGGCCGGCGACGCGCTGGGCGGCGCAGGCGAAGACAGGCGATACGCTCGCCATCGGCGGCCCGCGCGGGTCGTTCATCATTCCGGCCGCGTTCGATTGGCATCTGCTCGCCGGCGACGAGACCGCCCTGCCCGCCATCAGCCGGCGGCTCACCGAATTGCCGGCCGGCACGCGCGCGGTCGTCGTTGTCG
>JBARER010000123.1:0-11544 GCA_049796395.1 Xanthobacteraceae bacterium
ATAGCCCATCGATGCCGCCGAGATCGACGAAGGCGCCGTAATCGGTGATGTTCTTGACGACGCCGTCGATGACCTGACCCTCTTCGAGATTCTGCACCAGCTCCTGGCGCTGCTCGGCGCGGGTCTCTTCCAGAACGGTACGGCGCGACACCACGATATTGCCGCGGCGGCGATCCATTTTGAGGATTTGGAACGGCTGCTGATTGTTCATTAGCGGCGAGACATCGCGGATCGGCCGGATATCGACCTGCGAACGCGGCAGAAAGGCCACCGCGCCGTCGAGATCGACAGTGAAGCCGCCCTTGACCTGATTGAAGATGACGCCCTGCACCTTCTCGTTATTCTGGAAGGCTTTCTCCAGCTTACCCCAGCTTTCCTCGCGGCGCGCCTTGTCACGCGACAGCACCGCTTCGCCGAGCGCGTTCTCGATGCGCTCCAGATAGACTTCGACGGTGTCGCCGATCTTGATCTCGTTGTTACGGCCCGGTCCGGCGAACTCGCGCAGCGCCACCCGGCCTTCGGTCTTCAAGCCGACATCGATGACGGCGAGGTCGCGCTCGATACCGACCACGGTTCCTTTGACGACCGAGCCTTCCTGCAGATGGCCGTCGCCGAACGATTCATCGATCAGTTTGGCAAAGTCCTCGCGTGTCGCCGTGCCAGAGGCGGCTTGAGCAGCAGCTTGAGCCATAAAACACTCCCAACCCCGCGAATGAAAATCATCCCGAACGTGCGGCAACCGCCGGCAAACCGGCGGATGGGGCCAAGGCCATACGTTCAGGAAAGCGTGTCAACGGCTTTCGAAGCCTGATCCGAGCTTGGCGCGATCGAAGCGGTGAGCGGGCTGACCTCCAATGACGAAAGCGCTGGTTATCGGCGCTTTCGGCCCGCTCGAACGGCCTCGACGATGTCGACGGCGGCCCGGAATGCCGCGTCTATACCCAAATGCGTGGTGTCGAGCAAGTGCGCGTCGGGCGCGGCTTTCAGCGGCGCCGCGGTCCGCCGGGAATCGCGCTCGTCTCGCCGCAATAGGTCGGCCAGGATGTCCTGTTCGTCGACGTTTTCGCCGCGCGACCGCAATTCGAGCACGCGGCGTTTGGTCCGCACTTCCGGCGAAGCGACGACGAACAGCTTCACATCGGCCCCCGGAGCGATCACCGTGCCGATATCGCGGCCGTCAAGCACCGATCCGGGCGGTCGGGTGGCAAATCCGCGCTGATAATTCATCAGCGCCTGCCGCACTTCGGGAATGGCAGCTACCACCGACGCCGCCTCCGTGACTGCCTGCAGTTTCAGCGCATTCTCGTCGAATTTCGTCGGATCGAGCCTGATCGCAGCATCGATGGCGCGCTCGACGTCTTCGGGTGGATAGCCGGCATCAAGCATGGCCTTGGCCACGGCCCGGTAAAGCAGCCCGGTGTCGAGATGATGCAACCCGTAAACCGCGGCAAGCTGCCTCGCGATCGTGCCTTTTCCTGACGCAGCCGGGCCGTCGATGGCGATGATCATCGCTTATTGAGCCTTCGAATCTTTTTAGCCACCTCTTGGATAGCCGAAGGCGCGCTTGGATCAAGAGTGACGGTACCACGCATCTTTCGCCCGACGATTCGTAATTTCCGTGAGTTGTCAAAGATAAGCGCCCAATCGGCTTGATTGAGAAACCACGGTAATTGTCTTAAGGAACGCGCCCAGCGTTCCCGGACTTTTTCTACCGGTACGTCATGACCGCCTTTTCTGACGCGTAATCGAACTCGCTCCACGTTAAGGTCCGGGGTTTCAAGTATGACGTAGATCAGTCGTATTTCGAAGCCTCGCTTTTTTGCAGCCCGAACCAATCGACGGTATTTGCTGGTCGAGAGAACTGTTTCAACGCCGACCGATTGGTGCGCATCGATCGATGTTTCAAGCCAAGCCTCGATGCGTCGGACAGCTTCTAAATTCGCCTCGCGAAGCCTTTTGCCTTCAGCCGAGCGAATTCTCGCGGTGAGCAAATCAGGATTAATGATCCAAAATGAGCGAGAAAAATCTGTGATGTTCGAGTCGCCATAGATGGCGTCGGAATTGGAACCGTAAATGCTGCTCTTACCGGAGCCATTCGGCCCAGCGATCAGCCAAAATGCAGGAGCAATGTTCTTTCGGGATGCCATAGAGAAAAAATCGGCGTCACTTCCGCTTTCGGACAGCCTTTTTGCGAGGCCCCTCCGGTGAGCCGAACATCGCCGTATTTGCTTGCCGCGCCCGCTCGACGTTTAGTGTGAATGCACGCGTCAGATCGTCATCGAAATTATTATCATTGGAATCGACAGCAAATAGCGGCAATCGCTTGCCGTTCGGCCCGCGAATGTGCCTGGTTGCGAGACGGCTGCGCCGCCCTCCGGGCCTTTTCGGTGCCAACTTAGCGACCACGACTTTTGTCATGTCTGCCTCGCCATTCGATATCCCGCAAAACTCGATTCTCGCTAATATAGCTAGCGCGCGACCGCATACCTAGCGTTGAAGCGGCGGCAGCACTAACGGGCACTATGCTACCAAATTCGCACCCAGGCCTTGCATCAATTCGACGAACCCCGGAAAGCTCGTTGCGATGAAAGAGCCATCGTCGATCTGCACCGGCTGCTCGCTGGCAAGACCCAGAACGATGGCGGCCATGGCAATACGATGATCCATGTGGGTCGTGACCGTGCCGCCGCCAGCGGGCCGGCCCTTACCATGGACGATCAGGTCGTCGCCCTCGATATCGGCGTCGATGCCGTTGGCGCGCAACAGCGCGGCGGTCGCGGCCAGCCGATCCGATTCCTTGACCCGCAATTCCTTGAGCCCGCGCATGACGGTCGTGCCTTCGGCAAAACCCGCCGCCACGGCCAGCACCGGATACTCGTCGATCATCGACGGCGCGCGCGCGGCCGGCACTTCGACGCCGCGCAAAGTCCCGGCGCGAATGCGCAGGTCGCCGACATCTTCCCCACCTTCGTCGCGGCTTTCGAGCGGCTCGATCGCGGCGCCCATTTCGGCCAGCGTGGTCAGGAGCCCGGTTCGCAGCGGGTTCATCATGACGCCGTTGAGAATGATGTCGGAGCCGGGCACCAGCAGCGCGGCGACCAGCGGGAATGCCGCTGACGACGGATCGGCGGGAACCGTGACTGGACGGGACGCGAGCTCGGGCTGACCGACCAGCGTGATGCGCCGCCCGCCACCCGCCGCCTCGACGCTAATTTCGGCGCCGAAATGAGCCAGCATCTTCTCGGTATGGTCGCGGGTCGCTTCGGCTTCGATGACGACCGTCTCGCCGGGTGCGGACAGGCCGGCCAGCAAGGTCGCCGATTTCAACTGCGCTGAGGGCACCGGCGGTTCGAAAACGATGGGGATCGGATCGCGTGCGCCGACCAGCGTCAACGGCAAGCGGCCATTCTCCGAGACGAGCGCGCGCGCACCGATGCGCTGCAGAGGGTCGAGGACGCGCTGCATTGGCCGGCTGCGCAGCGAAGCGTCGCCGTCGAAGATCGCGGTAATCGGACAGCCGGCGACGGCGCCGAGCGTCAAACGGCAGCCGGTTCCGGAATTGCCGAAATCAAGCGCGTTGGCCGGTTCGGCAAAGCCGCCGACGCCGACACCGTGGATCAGCCATTGCCGTTGCCCGGTGCGCTGGATGCGGGCGCCAAGAGCCTCCAGCGCCTTTGCCGTATTGAGCACATCCTCGCCCTCAAGCAGGCCGTCAACGCGGGTGGCGCCGACCGCAAGCGCGCCGAGGATGAGAGCGCGAATCGAGATCGACTTGTCCCCCGGCACGCGCGCGGCGCCGGACAGTGGGCCGTTGCGGCGGGCGGTAAGCGGAACACGGTCGGCGAGCATCGGGTTTCCAGTCGTTACCATCGCTGGCCACGGCGTGAGCGCCCTCTAACACGGGGTACCGCGGCCCGCCATCCCGCGGTTTCTGCGGTTTGATGAGATGCGGCCGAAGGCCAGATCGACTATTGACAGCCGCGCCGCGACTAGCCAAGTGAGACACCCGAATTGCGGGAAAGGATGCGGATCGTGGCCAAAGCCGAGCTAGGCACCAAAAGGCTCTGCGCCAATTGCAGCGCCAAGTTCTACGACCTGAACAAGACCCCAATTCATTGCCCGAAATGCGGCACGGTCTACGTGGTGGCGCCGGTCGTCAGCCGTGCTCGCCCCGAACCCGCCCCGGTCGTCCAGCGAGAGGCGCCCGTAGTCGAGGAGGTCGCCGTGCCGGAGACCGCGGAGGTGGAAACCGTGTCTCTGGAAGAGGCCGACGCCGAAGCGCAAGGAACGAAGAAACCCGCTACGGCCGAGCCCGGGGCCGAAGGCGAAGAAGAAGCCGAAATGGACGAAACGCTCGATGACGACGACACTTTCATCGAGGAGCAGGAAGAGGAAGATGCCGATGTCACCGATATTATCGGCGGCGACATCGAGACCGAGGAGGAAGGTTGACGGAGAACAGAGGATAGGTCTGTCGCTTGTCATCCGTTGTCCGTCGTCTGCTACCGGGGCCATAGCTCAGTTGGGAGAGCGCTTGAATGGCATTCAAGAGGTCGGCGGTTCGACTCCGCCTGGCTCCACCAAATTACCAAGGCGGTTTCCAGTACACGCCTAAGGCCTGACCCGGAAAAAGCCCGCCTTCGAACTTGATCCGAGGCGGACTCTGATTTTCGGAAAAAGGCCATGCTTGCCAAAAAAGCATGTGGCGAGTGGCCGCGTCGAACACATGCTCGTGCCAGGCCCATGCTCGCGCCAGGCCCGTGCTATAATTCAGCTCAGACTTCGGGATGAGACGGGAGGCTGGGGATGCGTGCGGGATGGATCGGCGCCGGGCGGCCCGGCGTGCTTGGATTGCTGCTTTGCCTCGCCGGAGCCGGACCGCTGGCGGCTCAGCAGCATTCGCCGGCCATGCAGCCCGATCCGAATCTCAACACCGAAGACCAGCTCGCCCCATCGCAGATGAAGCAGCAAGTGCCGTCGCCGGTTGCGGAACCGACCGGTGCTGCGCATGGTGCTACTCCTGGTGCCGCACATCCGCCGGCGCATGCTGCGGCGGCCCCCCGACCCGCTGCGCCGAAAATGCCCTCGCCCAGTGCCCACGTGGTCGCTTGCAGCGGCATCTTTGCCAAGGATTCAAATCATCTGCGGCTCTCCATGACCTTCGACTACAAGAATGTCACGTTTGGCGATGTCACCGCCAATGGCGGCTCCAAGGTCGAGGCCACGATCGTGTTTCCCAACGAGCCGAAGCGCCGCCTTGAAGTCTGGTGGTCGAATCCCGCCGAGCGCAGCGGCATCTATCTCATCGACATCAAGGGCAAATCGCAGTGGAGCGGCCCCGAGGGCCTGCGGCTTGGGCTCAATGTCGTGCAACTGGAAAAGCTCAACCAAAAGCCATTCAAGCTCAAGGGCTTCGACAAGACCGGCGTCGCCACCGTCAGCGACTGGGATGGCGGCGAATTGTCGGCGCTGCCGGGCGGCTGCAAATCGGGCATCAGCCTCGCCGCCGACCCCAAGGTTCCGGCGGATTCGCTTGCAGCCCTTTCAGCCGATAAAGACTACAGTTCGGACGACCCGGCGGTGCGCGCAGCGAAACCAACCGTCAGCGAAATCCTCATCGGATATTAGAGCATACCGCTTACATCGGCTTCGGTTGCGCATGTCCCGGCGGAGCAGCCGCGGGGTCGGCCGGGCTTGCCGCCGGCTTCCTCGATTGTTCGTTTTTCATGGTGCGGACATCGCGCGCCATTTCCAGGCAGGTGAGCAATTCGGTATAGCTCGACTCGCCACCCATCTCCGACTCGTTGGTGCAAGCTGCTTTGTCGGCCGACGCAAAGCTCGACCACTCCTTGACGATCTGGTCGCGGACGGCCCGCTCGCTGTCGAGGCAGTTCTTCCTCTCGACGCTGGTATCGGTGTCGTGGAAGGAAACGCCGCCCTGCTGCGCAATGCCCTGGCAGACCTGTTGAACGTTCAGGTTCGGCACGCTGTCGGCCACCGGCGTCATCAGATGGGCGCCGAGAAGCAATGCCGCGGGAAGGATCATCATCGTGCTCCGTCGATTGACCGACGCAGTATAGCACGGTCGCAGGACGGAACCAGCGAACACGATGAACTGTGTATCGGCGGCCAAGCGGCGCGGCGAGAAGCGGGAACGACCCCGGACCGATTGGCTCAGTCCGGGGCGCCTACCACTTCAGTTCCTACTTCTTCGATCTCGCCGCAGTTTCGGCCCTAGCGTCAGCGCGGGATTGCTTGCACGGCAGTCCCGGTGGCCGGATCGATGACCAGGATGCGGTCGGGCTGATACACGTAACGATAGGTGTAAGGTTCGGTGGCGACCACGTCACCGGCGACAGGTGCTGCATCAGTCAGGGGGCCGGCCGCCAGAGGCGCCGGAGCCATCGGCGCCGAAACCTCGTCGTAAAGCGGCTGCGGCGCGGTCGCGACCGGCGCCGGCGCGACCTCATCATAAAGCGGCTGTGGCATGGCCGGCACGGTGCGCGCAATCACGGTTGTCGTCGGCAGCACCCGCCGCGTGATGGTGCGTGTCGTTATCACTTCGTGGCGGCGGATGGTCCGCGCCGCTACCGGGCGCACCGTGCGAACGGTTTCGGTCGTCTGCACGACCGTGGCCGCCGGCACGGTAACCACCGGCTGATCGACCACCGCAGGTGTAATCACCGTTTGTGCTTGCGCCGCGGAGCCGCCCGCAAGGGCCAAAGCCAAAACTGAGCCGACCGCCGAGCCAAGCGCGGCATAAGAAACGGGAAGCCTCATGACGTTCTCCATTATGTCTAGCGTTCGGGCCCTGGAACTCCTGGACGTACGTTCCACGACCGGCCCGATCCACGAGCCCAACGCCGTTGCAAGGGAGCTGTTCCTGCCCGGAAGCGAGTTGCCGAGATCGCAGCGACGCTGGGGTTCCGGCGCCACAAATTTGACGCCGTCGGGCCGCGCCGCGACCTTATGGGCGCGACAGCGCGCCGCGCAGCAGCGCCGAGAGCGGTAGCGTGAGGAGAACGAAGCCGGCGATCATGGTCAAAGCCCGCCACACGCCGAGCGCGTCGCCGGCGCGACCGAACAAGATCGGCGAGATGGCGCCGGAGCCGATCACGCCGGTGTAAAAGATACTCAGCGCGCGGGCGCGCCACTGCGGCGGCACCAGCTCGGGTACCGAGCCGTACAAAACCGACGACGTGCCGTTGAGTGCGACGCCGATCAGCGGCAGCAGCAACAGCGCGCCGATGAGCGGCAGCGGAAACAGCGCCAGAATTCCCACGGCCGTGGAGCCTTCGGTCAGCCATACCGTGCCGACGGCGCCGATCCGTGCGCCGATAAAGGTGCAGGCAAGCTTGCCCGCGGCGCCGCCGGCAAACACCAGCGTCAGGGCCAAGCCGATGGTCTGCTCGCTCGCGCCCTTGTTGCGCAACACGAACGGCAGAAACAGCAAAAACGCCATGCGCGTCGCGGTATCGATCATGCCGATGCTGAACAACACCGGAAACGCATAGCGCCGATGCGGGCGCTCAACGGCACCCTGCGTCTTGGTCTTGGCATGAGCGGTCTCGTTCTCGAAGCGGGGGGTGACGAGATAGATCACCACCGCCAGCACGACGCCGAGGCAGCCAAGGATGGCGAGCGCCGGGCGCCACGCCATCACCAGGAGCATCAGCGACAGCGTCGCCGGGAGCGTCATCTTGCCGATATCGCCGGTGAAATTATAGGTGCCGAGCGCCTTGAGCGAACGGGGCCCGGCAAAGGCGCGAGCGACCAGCGCGGAGGCAACAGGGTGCTGCGTGCTCGAGCCGATGCCGCTGATCAGGAGCGCGACGAGCAACATAGCGAAGCCGGCGCTCATGCCGGCGAAACAAAATCCGAGACCGGCGAGCGCCGTGCCGAGCGCCAGCACGATGGCGGAGCCGTACCACTCCGCAGCAAAGCCGGCCGGGATTTGCAAAGCGGCCATGGCGCCGACCAACACGCTGCGTAACAGCCCGAGCGCCGCGTAGCTGAGCCCGAATTCCGCCTGCCAGATCGGCAACATGATGTAGACGAGATCGGTATAGCCGTCGTGCAGCGCGTGGGCGGTGCCCGAGACCACGGCCACGCGCCGTTCGTCGCCCGATATCCGCGGCGTCAATGCGCTGAAATCGTCCCAAAACAACAATCTTCGCATGGCGACGAAAGTAAATTCGTCGCGCTCACGGCTCAATTGCGTTAATCTCCCGTCATGAGGGAGAAAAAGTCACCTCTCGAGAAAGCGAGCCTGCCGCCGCTCAACGCAATTCGGGCGTTCGAGGCGGCGGCGCGACGCGGCAGCTTCGCCGACGCGGCGCTCGATCTTAACGTCACCCACTGGGCCATCGGCAAACAGATCAGGCTGCTGGAAGACTGGTTCGGTTTGCCGCTGTTCGAGCGGCGCGCCCGGGGCGTCGCCCTCACTGACGAAGGAGCGGAACTGCTCGCCGACGTGACCGCCGCGTTTTCACGGCTGTTGTCGGCAAGCGGCAGAATTGGCCCGGTACGCTCGCAGCGCCGCGTTTCAGGCGTGGTGCGGATCAACGTACCGACGAGTTTCGCCAGCGGCTGGCTCATTCCCCGCCTCGGCGGCTTTCAGGCGAAATTTCCGAACGTAGAAATCAAGCTGTCGACCACGTCCCGCAAACTCCGCTATGTGGGGAGCGCCTATGATATCGGGGTGCGGTCGCGTCGCGAACCGGGCGCGCATTTCAAGTTCAGGAGCTTGCTCAAGGACATTCAGTTGCCGGCTTGCAGCCCGGACATATTGCGCACGCGGCCGCTGACGACCGTGGGCGATCTGCGCGCGCACACGCTTTTGCATTCTTCCACTGCGCGCACGGCCTGGTCTACCTGGCTGCAGCTTGCCGGCAGCCCCGACGTGACCCCTGCTCATCAGTTCGAATTCGATCACGTGCATCTGCAATTGCAGGCGGCGGTGGACGGCTTGGGCGTGGCGATGGCGTCGCTGCCGCTGATCGAACGAGAACTTGCAACTGGCCGCCTGGTCTGCCCGCTGGCGCGGCCGGAATGGCCGGCGGGAGAGTATCTCCTCGTCAGCGACAATGACGCCGAAAGTGGGGCAACCCGCAATTTCCGCGCCTGGATCGTGGCCGAGGCCCGCCGCACACCCTATGGCCGCAACTAAAATTGCGGTGGCTGGCCGGTCGATTGACCGGCTGCAATGCCGGGTGCAGTAATGTCGCCCAATCGAGAATCGCGCCGCCTTGGCAGGAGGAATCATGTTCGGCCTCAGCGATCTGTTCCAGTGGGAGCGGTTCGTGACGCCCACCGTGATCAAAGTTTTCTATTGGCTGGCGGTCGTGATTTCGGTCCTGCTCGGCGTGGCGGGTGCCGTCAATTCGCTGACAGTCATGGCCTACAATCCGTTCGTCGGCATGCTGCTTCTGATCGCGAGCATACTCGGCGCCTTCATGGGCTTGATCCTGGCGCGCATCATCGCCGAATTCGTGCTCATCGTGTTCCGCATCAACGAGCATCTCGGCGCGATCAGAAATCAGGGCGGCGTCCGCAATCAGCAATGAGCGATCGCGCCCGATCGGATCAAGCGTGTCCCGCAAAAGTGGAAACCGGTTTTGCGAAAAGGACACGCTAAAAAAAACAACCGCACCGCTCTCACGTCGAAAAACGGAAATGCATGACGTCGCCGTCATGGACGACGTAATCCTTGCCTTCGAGCCGCATCTTGCCGGCGTCGCGGGTGCCGGCCTCGCCGCCGCAGGCCACATAATCGTCATAGGCGATCGTTTCGGCGCGGATGAAGCCGTGCTCGAAGTCGCTGTGAATGACGCCGGCGGCTTGCGGCGCCTTGACGCCGCCGGTCACTGTCCAGGCGCGGGCTTCCTTCGGTCCGGCGGTAAAGAAAGTCACCAAGTGCAGCAGCGCGTAGCCGGCGGCGATCAGCCGGTCGAGTCCCGCTTCCTTCAATCCGATGGTGGCGAGATAATCTTCACGCTCGTCACGCGACAGCACGGCGATCTCCGCCTCTATCTTGGCGGATATCACGACAACGGCCGCGCCTTCGGCCCGCGCTTTGGCCTCGACCTTTTGGGAAAATTCATTGCCGCTGCCGGCGGATGCTTCGTCGACATTGCAGACATAGAGCACCGGCAACGCCGTAAGCAGGCCGAGCATATGAAAGGCCTTCTCCTCCTCCGCCTTGCGCTCGGTCAGGCGCGCCGGCTTGCCGTCGCGCAAGAGCGTCAGCGCACGGCCGATGAGATCGAGGCTCTCCTTGGCGTCCTTGTCGCCGCCTTTGGCTTTTTTGCTCAAACCGTCGACGCGGCGCTCCAGGCTTTCCAGATCGGCGAGCATCAGCTCGGTCTCGACCGTCTCGATGTCGGCAACCGGGTCGATGCGACCTTCGACATGGGTCACGTCGGTGTCTTCGAAGCACCGCACGACATGGGCGATGGCGTCGACCTCACGGATATTGCCGAGAAACTGATTGCCGAGCCCCTCGCCCTTCGAAGCGCCGCGCACCAGGCCGGCAATGTCGACGAAGGTCAGCCGTGTCGGCACGATCTGTACCGATTTGGCGAGCTTCGCCAAAATGTCGAGCCGCGCATCCGGCACCGCCACTTCGCCGACATTCGGCTCGATGGTGCAGAACGGATAATTCGCCGCCTGCGCCGCCGCGGTCTCGGTCAGCGCGTTGAAGAGCGTCGACTTGCCGACATTCGGCAGGCCGACGATGCCGCATTTAAAGCCCATCGGTACTTCGATCCATTTCTCGTCTCACGATTTTTCGCGATCGCTGTTGTCGTCCGCCGCCTCGCCGAAGCCTTTCGCCAGCATGGCGAGATGGACCCTGTTCTGGAAGCTCGCATCCTCGCCGCGGACGATCAGTTCGGCATTGTCGGCGATGATGGCAAGCAGCGCTTCGACCCAGCCACGCTCGCTCTTGGCGAAATCGCTGAGCACGTAATGCTGGACCATATCCTTGTTGCCGGGATGGCCGACGCCGATGCGCACCCGCCGGTAGTCGTTGCCGATATGCTCGGAGATCGAACGCAGGCCGTTATGGCCGGCAATGCCGCCGCCGATTTTGACGCGCAGCTTCGCCGGCGGCAGATCGATCTCGTCATGGAACACCGTGACGTCGCCAAGCGGCGTTTTATAGAAGTGCGCGGCTTCGGCGACGGCGCGTCCGGACTCGTTCATAAAGGTGCCGGGGAGAAGGAGAAGGGCGCGGCTGCCGGCGATGGCGCCTTCGGTGGCGACGCCCTGAAAGCGCCGGCGCCACGGCGGCAGACCGTGGCGCTTGGCGATGGCTTCGAGCGCCATGAAACCGGCATTGTGCCGGTTGCCGACATAGCGCGCTCCCGGATTTCCGAGTCCCACCAGGAGCCGCATCGGCCTTGTCCCGCTAGGGCATGATCCGGAAAAAGCCTTGTCCTCGGACTTGATCCGGGGATGGAAACCGGTTTTCCGACAAGATCATGCCCAATAAAAGCGAGACCTCACTTCTTCTCGGGAGCGGCGCCGGGAGCCGCACCGGGC
>JBARER010000124.1:0-8081 GCA_049796395.1 Xanthobacteraceae bacterium
CTCTCGGACAGCCCCGGCGTCATCCCTTTGAAGCGGTGCGACTGGTGATAGGCGGCGCGCGCCAGCTCGGCGATCGCCACCGCGCGGTCGGTGCCGGTTACTTTGGCGCGACCTTCGGCGAGCATGATATCTTCGGCCGCGGCTTCCAGCACATGACTGGCGATGGCGAGAAGCTTTTCGCGTAGCTTTTGCGCAGCCAGCATGGTGGCGCCGCCGGAAATCACTAGCGACCGGCTGGCGAAAGTGCCCCAGCCGTAGGGCGTGCGGTCGGTGTCGCCATGGATGACGCGCACCTCGGCCGGGCTGATGCCGAGCTGTTCGGCGACGATTTGCGCCAGCGTGGTGCGCAAGCCCTGACCGTGCGGGCTCGCGCCGATGCGGGCTTCGGCACGGCCGGAGGGGTCCATGGTCAGTTCGACCATTTCCCACCCGGGCGTGATCTCCATGCTGCGGGCGGCGAAGGCCGAACTGCCATAGCCGGTCCGCTCGGAGAAAGTCGCAAAGCCGATGCCGAGATAACGCCCGTCGGAGCGCGCGTCGCGTTGCCGGGCGCGAAACGCCGCTACATCGATCGCCGCCGCCGCCCGGTCGAGACATTCGATATAGCTGCCTTCGTCAAACACGAGGCCGGTGGCCGAGGTCGCGGGAAAATCTTTTATCAGGTTGCGGCGTCGGATTTCGACCGGAGACAGCGCGAATTCGGCCGCGGCCTTGTCCATCAGCCGCTCCATGGCGAGGGTGATGACCGGACGCGATACGCCGCGATAGGGCGCCATGGTGCAGGAATGGGTGGCGACGCCGCGGGCGCGGCAGCTATAGGCCTTAACTTCATAGGGGCCCGGCAGTTCGGCGAGCGCCATCAAGGGCTCGACGCCGCAGGTCGTGGGAAAGCACGAATAGGCGCCGATATTGGCGATCACATCCGCTGCGAGCGCCTCGAGCTTGCCGTGCTGGTCGAAGCCGCCGTCGAGCGCGATATACTGATCGCGACTGTGGAAGGCGGCGATAAGGTTTTCGCGCCGGTCCTCGCTCCAGGCGATGCTTGTGCGCAGCCGTCGCGCCAGCCACACCAGCACGGCATATTCGGACGGCAGCGACATTTTCTGGCCGAAGCCGCCGCCGACATCCGGCGCGATAACGCGCAGATCGGATTCGGGAAAATCGAGAACGTCGGCGATCGCGGTGCGCAGAAGATGCGGCATCTGCGTCGTGCAGGTCAGCGTCACGCGTCCGGTTGCGGCATCGAAAGCCGCATGTGCGGCGCGCGCCTCAAGCGGGGTCGCGTTCTGCCGGCGCGAGCGGATGTTCAATGTGATCCGGCGGTGCGCCTTGGCGAGCGCCGCGTCGAAGTCCGCGGTCGTAAAACGGCCGTCGACGATCACGTTACCGGTCGCGTGCACGCGCGGTGCGTCCGCTGCGAGCGCCGCTTTGGCGTCGATCACGGCGGGCCGCTCCTCGATCTCGACGTCGACGCCATCGGCCATGTCTTCGGCTTGCGCCGCCGTTGGCGCGTACACGGCGGCGACCGGCTCGCCGACGAAGCGGACCACCTCCTGCGCCAACAGCCGCTGCTCGATCGGCCGGTAATCGAATTTGTGCAGCATCGGCCGGATCGGCCGCGCGCCCGCCAAATCTGCCGCCGTGACGATCGCCGCTCCGTCCGGCGCCGCGATGCGCACGATCCGACCGGAAGCGACCGGGCTGCGGACGAACCTCACATGATGCTCTGCCTGCAGATCGGCGGTGAAACGGCCGCGTCCGGTCACCAAAGCCGGATCTTCCAACCGCCGGATGGCGCGACCGACCCATTTCAGTCCGGAGCCGGCGGTTGGTTTGCTCATGCGGCAAGCTCTATCAGAAACGCGGCGGCGCGCCTGCGTAAGCCTGGGCGATGATGTTGAAAAGATCGGCCTTCGACACCGGCTTGGGATGCTCGATGGCGACCGCGGCAACCACGTCGACGGCTTTGCCGATGTCCTCTTCGCGCAGGCCGAGACCTTTCAAGCCCGTCGGCAGGCCGAGCCGGACATTGAGATCGTAGAGGCCGCGTGCCGCGTTCCCAACGCCGAGCGCCCGCTCGATGCGGGCCATCGCGTCGGGCGCCGCGTCAGCGTTGAAGCCAATGGCGTAGGGGGTGGCGACGGCATGGGTATGGGCGTGATCGAGCTCGAACCACTGCCGGACGCGTTGGGCGATGGCGTGCTCGAGGCCCACCTCGGCGCGGAAATTGGCCGCAAGCCAGGCGCCGTACATCACGTCGGTTCGGGCCGCGAGGTCGCGCGGATTTTGTAGAACGCGCGGCAGGCTTGCACCGAGCAGGCGAATGGCTTCCTCGGCCTGCGTCTGCACCACCGGGTTGGTGTCGATGCCGTAGAGGCTTTCGACCGCATGCGCCATCGCGTTCATGCCGCTCGCCGCCGACACGCGCGGCGGCAGATCGAGCGTCAGCGCGGGATCGTAGATCGCGGTTGCCGGCAGCGCCGCCGGACCGTCGCCGGTGACGCGGTCAGCGGCGACGCCGATGCGCCAGCGCGCCGCCATTTCCGAGCCGGAATAGGTAGTGACCACGGCGATGTAAGGCAGCCCCGTCGTCGCCGCCGCGGCCTTGGCTAATCCGATTGGCGAGCCGCCGCCGACCACGACAAAGCCGTCTGCCCGGTGCCGCTTGAGATCGGCCAACACGCGCTCGAACGCTGCACGCGGCATATTGGGTTCCGAGGCGTCGCAGAAGCCGCCGCAGCGGTCGGCGATGCCCGCTGTGGTGCGGCGCGCGAAGTCGAGGCGCGATGCCGAGCACAACACGACGAGCCGCGACATTTTATGGAAATCCGCTTCCGCGGCGAGCGCGCCGATGGCGCCGGTGCCGAAGACGATGCGAATCGGATCGGAGCGATAGGTGAAACGTGAGGTCATGGTTATGTCGGGTCCCGTGCGGAACTGGCAAGCATACTGCAATTCGCGATTGCAAGTTCTCGGCAAGCGAGACTGTCCGGAGTGGCGGAACGACGCTTAACTGTGGAAAAGCATTGATTGCCTTATTGAATCCCAAGCGGGCATATCCAATCCTCACCGCGCCTGCGGCAGTGGTGTTCGTCAGGTCGCGGGTGGTGCCATGTCGGTATTGGATCGCTTCGTTCGAATTCGGCGATTCCGGGCGCAGGCCGCGGACAATTACGACTTGGCGGCGGGAACGTTCAGCGACAGCGTTCGCGCGCGTTATCTGGCAGTCGCGGATCACTACACGGCGCTTGCCGAGGCGGAACTCCTGTCAGACAAGCGGGAGCGGCAAATCAGGCTTGCCGAAATGCAGGCGAAGCGCGCCGCCGAGCGCGCGCAAAAACTTCGAGAGCTGGCGCCCCCCGCACCGCAGCCGCGCAAGCTGCGCCTCATAAAAGGCGACGGCGTCACCACCGACAAGCGCCGCATAACCTTGCGCGCTCGCTCGAATCTCGCCGTAGCCGGTATTTCCGCCAAGCGCGAGCGCTAAAGCGCCAGCCACGTCCCCCATCGCCTGCACCCTTTCGCCTTCGCGGTGCACGCCGCTATACTGCGGGAAATGGAGGAAACACCGTGAATTACGCGACAGACTTCAAGTCAATCCGCAACGAGGTGCCGGAACAGGAATGGCAGATGCGGCTCGATCTCGCCGCTTGCTATCGCCTGGTCGACACCTACGAGATGACCGACCTGATCTACAACCATATCACGGCCCGCATTCCCGGCACCGAGCATCTGCTCATCAATCTCTATGGGCTCCTGTACAAAGAGATCACCGCGTCGAGCCTGGTCAAGATCGACGTCGAGGGCAACATCGTCGCCAAGCCCGACACCGATTACGGCCTCAACGTCTCCGGCTATGTCATCCACGGCGCCATCCATAAGGCGCGGCCCGACGTCGCCTGCGTGCTGCATACCCACACCCGCGCCGGCGTCGCGGTGTCGGCGATGCAATGCGGACTGTTGCCGCTGTCGCAGACCTCGATTCGTTTTCACGGCCATATCGGCTACCACGACTACGAAGGCCCGGCGATCGACACCGACGAGCGCGCGCGCATCGTCGCCGATCTCGGCGCGCACGACGCGCTGGTCATGCGCAATCACGGGCTGCTCACCTGCGGCGCCACCATCCAGCAGGCCTTCAACACCATGTATCAGCTCGAACTGTCGTGCCGGTCGCAGGTCGACGCCATGGCGGCGCGCACCGAACTGACCATGCCGGGCGAGAACGTGCTGGCGCATACCGCGCATCTCTATCAGCCCGGCGCGCGCCGGCCTTACGGCGTCTTGGAATGGCCGGCGATGCTGCGGCTCTTGGCGGCGCAGGAGAAGTCGTCAGGCTATCCGCCGTATTGGCATTAACACGCAAAACGCCCGGTCTTCGCCGATGGATCGCGCCAGAGATTACGCTCCCGCCGCTGTTGCTGTGACGTTGATGGCGTTGCTGTTGTCACAAGCCGCGCAAGCCGCACAACCGCCATGGCGAGACTGCCGGCCGGCATCGAAGCTCGAATATCGGAGCGCCAAGCAGCAATATCTGGTGCACACCAGGGTTGGCGAGTACGTGCGGACCGGCCGCTTCTGGCGCCGCTCCTACTGGTACTGCCCGGGCTAGTGCGTCGTTTCCGAAATCAGCGCGAGGTCGCCGATGGCCGCTATGCCGAAAACGCGCTACGTCAAGAGCGACGACGTTCATGTTGCCTATCAGGTTATCGGCGACGGACCGATCGACCTCATTCTGGTCCCCGGCTTCGTGTCGCATGTCGAAGCGGCGTGGCAGAGCCCCGGCATGGCGGCATTTCTGCGCCGGCTCGCCGCGTTCAGCCGTCTCGTCGTCCTCGACAAGCGCGGCACCGGAATGTCGGACCGCAGCTCGCAGGTCTTCACGCTCGAGCAGCGCATGCACGACGTGCAGACGATCCTCGACGAGATCGGCTCGCAGCGCGCCGCCTTGTTCGGCGTCTCCGAGGGCGGCCCGATGTCGCTTCTTTACGCCGCCACTTATCCGGAACGGACTGCAGCGCTTGTGCTCTACGGCGCCTACGCCAAGCGCAGTTGGACGCCGGATTATCCGTTCGGCTGGAAAAGCGAACAGTGGGATCGGGTGCTTGCCAA
Organism: Xanthobacteraceae bacterium; assembly: GCA_049796395.1. Taxonomy (GTDB): domain Bacteria; phylum Pseudomonadota; class Alphaproteobacteria; order Rhizobiales; family Xanthobacteraceae; genus BOG-931. The sequence continues at coordinate 5,113 of JBARER010000124.1, forward strand.
TATCGAGCACAATTGGGGCTCGCCCGAAGGGGTCAGCATGACGACGATGGCGCCGAGCCTGATCAACAAACCCGAGGCCGCGGAGGAATTGGCCGCCTATTTCCGCGCGGCGGCGAGCCCAGGCGCGGCTCGCGCTATCATGCAAATGAACCGCGAAATCGACGTTCGCGATATTTTGCCGACGATCCGCACGCCGACGCTGATCCTGCATCGTAGCGGCGACCGCGTCAGCGAAGTCGGCCATGCCCGCTACATGGCGGAGCGCATCCCCGGCGCGAAACTAATCGAACTTCCCGGCATCGATCACGCCTATTGGATCGACGGTGGCGAGGCGATCGCCGATCAGGTCGAGCAGTTTTTGACCGGCGGGCGCCGCGTGCATGAGACCGAGCGCGCGGTGGCAACCGTGCTGTTCACAGACCTGGTCGGGTCGACCGAACGCGCCGCAAAGCTTGGCGACAAAGTCTGGCGCGGCTTGCTTGAAGCCTTTTACGTGAAGGTGCGGGACGTGCTCCGGCAGCACCGCGGCCGGGAAATCAGCACGGCGGGAGACGGCTTCCTCGCCGCTTTCGACGGCCCGGCGCGCGCGGTGCGCTGCGCCGGTGCGATCCGCGACGCCGTCCGTTCGCTCGATCTCGAGGTGCGCTGCGGGCTGCATACCGGCGAATGCGAAATCGTCGGCGCCGATCTTGCGGGGATTGCGGTCCATATCGGCTCCCGTGTCGCCGGTGTTGCCCAACCGGGCGAAGTGTTGGTGTCGCAGACGGTGCGCGACCTCGTGGCCGGCTCCGGCCTCGCCTTCGAGCCGCGCGGCACGCACACGCTCAAGGGCGTGCCGGGCGAATGGTGCCTGTTCCGCGCGCTGGTTGACTGAGCGCTGTCAAGTTGCGACGCGCTTCGCGCCAAGCCGGTGCACGGCGCCCGCTTGTCGCCACGCCGGAAAGCCAGCACACTGCGCGCCGTTCTGGCCCGAACGCGGGCCGGAAGCGGCCGTGCAGGTGGAGAAGAAAGAAAAATGCAGCGCAGTACCGATCGGATTCTGACCACCCATACCGGCAGCCTGCCGCGCACCGCCAAGGTGGTCGAGCTGTTGCTCGCCGAACAGGCCAAACCCGGCGTCCGCAAGGCCGAGCTCGCGGCCGCCGTCCGTGAGGCGATCGCGTATGTGGCGGAAAAGCAGATCGAATGCGGTATCGACGTCATCAATGACGGCGAACAGGGCCGCGCCGATTACACCGTGCATGTGCTGGATCGGCTCGCAGGCTTTGCCGGCGACAGCACGCCACCGCTTGGCACCGGCGATGCGGAATTTCCGGAATTGGCGGAGCTGCTCACGCATTTTGCCTCGCCGTTCCAGCACCGGCCGGCCTGCACCGGCGAGGTCGCCTGGAAGGATTGGGACGCCGCGCAAGCCGACATCGATTTGTCCAAGCAGGCGATGCAGCAGGCGAGGGCCGGCGCCCGTGCCGCCGAAGCCTTCATGACCTCGCCGTCGCCGGGCCAGATCGCGCGCTATCTCAAGAACAAGCATTACAAGAGCGAAGAGGCCTATGTGTACGCGCTTGCCGAGGTGATGAAGCGCGAATACCAGGCGATCGTCGACGCCGGCTTCATCCTGCAACTCGATTGTCCCGATCTGGCGATGCTGCGACACACCGTCTATCTCGACAAAAGCCTCGCCGACTTCCGAAAAATCATCGCCGTCAATGTCGCGGCGCTCAATCACGCGGTCGCCGGTATCCCGGCCGACCGCATGCGCATGCATGTATGCTGGGGCTCGACCGTGGCGCCGCATCACACTGACGTGCCGCTCCGCGACATCATCGACATCGTGCTCATGGCGAAGCCGCTGGCGGTGTCGTTTCCGGCCGCCAATGCCCGGCATGAGCATGAATGGAAAATCTGGCGCGAGGTGAAGCTGCCGCCCGGCAAGATCATCGTACCGGGCGTCATCGATTCGACGGTCAATACGGTGGAGCATCCGGAAGTGGTCGCCGACCGCATCCTGAACTTCGCCAATGCGGTCGGGCGCGAAAACGTCATCGCCGGGGTGGATTGCGGCTTCGGCACCTTCGCCGGCCGGGTTCAGGTCGACAGCAAGATCGTCTGGCTCAAATTGCAGTCGCTCGCCGAAGGTGCGCGCCGCGCCTCGGCGCAGCTCTGGGCCAAGGCGGCTTAAAGCATGATCCGGAAAAGTGGAAACCGGTTTTCCGAAAAGATCATGCTTCAATAAAAAGCGGGCGTCGTTGCGGAGTCGGGGCCGCAGGACAGCCTGCCTTACCACGTATAGCGCAGCGTTCCGGTGCCGGCGTAGGTCTGGGCGGAGGAGGCGAACTCGCCGTCGAACTTGGCTTCGACCGACCAGTTCGGGCTGAAGAACAATTGCCCGCCGGCGGAGACGAGCGCCGAGTTGGCGGGCACCGCTGCGCCGTTGACCGTAAACGTAGAGCCGGGCAGCGTCTGGAATACGGCGCCGAGCGCGGCATTGCTCACCCAGTCGTGTGCCCAAGCCACGCGCGCGCGCAGGAGCACCGGCATATTGTCGAGCGTCATCAAATCGTCGGCGCGCGCGCCCAGCTCGCTGCGGGTATCGTTCGCGGTCTGCGCGTTGTACGTCAGGCCAAAACCGCCGCCGGTCAGATCGGTCTCCGAATAGCCCGGCGCGTGGAACCACTGGGTCTGCACCGCGGCATAGGGCGTGATCCCCGACGTCGGCGTCACCGCAAAGCGGTAACCGCTCTCGCCGCGCAGCCCATAGCTCTGGCCGTCGAAGCTGGCGCGCAACTGATCGCCGAAGGCCGCCACCCGGTTGGTGGTGAACCAGGAATTGCCGAAAGCCGCCATCGCCGTGACATACAGCGGTCCAAAATGCTTGATGCCGTAGCCGGCGACCTGCAGCGCGTCGCTGCGTCCGCCGCCGAGATTTTGCGCCAACGACCAGTTGGTGCCGCCGCCGGCGAGCGCAAAGC
>JBARER010000125.1:0-3776 GCA_049796395.1 Xanthobacteraceae bacterium
CGACGAGGCCTACGCGATCGCCGACCGGGTCCGCCGCAATTTCACCGCGGCGGCGGTCGGTTTCGGTGACCGTAGCTTCGCGCCGAGCGTCAGCGCGGGCGTTGCGCTGGGCTGCGATCGGGCGGCCACCGTGACGGACCTGCTCGCAATCGTCGACCGGGCGCTCTATCGCGCCAAGGAGCTCGGCCGCAATCGTGTCGAGATAGAAATGCCGCAAGGCGACACAACGCGTGCGCTCTCCCCGCCGATCGTGCCGATCATCGGGCCCGATCGCGGCGCCGTAGCGCAATCGGCAACGCGCCGCTGGCGCATCGCATCCTGACGCGCGTCAAAGCATGATCCGGAGAAAGCCTGCCCTCGGACTCGATCCGAGGGTGGAAACCGGTTTTCCGAAAAAATCATGCTTCACCTAAATATTAAAGCAGCGATCTATTTCTTTTAAAGCGATTGCGCTCTAGCCTCAGCCGTTGCGGCTTCGGCAATGCGGTTGCCGCAATTTTCAAAGCTTATTTGAGTAAACCTGCGCGATCGGTGATACTCCCGGCAAAGCCTGATCAGCGAACGCTCACCAAAGCTGCGATAACCGTGATAGGCACTTCTCCCTATTGAGGTGAGGAGCATCGCGATAATGTTGGCACGCTTCGCGGCGGCGTCGATGTCGCTCGACATCGGTACGCTCTTTGTCATCGCAACCTGCGTGACGGTTTTGCTCGGACTTTTCCTGCTGTTCGCCTGGGTGCAGGATCGCATTCAAGCGCTCGCATGGTGGGGATTGGCCTATCTTCTCGGCGGATTTTCCGGCGCGCTTTGGCAACTCGGCGGCTTGATCTCGCCGCCGTTTCCTGCAGGCTTCGCCGACGATCTGTTGTTCATCGCGATTGGCATGATCTGGAGCGCGGCGCGCCTTTTCCACGGGCGCGAGGTGCGATGGGGCGCTATGTGCTTCGGCGCCGTGATCTGGGCCGCGAGTGGCATCACGGACGTTTCGCCATCGCCGGCCGCGCGCATCTTGCTGAGCTCGATGATCGTCGCGACCTATACGTTTCTGATCGCCGCCGAGCTGTGGCGAGAGCGAAGGAAGGCGCTGATCCGGCGCTGGCCGGCATTGTTCGTGCCGATGCTGCACGGCGCGATTTTTCTGTTTCCGGTGGCGCTGGCTGGTCTCGGGGTGAGCAGTCTCGCGACCGGATGGATCGCGATCTTTGCCATTGAAGTGGTGCTCTATGTGATCGGCGCCGCCTTTATCGTGCTCGTGCTGGCGAAGGATCGCGCCGTCAACCGCTACAAGGCGGCAGCCGAGACCGATCCGCTGACGTCCCTTCTCAACCGCCGCGGCTTCTTTGCCGCCGCCGCGATGCTGATGAGCGGCGGCAGAGCCGGCAAAGTGCCGGTCAGCGTGCTCGCTTTCGATCTCGATCACTTCAAATCCGTCAACGACCGATACGGCCATAAGACCGGCGACGCCGTATTGGCGCTGTTTGCCAGAGTGGTCCGCTCGACCACCCGCGCGACTGACGTGATCGGCCGCATCGGCGGCGAGGAATTTGTCGCGTTGCTGTCGGGCACGCTCGACGATGCCTGCATTGTCGCCGAACGCGTGCGCGCCGCCTTTGAGGCGGCTGCCGTGGCGCCCGATGGTCCGCAAATTCCGGTCACCGTCAGCATCGGGGTGGCCAGCGGCTTGCCGGACGCCTCGATCGATATGCTGATCGGTCGTGCCGACGCCGTGCTCTATCGCGCCAAGGCAAACGGCCGCAATCGCGTCGAGCCGGACGACGAGTTGGTGTCAAATTCAATCGAGCGCCGCGCCGATGGCCGCGGCCAGATGAAGCGGATGCCGATCCCTTCGCTGCAGACCCTCACGGTGCCGATTTTGGTGCGGTGAGACGAGTGACAGATATTAAGTGCTATTAAGTGCACTGTCACCGTAATTCGTAATTCTAGGAATAAGTCACCGTGGCTTCCGGCGGCGCAGCCTTGGTGGCGATCCGGTCGTCGGCATCGTAGGCGTTGGTGGTGACATTGCCGTCGGCATCGGTCAGGCTCGCGATCAGCCACCGTAATTTGCTGGGAATTCGATTATTGTGTGGGTGTCGGAATATGGAATTGCTAGGGTTTGGGAGGCGGCAAAAGCGCAAGCAGTGTTTGTGGCGAAAACCATGCCCACAAGCCAAACATGACAATGAAGACACCTCCAACACCAATGGCGTATTTCCCCCTCACATAATTCTTGATCGACTGGCGATTTGTCGGGGAAACCCAGCGACCAGTATTCCGTTCTACGTACCCATTTTTTCTGGCACTACGAATCTGAGCTAATGCCAAAAATATTATCGACAAGCCGACTGCAATTATTACAAAGGAACCTGTCATTGCGGCTTTCTCCGAAGCCATGACCGCACGAAATAGATCACATATAAAATGGCGATTAGGATGCAACAAACAATGACACATTCCATTAGCCATTGGTACGGTGCATACTCCTTTGCCGTGAGGTACACTTGTCCCTGGTACTTGATTGTGCGTGCGAAAACCCTGCCGATTGCAGCGTCAGGCGCGGAAGGGTAACTGACGTATCGTCCGTCAAGGCCATACATTGCAAGAAAACAGGCGCTTATGGTGCCAAATAGAGTATAAACGGCGACCGCCCAAATCTTGTTTTTCATGGACGTATTCCGATCACGCACCTACTTCGACGGCTCTTCTTGCTCCGTCTCCTCACTTGCGCCCGTATTTAAACCTCCAACGCCGGATGTTCCAGAATTACGGTGACAGCCCGTAGGATGGGTAGAGCGCAGCGAAACCCATCGTCCTTTCCAAATACAATGATGGGTTTCACTTCGTTCAACCCATCCTACGCTTCTTAGCCACTGGATTGCAGGGTCGGCCCCGGCAATAGCGATCTTGCCCGTCAGTTGTGGTAGGATACCGCGATGACCATAGAAGACCTCGAAAAAGCTGTCACTAAGCTGCCGCCGGAGCAGTTTGCGGAGTTTCGCGCCTGGTTCGAGGCGTTCGATACCGCGCGCTTTGACGAGAAGATCGAGCGCGATGCCAAGGCCGGCAAGCTCGACCGGCTGGCCGATCAGGCGATCGACGAATTCCGCAAAGGCGGTGCCCGCGAGCTATGAGGCACTTTGCGAGCCGCGCCTTTTAGGAATGCTATGCGAGGCTTCCCGAACAGGTCCGCGCCCTCGCCGACAAGAACTATGCCCTGTTGAAGAACGATCCGCGGCACCCGTCGCTGCAGTTGAAGAAAGTTGGACGATTCTGGTCCGTACGTGTCGGCTCGCGTTATCGCGCGCTCGCCGGCGAAGCCGATGGCGAACTGGTTTGGTTCTGGATCGGCTCTCATGCCGACTACGACGCTTTGATCGGCTAGGGCCCGTGGCAGTCGGTTTCACAAAAGAAAAAGGGCGCCGCAGCGCCCTTTGAGTTGCATTGCGATCCGCAATGCCGGGAGGAAAACACAACGCGACGCGTTACGCCGAGTAATACATTTCGTACTCGACCGGATGCGGAGTGTGCTCGAAACGGATGACTTCGCTCATCTTCAGGTCGACATAGGAGTCGATGAAGTCGTCGTCGAACACGCCGCCGGCTTTGAGGAAGGCGCGGTCCTTGTTGAGCTCCTCAAGCGCCTGACGCAGCGAGCCGCACACGGTCGGAATCTTCTTCAATTCCTTCGGCGGCAGATCGTAGAGATCCTTGTCGATTGCTTCGCCCGGATCGAGCTTGTTCTTCACCCCGTCGAGGCCGGCCATCAGCATCGCCGC
>JBARER010000126.1:0-2243 GCA_049796395.1 Xanthobacteraceae bacterium
TTTGGAACGGCGCGATCCAGTCATTGTACCAGGAGTTGGTCGGCAGCGGCAGGTAATCCGTGTAAAGCACCGCGATCTGAATACCGCGATTTTTGACGGTCGTGCACCACGTGGTGCTGAACGGCGCCTGACAACGGCTGCCGTCCAAGGACTGCGAACAAGATGACGACACTTCATCGTCGACGCCATCGCTGACGATGAACAACACCTCCTTGGGCGTGCTGGCCGGGGTGCCGGTTCCTGGCGGTGGCATGAGCGTATTGACTGCCGACATCGCCGTTTCGAAATCCGTGTCGGTATCGTTGTTCTGGTTCGTTTTGGTGAGCCAGTTGTTGGAATAAACCTCCTGGACGTTGATATCTGCCGCCGCGGTCTGCGCATTGCCGAGGTTCGAGGTCAGCAGCTGGATGGTATTGAGGCCGGTGCTGTTGAAAGTGTAGATCGCAGCCTGATATTGCTGATTGGAGCCTTCCATTTCGGCCGCCGAGCTCATCAGCGATTGGGTGGCGCTCGCCAAATTCTGCATGCGTGTCGCGACGCCGAGATTCTTGGCCAGCGCATAATTGTCCTCGCCGCCCGGATTGCCGAGATTATCAGCCGACGGATCGGACTCGTGGCAGGCAAAGGCACAGCCGCCTTGCGCCGCGGTATTGGCGACCATGGTTGTGATGCCGGCGCTGGTCGCGGCGATATTCATCGACGGCGAGTTGTCGAGCAGCAAAAAGAAATCGATATTCGTGGTCAGGCCGGCTTGTGCCGTCGACGACCCGGTGATGGTGGTCGTCGGATAGCCGAAGATTCCCATGAACAGATTGGCCTTGGTCGCAGTGTAACCGACCACGGCGGTCCGGCCGGTCGTCGAGTCCGTTACCGTGGCCGATACATTGCTCACCGTGACATTGGGAACATTGCCGTCCTCGGCGTTGAAGGTATTTTGCGCCGTGGTCTGCGCTGCCGCCGGCGTGCCGGTGATGGCTTGGTGGTCGACCGCCGAAAGCGCGGCCGTGTCAGCCACTGCGTCAAGCTTCACCTTGGCCATATTCGCCGTACCGTAGTCGACGCCGGCGCCGACGGCGAAGATGAGTGGAATCGTGGTGAGGCCCATCATCATGGCCATCGAGCCGCGTTCGTCGCGGCGAAAGCGACGCATTTGCCTTAAAGCGCCGCCGAATAAGCAAATAAGGTTCGTCATCTGCCGAAGCCCCGAAGCTCTGATTGCGAAGACTCCCCCAAAGTCGAATTTTGAAATGACCGACCGCGAATCAATGGCCGTGCACGCCCCTCCACGACGCGTGCACGCTTTCGGTGATAGGTGAAATCTCTGAATACCGGGTGAAACTACTTAGCGAAGAGTCGTTGCATCGGACTCACGCTTTTCGCGTCAAGCTGAATAAAATTTTCTGAAATGTGCGCTGGTGCCGATACGCATCCGCCGCGTGCCATCGAGATCGCCGTTCGTCATATCCAATTCGAATACGCCGCTGACTGCAATATAAAGCGCCGAGCGATTTGCGATTTGGGAGCGAACATAGCACAGCGCATCGAGCCGCTCGACAAACAGACCACCCCGCGTTCCGCTTTGGTCTTGCACCACCCAATTGCCGCGACCGTCTTGGCCCACCATGAAGAAGTTAGTTTGCCGGGAGGCGCGAGGCGCCTCTGGTTGGGACCGTTTCATACGGTTTCTCATTAGACCTGTCACCGCGGCACCGATCGCTCGGATGGCCGGATGCGGCGGCTAGTCACAGGACCGGCAGATCGTCGTCATTCTTTGAGGTCAGCGTATACTCGCCGCGAAAAAGCTCCCGCTCGATCGCGGCGCGATGCCTCCGCTCTTCGGCGAACGCGCGAGAGACCTGGGTGGCGAACCTGCGCCATCCGCCGATCGCCATTGTCACCGAGCCCGCAAGGGCCGGCGCCCGTTGCCGGGCAATGTCAATTCCTTTGCTCAACGGCTCGACAAGGCGGCTGCCTTGATTCGGAATATCGAGCTCAAGCGGGCCGCTCAGGTCCATCGTCGCGCACCCAGCCGGCGCCATTTTGTTCCGAGCAAAGCGTAGAGCGGAGCTCCGCAACAGGAAAATACCGCCGCAACTGCCTTCCGCGTCCCGCGCCACCCAGAAACCATGGCTATTCCGGACGATATAGAACAAGGGGATAGTTTCGCTGAGTATTGTGAGATCCGGTCGCTTAGGAAATTCGGCTGCGCTCCTCACGCAGCGCAGTGCCGGGCGCCGTAAATC
>JBARER010000127.1:0-45823 GCA_049796395.1 Xanthobacteraceae bacterium
CCGCATCATCGCTAGCGCGATCGTGTCCATTGCCGGATCGCCGAGCGCGACATGAGTGCCGAACGGGCCGGCCGGATCGGGCGTGGCGGCATCGAGGCGCTTTAATGTCTCGCTCAGCGGAAAGACGAAGGGCGAGTCCGTGGTGGGCGGCAGGCTCGCGCGCGCCTTGTCCTCGCCTTCGCCTTCCGCAGGTTCGAAGAACATCGGCTCGAGCAATTGCACCAGCGGCACATCGAGGAAATCGAGCCAATAGGCGCTGGCACGGCTGTCGTTGCCGTGACCGTGACTCGACCAATTCGGCGTAAGCAGAACGTCGCCGGGTTCCATCGCTAGTTTGACGCCGTTGACGTCGGTGTAAACGCCTGGCTCCGCGTCGACGATGAGGCGCAACGCATTGGGCGTATGGCGGTGCGCGCGAGCCCATTCGCCCGGCAGAATCATCTGATAGGCGGAGACCATGGTGCGGACCGTGCCGTAGCTGTCGCCTGACGCCGGGTTGTAAAGGATGAGATTGCGCCGCTCCGCGAGCTCGGTGTTGATCAGCCGGCCGGCGGCATCAAGGGCCCCGCGCGCCTGCTCATAGCTCCAATGCGCCGGCGCAAAATTCTTTTTCGGCGCTGGCCACAGCGAGGCAACCTTTTTGTTCCAGCCGGGCGCGATACCGATTTGCGCAATCTTGCCGTACAGTTCCTCCAACGTGCCGGAGCGGGCGAGGTCTTCTCGGGTCGTGGCCTGCATGGCGGTTCCTCTTTGCTGGCCGCTGACTGGCCTAACCCATCTTACACGCAACCGGGGCGCCGCGCACTGTATCGATCAGTGCGAGCGCGTCCGCCGGTATGCTGTCGTTCCGCCAGGCGACGTGGCCGTCAGGACGAACCAGGATAAACTTGCGCTCGTAGAGAGCGGCAATCTGCGGATTTGAGATGGCCTGGAAGGTCAGCGGCACTTTGCGCTCCTTTGCTGCCGCCAACAGCGGACCGGCTTGCTCGACGTCCGTACCGAAGCCGAGAAGCGCAAAGCCGTGACCGAACAGATCGAGTGTGGAACGGCCTTCGGCCAGCCAGGAATGCGGCGCGCGGTGCCCTGGCCGCGCCGTCGGCACGTAGGCATTCGCATGGTCAGGCGGCGGCGGCGTTCCATCGGGCCAGCAGATCGGCGAGCCTTCGTAGTGATAACCGAGATGAATGCCGAGCGTGAACCATTCCCGCCGCATCGTCTCGGAGAATTCGCGGCCGACTTTAGATCGCGTCGCCATGCCTTGCGGCGTCGGATCGAGCAGATCGGGATGCGCGGCGAGGCCCAACATGCGGCGCAGATTGCCGCTCGCTTCGGCGACATTGCGCACGCCGACCGGCTGGCGCTCGATGCCGTAAGACTCAAGAAGAGCGTCGCCGCCCCAGCCTTCGAGCGCGGCGGCGAGCTTCCAGGACAGATCGACGGCGTCGCCAATGCCGGTGTTCATGCCGAAGCCACCGGTCGGCGACATCACATGCGCGGCATCGCCGGCAATGAAGCCGCGCCCCCTGCGATAACGCTCGGCGACCAGTTCGCGTCGCACCCACGGCAGCACACTCAAAATCTCGAACTCGAAGTCGCAGCCGACGGCGCGCCGAATGGCGGCCTCGATATCTTCGGTTGTGTATTCGCGTTGCTCGCTGCTACCGATCAGCGAAAAACGCCATTCATCGCGGCCATTGATGGCAACGATAGTCGACCAGGTGCCTTCCGACCCGATGAGAATGTGACGGTAGGCTTTACCCTTGTCGTGCAGCGAAAGCAGGTGCGGACAGCGGAAGATCACATTCGTCGTGTAGGTCAGGACCGGATTGCCCTGCATCGCAATGCCGAGCGTCTCGCGCACTCTGCTGCGCCCGCCATCGCAGCCGACGATATATTGCGCTGCAATTTCTTCACGCGCGCCGGTCGTCACGTTCTCGACCACCGCAGTGACGCGCTCGGCATCTTGAGTGAACGACAGCAACCGTGTGCAATAGCGAAGCCTCACGCCGGGTCGCGACGCGGCGAAAGCCTGCAGGATTGGATCGAACATATTTTGTGGGCAGCGTTCGCGCCGCTGCGGGCTCTGCGGCGGCCGTGGTGCCTGGCCGACGCCGGGAAACCGCTCGCGGCCGAGTTCGTAGCCGGTGAGGCTCGTCAGATAGATATTGTCCTGGGGGTAGTCGCGCGGGTAGGGCGAGCCCTCGACCGCCGGTACCAAGCCCCAACGGCGGCAGAATTCCATGGTGCGAATGCCGACAAGGTCCATCCGCGGCTGATAGATCGAGCCGTCCGACTGCTCGATCAACAAGCAGGAAATGCCACGCCAGCCGAGATCTCCGGCAAGCGCCAATCCAACCGGGCCGCCGCCGATCACAAGCACCGGTTCGACACGTTCCGACACGCTCTTCTCGCTTCGCCAGTCCGATCCTGCCAGCAGTCCGGTCTCTATTGTAACGGCGAGCGGGTCAAGTATCCTCGCCCTGCAGAGACGGGTTGGCCGGTCCTGTTGTCGGAGTTTCTCGCTTCATGCCGCGTAGAAAGTTCAGGCGGAACTATCCTTGGGCCAGGCTGCCCGACGACGAGTTGCTGGAGGTCCGACTCAAGGACCTTAAAGTGACGGTCGAGGGCACGTGGCTCGAAAAATGCCTGAATACGCTCAACGGCGAACTTGCGGATCACGGCATCCGCGCGCGGCCGCATGCCTGGATTTCGAGCGAATGGTTTTCCCCGGAAAACACGCCGGGCATCGCCATTCCGTTCTATCTCGCCCATCCCCGGCTCATGCGCCTCGAAAAGAAAATGATCCTCGACATTGAGGGGGGCACGACCTCCGAATGCATGCGCATCCTTCGCCACGAATGCGGCCATGTTGTCACCCACGCTTATCAGCTTCATCATCGCCGCCGCTGGCAGCAAATTTTCGGTCCGTCTTCAAGGCGCTATCCGCGCTATTACCGGCCCAATCCGGCGAGCCGCAATCACGTTCAGCATCTGCGGCTGTGGTACGCACAGAGCCATCCCGACGAGGATTTCGCCGAGACTTTCGCGGTATGGCTGCGGCCGCGCTCGCATTGGCGCACGCGCTATGCCGGCTGGCCGGCGCTAAAGAAACTCGAATATATCGACGAACTAATGGGCGAAATTGCTGGCAAGCGGCCGGTTCTCACGCATCGTGAGAAAGTCGATCCGCTCAGCACGTTCACCCAGACGCTGGGCGACTATTACAAGAAAAAACGTGCGCTGTATGTGGTCGATACCCCGAAGACCTACGACCGCGATTTGCGGCGACTGTTTTCGGCCGATCCGCGGCATCGCCACAGCGAAGCCGCCTCGGCGTTCATCCGTCGCAACCGCGCCAACGTGCGCGAACTGGTCGCAAAATGGACCGGCGAGTACCAACTCACTTTCGACGTCGTGCTTGACGAGATGATCCAGCGCTGCCGCGAGCTAGGTCTGCGCGCCGTCGGCTCCGAGCGCAAATTGATCATGGAATTCACGGTGCTGCTGACCGCCAAAACCATGCACGCCCTGTTTGGTCCATCGCGACGAAGATGGATCGCGCTATGAGACGAAGGCGCGTCCTGGTGCTGGTTCATCCCGACCTGATCCCCCCCGAGTCGATCAAGGGCTACACCGAACAGGAAATAAACGTTTGGAAGACCGAGTACGACGTGGTGTCGACGCTGCGTGCCGCTGGTCACGAGGTGCGCCCGCTGGGCGTGCACGACGAACTGAAGCCTATTCGTGAAGAGATCGACTCGTGGAAACCCGATTTGGTGTTCACATTGCTCGAGCAATTTCACGGCGAGGCAATCTACGACCAGAACGTCGTCAGTTATCTGGAGCTGATGCGGGTGCCCTATACCGGGTGCAATCCGCGCGGTTTGATGCTGGCGCGCGGCAAGGATCTGTCGAAGACGCTGGTGCATTATCATCGCATTCCGGTGCCGGCCTTCGCCGTCTTTCCAAAAGGCCGCAAGGTCAAACGCCCGGCGCGCCTCGCTTTGCCGCTCATCGTTAAAAGCGTCAACGAGGACGCCTCCTACGGCATTTCGCAGGCCTCCGTCGTCGACAGCGATGAAAAACTCGTCGAACGGGTGAATTTCATCCACGATCGCATCGGCACCGCCGCAATCGCCGAGCAATATATCGAGGGACGCGAGATCTACGTCGGTATTATCGGCAACGATCGCCTCGCCGTCTTGCCGGTGTGGGAGCTTACGTTCCAGAATATGCCCGAAGGCGATTGGCTGATTGCCACCGAGAAGGTCAAGCACGATCCAGATTATCAGGAACGCCGCGGTATTCGTCACGGGCCGGCCCGGGACCTGACGCCGGAGCAAAACGCTCGCATTCAGGGCATGGCGAAGCGGATTTACCGGACGCTGGAACTCGACGGCTATGCTCGGATCGATTTTCGTCTCGCCACTGACGGCACGCCGTATTTTCTCGAGGCCAATCCGAATCCGGAAATCGCCGAAAGTCAGGAATTTGCATTATCCGCAAAACACATCGGGATCGAGTACCCTGATTTGCTGCAGCGTATTGTGACGCTTGGCATAAGACGCGGCTCGTCGACGGCCGTCGACTGAGATCAGTCACCGGCTTTGTCAGACGCTGGTGTGCTTGTCCCGGCGGGCGCGGATGCGGCCGTCGGCTTCGCGGTTGCTGCGGCGGTGGTCGTGCGTGGCGTGACTGGCCTCGTGCCGCTCAATCTTGCCGTGGCCGTGCTCGCGCGCGACGGCGCGATCGTGTGCGTCTTTCCGAGATTTTGCCGCCTCCGCCACCCGCTTGTCGTCGTTAGCCTGCTCTTGCTTGATTTGTTCAAGCTTGGCCTGCTGCAATCGTACTTGACCGGTTTGCGCCTCTTCCACGCTGGCGAACGCCGGAAGACTTCGGCAAGGGAGGCGCCGAACGAAAGTGAGGGCTTCATCGTTCACCGCCATTCTGCGCCAATCGTCGACCGAAAGCCCGGTGACCCGGACAACGTAGCCGCGGGTTTCGCGCGGCAGGTTTGCGCGGTGCTCCAGCCATTCGACGACACGGTGGGCGCCGGCATTGTAGGCGGCGGCGACAAAGCCGAGATTGCCGAATTCCAGGCGCAACTCGCGCAAGAAGCGCGCCGAGGCAGGGATCGCCTGCAGCGGGTCGAACGGATTGTCGAGGCCTGTTTCGACGGCGGTCTGCGGCATGAATTGGGCAATGCCCAAAGCGCCTTTCTTGCTCACAGCGTCGTCTTGCAACCGGCTCTCCTGCCAGATCAGGTTGGCGAAGAACGGAACCGGCAAATCATTATCTAGCGCCGAGCTGAAAAGCGCATTGCAGAGGTCGCCGAGCGCTACGTCGTTGCCTTGTCCGGAATTGGAATCGGTGCCGGCCGGGGCGTCGAAAGTTACAGTTGCTACCGGATTGGCGTCGGGCTGCGGTCGCGGCGAGGGGACCGGAAGCCGATCGGCGCGGCCAATCGAGGACTCGATTTCGACAAGCGCCGTCGCACCGGTGCCGCCGACGGCTGCGGCATTTCCGTCGAGATAGGACATATAATCCGGCTCCGGCGCGGCGCTGGAAAATCCAGCGAGCAGAAGCGCGAATGCAATGATGGCGCGCATGCCCGTTCCCTCAGAGGCGCGTGACGTCGCCGCGGCGAAGGCGGCGCGCAACAATGATTAATGAAAGGTTTCCCTCGACCTCCGCCGCTGCTGATGGCGTTTCAAGCTGGCGGCTTTTGGGACGAATTGTGCGTCATTCAAGGCGAATTGCGGCACCGCACCTAGTCTCGGAACTTGGGCCTCTGTCACGGCTTGCGCCCGGTTTGCTGAAAGCGGATATTGGTTACAAGAGCGACCAATTAGCTTGCATCATTGCGGGGGCAAATGCGCAGGTCCAGTCGCCGAGTATCGCCGCTGTCGCCGTCCGCGACTGGCGTGCGCGTGGCGGGGAAGGTTCATGATGAATCAGGAAACTAGGCCGCGCCAAATGGCCGGCAATGCCATTGCGGTGGAACTTCAATATCAATCAGGTTTCGGCAATCATTTCTCGTCCGAAGCCGTCCCCGGCGCATTGCCGGTTGGGCGCAATTCCCCGCAGCGCCCGCCACACGGCCTTTATGCCGAGCTGATTTCCGGCACGTCTTTTACGATGCCGCGTGGGGAAAACCGCCGCACCTGGATCTACCGCATTCAGCCTTCGGTCGTGCACCGGCCTTATGCGCGCGTTGATAACGGTCTTATTCGCAGCGCCCCTTTCAACGACCTCGACGCGAGCCCGACCCAATTACGCTGGAGCCCGATTCCCGTTCCGCAAGCGCCAACCGATTTCGTCGAGGGTATCGTGACGCTCGGCGGCAACGGCGACGCCGCGACGCAAATCGGCATGGCGGTGCACATCTACGCCGCCAACCGCTCGATGACGGAACGATATTTCTACAATGCGGACGGCGAAATGCTGATCGTGCCTCAGCAAGGCCGCGCCCGTTTCGTGACGGAACTCGGTATCGTCGAGGCATCGCCGGGCGAAATCACCGTCATCCCGCGCGGGCTGCGGCTGCGCGTCGAACTGCCCGACGGTCCGTCGCGCGGCTATATCTGCGAGAACTACGGACAGCCGTTGCGGCTTCCCGAGCTCGGGCCGCTTGGCTCGAACGGGCTCGCCAACTCCCGCGATTTCTTGAGTCCCATGGCCGCTTACGACGACATCCGCAAACCGTGCCTCATGGTGGCGAAGTTCCAAGGCAATTTATGGGCCGCGGAGATGGATCACTCGCCACTCGACGTCGTCGCCTGGCACGGCAATTTGGCGCCATACAAATACGATCTGTCGCGCTTCATGGCGATTGGTACGGTAAGCTTCGACCATCCCGATCCGTCGATCTACAGCGTGCTGACCGCGCCATCGGATGTTCCAGGCACCGCCAACATCGACTTTGTCATTTTCCCACCCCGCTGGCTGGTCGGCGAAGACACGTTCCGTCCACCCTGGTACCACCGCAACGTGATGACCGAGTTCATGGGCCTGCTGCAGGGCGTTTACGACGCTAAGGCCGAAGGGTTTCTTCCGGGCGGCTGCAGCCTGCACAATTGCATGACGGCGCACGGCCCGGATGCGGAGACCTGGCAGCGGGCGACGGAGGCGGAGCTCAAGCCGCATAAGCTTGAGGACACCATGGCATTCATGTTCGAGAGCCGTTACGCCATGCGGCTCACCCGCTACGCTGCCGAGTCGGCGGAATTGCAGCTCGATTATTTTGAAGGCTGGCAAGGACTGGAGAAGCACTTTAAAGGTTAGAGCCCGTTCCGCAAAAGTGGAAACCCGTTTTGCGGAAAAGAACATGCTAAAACAAACGCGAAAGCATCTCCCGATTTTGTTAAGTCGGGATATGCTTTACGAGCCGGTTATCCAGTAAAGGAATTCGTCGTGAAGTATCTTGGAATGAATGCCTTTCGTGGCGCGGCTTTGGTGCTGGCCCTCGGCGC
Source organism: Xanthobacteraceae bacterium (assembly GCA_049796395.1). GTDB lineage: Bacteria > Pseudomonadota > Alphaproteobacteria > Rhizobiales > Xanthobacteraceae > BOG-931. Next base: position 7,473 of record JBARER010000127.1, read on the forward strand.
GCTCACTGCCGTGAGCACGGCCGCGTGCGCTGAAGACGCCGCCGCCTATCCGTCACATCCGATCACCGCCATCATCCCGTTTGCCGGCGGTAGCGCCAGCGACGTGGTCAGCCGCGTATTGTTCGAGAAAATGTCGAAAATCCTAGGCCAGCCGATTGTCGTCGAGAACAAGCCCGGCGCTGGGGGCAATATTGGCACCGCCGACGTCGCCCGCGCGACACCGGACGGTTACACCATTCTTGGCGGTGGATCAGGCCCCGTTGCCGCCAACGTAACGCTGTACAAGCAACTCGATTACGATCCGGAAAAAGATTTCGAAACGATTTCGCCGTTCGCGTCCTTTACCATTGTTGTGGCGGCAAGCACGAAACTGCCGGTCAACACGCTGCAAGAGCTGATCAGTTATGGCAAGCAACACCCAGGTCTTAATTTTGGATCGGTCGGTATCGGCAGTTCGCAGCACCTCGCCGGCGAATATTTCAGCCAACTCACGGGTGTCAAGCTCACTCATGTGCCGTATCGGAATATCGGGCAATACGCGACGGATTTGATGTCGGGTCAGGTGCCGCTCGGCTTCCAGTGGTATCCGAACATCGCGGCGTCGTTACAAGCCAAGGGCGCCAAGGCATTGGCGGTGGCCGGTCCCAATCGGCTCGAGATTCTGCCGGATACGCCGACTACCAAAGAGGCCGGGCTGCCGCAATATCAGGTCTCCGGTTGGTTCGCGCTCCTGGCGCCGAAAGGCACGCCATCGCCGATCGTGAACAAGCTGAACAGCGCACTCAAGCAGGCGGTGGCCGATCCGCAGGTTCACGCCGGCTTCGAGAGGCAGGGCGCCGAGACGATGTATCTGCCGCCCGATCAGGCTGCAAAATTCATTTCCGACGAAATCAAGAAGTACCACGACATCATCGTCAACGCGCATATTGCCCAGATCGAGTGATCGCGCGCCGGAGCGCGCCGATTGGCGTCCTGGGCTTCGGGATTGCTGTGTGTCACCATGATCTCGAGCCGTAACCCATCGATCGGAAGATTCAATGCCAACCGGCGCGGCGCGCCAGGATTGGGGCGCGCTCCTGTGACGCCGCCGACCAATCTATGCCGACGATCCTTGATTCGACCGCAAAGCCCCAAGCCGGATCGAACTGGTGGATGTGATAAACCGGGCACGTCCTCACGTGAGCGGGATACTCACCTTTGCGCAATGACGTCGCGATGCTCGGCATCACCGTCGCCGGGATGTTGCCGACGCAACCGGCGGTGCCGCGGTGAACATGGCCGCTAACCACGGCCATGACTAGCCCGGAGTGCTGCGCCGCCTGGCGCAGTCTCTCCATCATCACGGGAGTTTCAAAGTTGACGGGGTCGGGCCCCACCGGAACCTCAAACGGAGGATGATGCGCGAAAACCGCGATCGGCTTCCTGCTTTCGGCATCGATCATCTTGGTCAAACGTTCAGCTCTTACGGCGCAAAAGTCACCCTTGTTGCTGTGGGTGTTGAGCGTATCGACCGCGATCAGCCTGACCGGATAATCCTCGATGGCGTAGTCGATAAAATCGGAATCGGGATCGAGATAGCCGTGGGCCGCGAAGGCCGCGCGCAAATTCGTCCGATTGTCCTTATTGCCGGCCAGTACGTAAACCGGCCGACGCGCGTGAGCGAGAATTGCCGCCGCCTTCGCATATTCATCCGGCCGTCCGTTATGGACAATATCTCCGGTATGAACGATCAGGTCGGGTGCCGGATCGAGCGCGTTGATGTCGGCAATGGTGCGCTCGAAATCGCTTATTCGCCGATCGGCGTCGGGCGTATCGAGAGCGATATGGGTATCGGATATCTGCGCGATGATCATGAGGCGGGATGCCGGTCCGCCGATCGCAGGCCCGCATAATACTCCTTCAGGATCGCCACCACCTCCGGCCGGCTGAACTCGGGCGGTATTTCCGCGTTGCTCGAGAGCATTTCCCGCTGTTGCGTGCCGGAAATCGAAATATGATATTTGGGATCGTGGGGGCAGGTCTTCGCCGTCGCCATTCCGTAGCATTTTCGGCAATAGAACGTGACGTCGATCTTCAGCGGCTTGGTCAGAAGCGCGCCGGGCCAAAGCTCATCGAAAATGTGGTGTGCATCGAAGGGGCCGTAATAGTTGCCGACGCCGGCATGATCGCGCCCGACGATCAGATGCGAGCAGCCGAAATTCTGGCGGATAAGGGCGTGCAGCAACGCCTCGCGCGGCCCGGCATAACGCATCTCGATCGGGTAGCCGGCCTGAATGACGGTTCCCGGCCGGAAATAGTTGTCGATCATCGCTTGGATCGCGCGGGTTCGCACCTCAGCCGGAATGTCGCCTTCCTTCAGCTTGCCGAGCACTTGGTGGATGAACACGCCGTCCATCACCTCGACCGCGATCTTCACCAGATATTCGTGGCTGCGATGCATCGGATTTCTGGTCTGGAAGGCCGCGACGGTGGACCAGCCTCGCTCAGCAAACATCGCCCGCGACTCGGCGGGACGGATATAGAGTTCAGGATACTTGGTGGGATATTCGCCTTCGCTGAGAACCGAGACGCGTCCGGCCAGATTAACCGGACCCTGCTGCAATACCTTGGCGACCCCCGGATGCTTCGGATCGCTGGTCCGGTAGACGTGCTCGGCCTCAAGCTGTTTGTCGATCGTGTATTTCTCGCTGACCTGCATGATAGCGAGGATATCGCCCGTCTCGGCGTCGGTGAGCGCGACTTCCTCTTCCGGATTGATGCTGTCGGCGACGTCCTTGTTCACGGAAAGCGTGATCGGAATCGGCCAGAACACGCCGTTGCCCAGTTTCATATCGACGCACGCACCACGCCAGTCGTCGTGGCCCATGAAACCGTCGAGCGGCGTATAGGCGCCCATGGCCAGCATGAACACGTCGGAGACCGCCCGTGAATCGAGCGGGACTTTTTTCCGCTTCTCCCCGCGCTGGCGTTCGTCCGCACGTTCGCGCTCAGGCAGCAGCAGTGGCCTGACCTGATCTGAAAAGTGCGGTGGCACAAGCTTAGACATGGCTGTCTACGGCTTTTTCGGGGTCTCGTAATCGGCTTCCTTCTGGAACGGCTCCCAGACGGTTTCGTAACCGACAAATCCCTTTTCGTTTGGCTGCTTCTGACGCGTCGTCAGAAAGCGCGCGTGGCCGTCAGGAACATTGGCGATTGTTTTTTGCTCGCTCATAAGTCACCTTTTGCATTGAAACCAGGGTTGTCATTCAAACAGGTCGCATGAGTGACGGATCGACTGCCGCCTGGGCGCCGATCGCTCCACCCGTTCTTGCTTCTTCGTCGGTCGGCTCGCGCACAGTGACGATCTCGAGCATAAAGACGACCTCTCGGCCGCAAAGCGGATTGTTGCCGTCGACCGTCAGGGTCTTGCCGTCCAATCTCGTCACGAGAAAGCTGCGGGTCTGCCCTTTGTTATTTTCCATGAGGACAGAGGTGCCGACCTTCCGGTATTCCTCCGGAACGTTCTCGATGTCATCGGTAAAAACCAGCGACTCGTCTCGGGCGCCAAAGATCCGATTGCCGTCGATCGGCACCTCGACGGTCTCGCCTTCCGATCTGCCCTCAAGTTCGGCGTGTACGGAGGGCGCCAGAATTTCGTTGTGCCCGTGAATATAGCCCAACGGAAATTCGACCGCGGTGAGAACATGCCCGGATTTCTTGTCGGTCACCTTGTAGGTGAGTTCGACGTATTTGCCATCGTGAATGGTTTCACTCATGTCGAACCCAGGCTGCTCAGAAGATCGAGGCTCCGAAAATCCTGATTTTTCCGTCCTCATAGCCGAGGACGAGCCGGCCAAGCCATTCACCGGGTTTTTTACTGCTGCGTTGCCGGTAGAGAACCGTCACATGCTCGCCGCGGCGAATAATGCCGAGATAATCGAAGTGACCGGAAAGATTTCTGGCAAGCGCGCTGTTGGCGAACTGGTGGCCGGCCGTCACCTGATTCATCGCCAGCGCCATGGAACTGGAGAAATTCTTGACAAACTCTCCGTACTTGCCTTCATTCGAATTCTTGACGAGATCGCGCCACAGCGGCTCGGCCATGGCCTGTATCTCGTCGTCGGTTTTCTCAATGATATTCACGCGCGGTTCTCTGGGCGGTTGAAAGACCGGCTCTGTAGAGTCCATCGAAAGCGACATGTTGGTCTTTCTTCGCATCCACGTGGACGTTCAACGCGATCGCTCGCGGCGGGAATTGTTACTCGTCCGCCCCAACCAGGTGATAACAGGGCGCCTTCTCCATGGTGTAATCACCGGTCTTCGGATCGCGCCGTGAAACCGTCAGCACGTGCCAGTTTGCGTCGTCCACCTTCATGGCGTCGCCGCGGTAGTAGTAGCCCGGCCAGCGCGTCTCCTTGCGGAACAACGTATGCTGCGTGACGCATTCTGCGGCGCGGTGCCGGTGCTTGAGCTCCCACGCGCGTAGCAATTCGTGAATATTCTCTGCGGCCAAGCTCTCGAGATCTTCCTCCATGACCTTGAGCTTCTTCAATCCAATATTCAGAAGCTTGTCGTTGGTCATGTAGCTGACCGTCACCCCGCCGCAATACTCGTCCATGAGCTTCTGCAGACGATCCAAGCCTTGCTTGGGATTGATGTAGTGCGGGTTGACATCGCCCGCCACGATCTCATTGCGGTAGATCTTGTAGTGTTCCAGCGGCTTGAAGATCTGCTTCATGCGGCGGTCGATCTGCTCGTCGGAGACGACGATGCCTTCGGCCTTGCCGTCGTCGATATATTTACAGGCGGCCTTCGCCGCGAGACGGCCCTCGGTGAACGAGCCGGATGAAAAGGCGTGCGGCGTGCCGCCGACCGCGTCACCGGCGCCGAACAGACCTTCGATCGTCGTCATGCGGTTGTAGCCCCAGAAATACTCGGGCGGAGAAACGTCCTCGGGACCAGAGCACCAGGCGCCCGAGCAAGTCGCATGCGAGCCCATGACGTAGGGCTCGGATGTGGTCAGTTCCGGGTTTTCGTTCTTGGGATCGACGTCCGTCGAAGCCCAGAGGACAGCCTGGCCGATGGTCATGCCGAGGAAGTTTTCCCAACCGACCTCTTCCAGATGAGGATCCTGGAAGGCCTTCATGGTCACCATGTGAATGGGGCCGCGGCCGGCATTCACTTCACTGATGATGCAATGGTTGCGCAGACAAGTCGGGATCGGCCTATGGGTCAAGTGTGAAGCTTCTGGATCCAGATATTCCTTTCCGACCATTTTCTGGAGTTCGGGGAACCACTTGGATTCATACTCCTCGCCCAGGCAATTTTGCGTATAGGTCTTCAGGTGGAGGAAATAGGCGCCCACCGGGCCGTAACCGTCCTTGAAACGCGCCAGCACGATGCGGTTTTCCATCTGCGTCATCTTGGCGCCGGCCTCGATCATGAGCCCATAGGCAGACGCGGACGACCAGGGCGCGTACCAGGTACGGCCGGAACCTTCGCCCACCGAACGCGGCTTGAAGATGTTGGAGGCGCCGCCCGCGCCGCAGATGACGGCCTTGGACTTGAAGACGTGATAGTTGCCTGTGCGCACATTGAAGCCGACGGCACCGGCGACCCGGTTCTCCTTGCTGTCATCCATCAGCAGGTGGGTGACGCAGATGCGGTTGAAAACTTTGTCGGCGGATTTTTTGGCGGCCTCGGCCACGATGGGCTTGTAGGACTCGCCATGAATCATGATCTGCCATCGTCCCTCACGCAGATAGCGCCCGGTTTTCGGGTCCTTCATGATGGGCAGGCCCCATTCCTCGAACTGGTGCACTGTGGAGTCGACGTGACGGGCCATATCGAACAGCAGGTCTTCGCGCACCAGCCCCATCAGATCGATGCGAGCGTAGCGGACATGGTCCTCCGGTTTATTTTCGCCCCACCGGGTCCCCATGTAGCAGTTGATGGCATACAGGCCCTGGGCGACCGCGCCGGAACGATCGATATTGGCCTTCTCGGCAATAACGATTTTCTTGTTCTGTCCCCAGAATCTGGCCTCCCAAGCCGCGCCGCTGCCGCCAAGGCCTGCGCCGACGACCAAGATATCGATGTTGTCCTCGACGATCGTTTTGTAAGCCATCAGTAATACACGCCTTTCTTCAACTTGAGACCGGCTGACTGAAGGGTATGCAAACCGTCGTCATCCATGCGGATCCACTTCGGCTCATTGTACAAGAGTTGGCCGTCGCGCATTTCCTGGCTGGGGCCTGGAACGTCGGCGAGCTTTGGGATCGCAGTTCCCCAAGGCTTGGTCGTGATCGGCGACAGGAAATTCTTTTCCGTGCCGTTCCGATATATGATCTTCCAGGCGATCGTGCCTTTGTCTTCGTCGCGGTTGACGCGAACGCTGTGGCCGAGCGGGGCGAAGTCAGCATATCCGCGCACATCGATCGCATTCTGTGGGCAAGCTTTGACGCAGGAGTAACACTCCCAGCACATGCTCGGCTCGATGTTGTAAGCGCGACGATAAGTCGGATCGATGTGCATGATGTCCGAGGGACAGATGTCGACGCAATGTCCGCACCCGTCGCACCTTGTCATATAGACGAAGGTTGGCATTAGTCGGCTCCTTGGCGTTTCCAGTCGAATTTATGAAGAGTTTTCTAATAGTGGCGTGGCGCTTCGCGCTTGATGCCAAGCCCCATGTGCATCGGAGCTTTTTGCAACAGCTCCATGGAATGCCGTTGCCGCTGTTCAGGATCGTCACGCGTCAGCGTCGGCAAATTCTGAGCCGAGCCGTTGGCCTTCGATACCCGTTTCTCGAGCGCCGCGGCCGGCTTGAAGAACATGTGCGAGAATTTCGACCACGGGATCGATCCGAACAGCACCGTGGTCGCAATCAGATAGAGACCCAGCGCCACGGCCGACCAGCCGGAGCCTGTCGTCTGCAAATAGGCCCAGATCAGGCTGAGGGTCGCGCTAATGACGAGTGAAAGAATGAACAGATCCGCGCGCATGATGCGGAACGGCGACTGGCCTTCAGCGGCAACGTCGACGCGGATGAAGAACCAGAACCAGTAGCCGCCGACACAGATCATCAGCGCGCCAAGCCACCAAAGAAACGGCCAGTACGACGGGGTCGGTGCCGCGGGCGTTGGATACCAGAACACCATGGCAATCGTGGCCACGACATAAAAGACGAAGCCATACATACCGATCAGATGTGCGAGCCTGCGCTTCATGTTGCAGAACTCGCCGGAGGCCAGCACGTCGACAACCGCGGACTGCAGGCCCAGCGACACTACTTTGCGGCCGCCGACCTGTTGTCGCGCTTTGCTTTTGGAATCTCGCCAGTTGGCGAAGAAATACGCGGCGCTTCTTTTGTGGATGACGTCGAAAAGCGTGCCGACCGCCACCAATAAGATCATGATGGCGACGTAGGCCTGCATGACGGCGGGCGAGATCGATGCCGAAAGTTCGGCAAATGGATTGGATGTGAACATTGATTGCCGTCCCGAATAGCGTTTCCGCCATCACGATAACCGATGAGACTCACCTGTCGCAATCAATTGTTTTTATTTATCTATTATTCTTGTCATTTTGATCGAAATATCCGATTAATTGAGCATGACGCTCGATCAGTTGCGCATCTTCGTTGAGGTCGCGGAGCGCGGGCATGTTACGCGCGCGGCCGAAGCCCTCGGCATGAGCCAATCGGCGGCATCCGCCGCGGTCGCCGCGCTAGAATCTACTTATCAGATCAAGCTGTTCGACCGCATCGGCCGCGGCATCCAGCTGACCGAGACCGGCCGCACCTTTCTCCGCGAGGCTCGCGCCGTCCTCGACCGCGCCTCGATGGCCCGTTCGGTGCTTCAGGACCTCGCCGGCGGTCCGGTCGGCCCGGTGAGTATCGCTGCCAGCCTGACGATCGCGACCTATTGGCTGCCGCGCCGGCTGGCGGCCTTCCAGGCCGCCAATCCCGGCGCGCGTCTTCATGTCGTGATCCGCAATACCCACGACGTCGAAACCGCCGTTGTCGAAGGCGAAGCCAATGTCGGCTTGGTCGAGGGGCCGACGCAGCATCCGGCCTTGATGCGGCAGCAGATCGATCACGACCGGCTGATGCTCGTGGTCGCCTCGGATCATCCGCCGTTGCCAGCTGATGCGTCGGGACAACTCGATCTGCGCGCCATCACCTGGGTAATCCGCGAAGCCGGCTCGGGCACGCGCCGCGGGCTTGAGGATTTGGCCGCAGGCGAAGGGCTCTCCCTCGACGATCTCAAGATATCGCTGGTCTTGCCCAGCAACGAGGCGGTACGCGAAGCCATCGAGGCTGGTGCGGGCGCCACGATCGTTTCACGCCACGTCGTAGCCTCGGCCATTGCCAACGGCACGCTCAAGGCAATCCCGGTGGACCTGCCGCTTCGGGAATACGCGCTGGTGCGCCATCGCGATCGGCACGAAACTCTGGCGCAACAGACTCTCGTCGCACATCTGACCGCTAGCGCCGACAATGCATCGATTGAGCGCTGCTGACCGCAGCCGGCGCGCATGACAAAAGAATGGTTGCGGGCGTAGGCTCGATTAATTTTGGTCGGCAGCGGGCATTTGCCGCAACAAAAAAGTACACAGCCCAACGGGAGGAAATCTTGCTAAGGCTGACCATCGTCCTTGTCGCACTCGCAACAATCGTCGCCAGCGGCGCCGAACGGCTAGAGGCCGCCGACGATTATCCGAACCGACCGATCATCCTCGTGATTCCGTTGCCGCCGGGCGGCACCAACGACATCATGGCCCGGGCGGTGTCAGACAAGATGAGCGCCACTCTCGGGCAGCGCATCGTGGTAGAAAACCGCAATGCCGGCGGCAGCGGCACGGTCGGAACCCGGGAAGTCGCACACGCCGCTCCGGACGGTTATACGATCATCCTTGGCTACACCTCGACGCTTGCGACCGGCCCGCATCTTTACAAGGACGTCGGCTACGATCCGCGCAAGGATTTTGCACCGATCGGATTGATCGCGTCGGCGCCGGCGCTGCTGCTGGTGCACAAGGACGTTCCGGCCCGCAATGTCGGCGAACTGATTGCGTTGATGAAGAACGCCAAAGAGCCTTATCAGGTCGGGACGCCTGGCGCCGGCACCGTGAACTACCTCGCCTCGGTCCTGTTCGCGCAACAAGCCGGCGTGAAGGTCGAGCAGATCATCGAAAAAGGATCGAATCCACTGATCACCGACATGATGGGTGGCTTCGTCAAAGTCGGCTTCAATCCGATTCCAGTGTCGCGAGCCGCGCTTGACGGCGGCTTCATTCGAGCGCTGGCGGTCACCTCTACCAGACATTCCACGCTCATGCCCAATTTGCCGACACTTGCAGAATCCGGCCTCCCCGGTTTTGACGCCACGTTGACCTACGGCCTGCTGGCGCCGGGCGGCACGCCGAAGCCGATCGTGGATAAGTTAAACAACGCCCTCAACGAGGCGCTGGCCGAGGGCGATGTCCGCAAGCGCATCATCAATGAGGGCGGCGAACCGGAGCCGGGGCCGCCGGAACGTCAAGCCTCAGTCATCGACCACGAGGACACCAAATGGGCGGCCGTAATCGTGGCAGCGGGATTGCAGTCGAAATAAACTCGCGCGACCACTTTAGCCGTTATAGACGACGGCCAAAGCCGCCGCGAAAGCCCGTCGACAAAAGCGAGATGACGAACAGCACGAGGGCAACGAAAAATACGATTTTGGCGATTCCGACCGCGGCTCCGGCAATTCCGCCGAAGCCGAGAATTCCGGCGATAAGCGCGACGATCAGCAGTGTGATGACCAGGCTCAGCATTTGTTTAACTCCACGAATCCATTGTGGAGTAAACCCGGAGCGCTTGCGCCGGTTCCACCGTCAGGCTGCCGCGGATCTAATCAGACCTGGTCGGAATCGTTTTTCGGCGGAAACAGCAGCGCACCAAGCACCAGCAGCACGGCCAGAGTGGCGTATATTTGCGGTTCGGAATTGTGCAACGCGGTAGCGAACTCACCGCAAAAGCGATCGATGCCCGTGAGCATCACAATAGCGCCGCTCATGTAAGTCCCTCGCAAAAGCCTTTCCCGAAGGAGTGCCATTGCGATGCGATACAAGCGAAAATATGACGTGGCCTCCGGAAATGGTCGGTTCACCGCCGCAAAGACCCAGCGAATCATAGGTTCCCTGGCCACGATGGCGGCCTTGCTGATGTCGGTGAGCGTTTCAGTCGCGGCCAGCTATCCGGCGCGGCCCGTCACACTGATCGTTCCCTATCCTCCGGGCGGCGGCAACGATGTGATCGCGCGGCTCGTGTCCGCCAAAATGAGCGCCGATCTTGGTGAGCCCATCGTCATCGAGAACCGCGGTGGCGCCGGCAGCACCATCGGGACCCGCGATGCAGCGAGGAGCGCACCAGACGGCTACACAATACTCATCGCCACAAGCTCGCTTGCCATCAATCCATCGCTTTATCCAGACGCCGATTACGATCCGCGAAAAGATTTTGCCGCCATCGGGTTAATTGGCTCAAGTCCCAACCTCGTCGTAGTTACTCCGTCGGCGCCGGTACATTCGATCGCGGAGCTCATCGCGCTGGCCAAGAGTAAACCGCAGGGGCTCAATTTCGCTTCCACTGGAATCGGTACGAGCACCCATCTTTCGGCCGCGCTATTTGCCGAGATGGCCAGCGTCAAGCTTAATGCAATTCCGTATAAAGGCGTTGCTCCGGCAATCACCGATCTCATGGGCGGACAGGTCCCGTTGATGTTCTGTCCAACGGCAAGTGTGGTCGGGCTGGTGCGGCAAGGCCGGTTACGGGCCCTTGCGGTCACCGGAACGAGACGCTCGCCGCTGTTTCCCGATTTGCCGACTGTCGCTGAAGCGGGCGTCCCTCGGTACGCGGCCGAGCTTCATTATGGCCTCGTCGCGCCCGGCGGTACGCCGCCCGAGATCGTGACCAGGCTCAATCGCGCGCTGAATGCGGCGCTTGAAGACCCGGGCGTCAGCGTCAAGCTCACCGCTGATGGAGAAATAGTCCTGCCGGGCACCCCGGAGGCTTACGCGGCGGACATCGCGAGCGAAGAAACGAAGTGGTCGGCTATCATCAAGAGGGCAGGACAGAAGCCGCAGTAAGTGTCTGCGACGCTGACGAGGAACAATCATGAATTTCGAATTCACGGCAGAGCAGAGCCAGTTTGCCGAACATGTACGCAGGTTTGCGCTCGCTCATCTCGCGGCGGGGGCGCTCAAGCGGGCCCATGATCCTCATTTTCCGTTCGACGTGGCGCAGCTGATGGCCAAACAGGGGCTTATGGGCATAACATTACCGCCGAGCGACGGCGGCCAGGGCGGCAGTCTGCTTGATGCGGTGATCGCCATTGAGCAAATTGCTGCGGTGTGCCCACGCAGCGCCGACGTGGTGCAGTTCGGCAATTTCGGTCCAATCCGAACCTTTGCCGAGTATGGTACGCAAACGCAAAAGGCCTGCTGGCTCGGCGAATTGCTTGCCGGCCGCATGGTGATGTCGCTCGGCATGACCGAACCAGACGCCGGTTCGGCGCTGACCGATCTAAAAGCCAGTGCGCGGCGGGACGGCGCCGACTATGTCATTAATGGGAGCAAAGTGTTTTCGACGTTCAGCCCCGACGCGCAGATTTTCCTCGTTTATGTCCGCTACAGCCCAGGTCTTTCCGGCATTGGTTCTATAATCGTAGAGCGCGGCGCGCAGGGGTTCACGATCGGTACGCCCTCCGCCTTCATGAGCGGTGAGGAATGGTGCGAGCTGCATTTCGCTGATTGCCGTGTTTCGGCCGAGAATGTGCTGCTCGGTCCCGGAGGGTTCAAGAAGCAAATGGCCGGCTTCAATGTTGAGCGGCTCGGCAATACCGCGCGCTCACTGGCCTATGGTCGCTATGCTTTCAATGCGGCGCGTGATTATGCGGCCAAGCGCCGGCAGTTCGATCGACCGCTGTGCGAATTTCAGGGCCTGCAATGGAAATTCGCCGATATGGCGATCAAGCTCGACAGTGCGCAACTCCTGCTGTATCGCGCTGCAGTCAATGCCGATCGCGGGCTGCCTTCGGTCTACGAAACCGCGACCGCCAAAGCAGCCTGCAACCAGGCCGGCTTTGAAGTGGCGAGCGAGGCGGTGCAAATCATGGGCGCCCTGGGTTACAGTCGTGAGACGCTCGTCGAATATTGCATGCGCCGCACCCGGGGCTGGATGATTGCCGGCGGCTCGATCGAGATGCTTAAGAACCGAATTGCCGAGCACATCTTCGAGCGCCGCTTCGATCAACGCAATCGGCCGCCGGTCGGGTAAGCTTCACGCGGTGCGGCGGCCTCGCGAAAAGGCCAGCAACAGCCCCGCGACGAGAGCGGCGCCGGAGGCCAAGGCGGCGATGTCGGTCGCATACGACGGTGCGAGCACCGTTGCGAGGGCCAGTGCGGCTAGCGCCAGATTGACTACAAAGATGCGAGCCACCACTTCGAGCACCGAAAGACCGCGGTCAGTGGCGCGCTGATAAAAATGGGTACGGTGTGGCCGCCAAAAATTCTCGCCAGTGAGCGCGCGGCGCGCGAGCGTAATGGATGAGTCAGCGACGTAATAGAGCGGCAGCAATATCGCCGCCGCTGCCGCGCCATTACCGGCGAGCAAAATCAGAAGCCATGCGAGGATCAGACCAATGGGCAGGCTGCCCACATCGCCAAGAAAGAGCTTGGCAATCGGGCGGTTGAAATAGGCGAAACCGAGCATGGCGCCGCACAGCGCCAGGCTCACGACGGCGGCGAGTGGGGGCAGAAAGCCAAATAGGCCGATTGCGGCCAGCGCACCGCTGACCGGAACGACCTCCGCAACGGTCATCCAATCGAGCCCGTCCATGAAATTCACCAGATTGACGAACCACAATCCGCAGACGACCAGTCCGATGCGTTCGACGGCTAACGGCACGACCGGCAGCACGCGCAGTTCAGTCGGTAGCGCCGCGACCACCGCCGCCACTGCAACGGCCTGCAACAATAAACGCGACAGGAAATTCTCCGGATGGACGTCGGCAATCACTCCGACGCCGGCAATCAGAACGGTCGCCGCTGAAATAATGGGTAACCGAAGTGCCGCTTCCGTATGCGACGGCAAAAAATAAAGCGCCGCGTAGGTTATTATGAGAACCGTAGCCAAGACCGCGATCCCGCCACCCTGGGGCGTCGGTTTCTTGTGCGACGAGCGGGCGTTTGGCCGCGCCATTGCATAACGGCCGAGCAGCGGGCGCAAAAGCAAAATCAATAGCGCGCAAAGGAGCGCCGCGCCCACCAGGACGACGGCCGCGTTGACGGCCCAAGAGATGAACGGTTCGTCGTTCACGGCTAAATCCGAATTCGTCTTCGTGCCTCTGTATCATAAATGCCTTGCCGGACTGCGCAATTTCCCGGATGTTGCGGCGCTGCAAAGAAACGCCCGAGGCTTTCGCCAATGACGGTCTTGTCCATTCCGGCACGCTTCGACCGGGCATTCCTCCTCGCGGCCGCGGATTGGCTGGCCGTCGGTGTTGCGGCGGCGTTGCCGTGGTCGACGAGCGCGACTGGGATTTTCATCGCGCTGTGGTTCATCGCTGTCTTGACAACGATAGATCTGAGCGCGCTCAGACGCGTGTTGCTCACACCGGCTGGCGGCTTACCGGTCTTGCTATGGGCGTTTGCTCTTCTCGGCACGCTATGGGCTGGACCCGATGTGACCTGGAGCCAACGTTTCGGCGGCTTGGAAGGCTATCTTAGGCTACTTGCCATTCCATTGCTGCTGACGCAATTCGCGCGCTCGGACAACGGTCGTTTGGTGATTTGGGGCTTTCTCGCCTCGGAAGTATGTCTTCTTCTGACGTCCTGGGCATTTGATCTTATTCCCGCGTTGCAATCTCACGGTAATTTTCGCGGCGTACCGGTGAAGGATTATATCTTTCAAAGCGATGAATTTCTGGTCTGTAGCTTTGCATTGCTGGGCATCGCCGGTGAATTCGCGATCCGGCGTCAATGGCAATCTGCGCTTCACGCCGCGATCGTAAGTGCGCTTTTCCTCACCAACCTTGCCTTTGTCTTTGCCAGCCGTACAAGCCTGCTTGTCTTGCCGTTTCTCATTGCCGCACTCGGTTGGCGGTTATCAGGACTGAAGGGCGCAGGAATTGCATGTCTTGCGGCGACCGTGCTCGCGCCCGTTATCTGGTTCAGTTCACCTCATTTGCGCTTCTTCACACTCCATTCGGTCTCCGAGATGCGAAGTTATTTCAAAACCGATGCTGTTACATCCTCGGGAATGCATCTGGAATTTTTGCGAAAATCAATCGGCATCGTCGCGCATGCACCGATCATCGGTCACGGTACCGGCTCAATTCCCGAGGAATTCCGGCGCGCCGCGGCAGGCGAATCCGGGGCCGCTGCAATTGCCACTGTAAATCCTCATAATCAGATTCTTGCGGTGGCGATCGAACTCGGGAGCATTGGCGGGATCGCGCTCTTGGCGATGTGGTGCGCGCATCTTTGGTTATTTCGGGGCGCGGGATGGACTGCCTGGGCGGGCATGGTCGTCGTCATAGAGAACGTTGTCTCATCGACGCTAAACTCTCACTTGTTTGATTTCAGCCAGGGTTGGCTCTACGTCTTCGGCGTTGGAACGGCTGGGGGCGTCGTGCTGAGAAAGCTAACGCAGGAGAGGCCAACCGTGGCTGGTGCTGAAACCTAGCGCTGCCATTGCCGACAATGTACAGTTTTTCGAGCGGATCACTGAGACGCTTCAAGCGGATCCGGGGCTTCCGGCCGTTCTCTACTTTTCCTCTCAGGGCGTTACGCCAAACATCGAGCGTTCCACGAGATTACAGATCGCGTGAGCCGAGGTGATATGTACTTGCTGAATTAAAGGTGTTTCCTGCGCTGGGGCGAAAAGACAGACATCGCAAAGGGCGTGCATGGAGCCGCCGTCAGCCCCAGTCAGTCCCATTGTCACTATGCCGACGTCACGGGCGGCGCGCAGCGCCGCGAGGATGTTGGGCGAGCGTCCTGAGGTGGAGATTGCAAGCAGGCCGTCGCCACGCTTGCCGAGACCGCGGACCTGTCGCTCGAATACGTGCTCAAAACCATAATCGTTGCCAATCGCGGTGAGCACGGAAGTATCGGTGCTCAGTGCGACGGCCGGCAGCGGCGCGCGATCGAAATTCAGTCGCGACAGAAATTCCCCGGCAACATGCTGGGCATCGCCCGCGCTGCCGCCGTTGCCGGCGATCATGAGCTTGTTACCAGAGCGGAAGATGGTTTCGACCAGGTCGGAGATGGTGCGGATCGCGCGATGGAGTTTTTCGTCGCTGGCCGCCTGTTGCAGCGTTAAAATCGAATCCCGGAAGTAGGTTGTGACGAGATCGGCAGCAGGCTTGTCCATGAGTCATCTCACACCGCGGTCGCCGGCGCCCTAGCTCGGGAACCAAGGTTCTCGCCGCTTTTAAAGATGCCTTTTGGCCATGGCAAGTTGCGGCCGCTCGCGAGACGCAGACCCGTAGCAAGGGAACCGGCTCCGGCCCTGGACCACGGCCGAAGTTGAATTGTATACCATAAAGTTCTCAGGAGCTCATGCGTGCGCCGAAAAAGATGGCAACGAAATCGATGAAGGCGACGATTGATCAGCGGTCGCCAATGCCACTATCGGTCATTTTGCCCAATTTCAATCATGGCTCCGTGATTGCCAGGGCGCTTCATGCTTTGCTCAGCCAAACACCGTCGGCCAAGGAGATCATTGTTGTCGATGACGGCTCGACCGATAACAGCGTGGAGGTAGTCGAGAGGCTGCAGCGGCAGCATCCATCAATCCGGCTCATTCGGAGCGAGACCAATCGGGGGATTATCGCTTCGGTGAAAACCGCGCTCGATGCTGCAAGCGAGGAATATCTCTTGTTTGCCGCATCCGATGATTTCGTGCTGCCCGGCCTCTTCGGTCATGCCCTGGAAGGGCTGACCGCTTGTCCGGGCGCGGCCTTCTTCTGCGCTGGCGTTGCGCTGCTAGATTCCGACAATAATCTGCTGGGAATACGCCCGGTCACGGTTCCGCGAGTGGATCGGGGATATTTGTCGCCCGCCGACGTTCGCCGGGTTATCCGTAAAACGGATTTTTGGGTCCTCGGCACCGCCACCGTGTACCGTCGGCGCCTGCTGGCGGAAATCGGATATTTCGACGGTGGTCTGGGCTCACTGGGCGACGTGCTCGCCAACCGCCTGCTGGCGTTTCGCCACGGCTTCTATTTCGATCCCGCAATCCTTGCGGCCTACAACAAGGATCCGATGAGTTTTTCGGCGCGCAGCGCGCTATCGGTCGATGATAGCCGCCGTTTTCTCGCCGCGGCGTCCACGTGGATTGCGAAAAATCTGCCTGAAGATGTCAGGGAAGAGCACCGCGAGCTCTTTGACCGGCGCATGCGGTTCGGCTTGGCCCGGCTTTGGGTGATCTGGCGCAAGGGAAAGCTTAACGCAAACGCGATGGCAGACATCCTTAATTTCCGAGCATTCGACCGAACTGTATTGGGGGCGATCGCTCGCGCGCCAGTATGTTCGAGCGCTCTGGCCCTTGGCTGGATGACGCTGCGAATGCCGCCATTTAGCCCAGCCGCGCTCGCTGCGGCGTGGTGGCGGGCCTTCCGCTTCAGGTGGTTAGATCGCGGCAAGGTCGAGCGCGCGATCACGAAGATAATTAAGGCAGATGCAGCGCCGGTAGCTTAATCTGATGTTTTCGACTTCCTGCATTTGTATAATACTTTTCAAAGGCTTAGGTAGATGTTCAGGGCGTGAACGAAAAGCTTGACGTTCATGGGATGAACGCGGTAGCGATGCAGCGGGTGGAGGGGAAGCCTGTGCTCGACGCTACCGAGACTCACGGAACGGAGGATACGCGTATCCTCCTCGACTTGCTCAACTCTGTTGAGCGCGATGGCGGCCAGTCGCAGCGGCGGCTTGCCTCTGAGCTCGACGTCGCTCTCGGCTTGGTCAATGCCTACCTGCGGCGGTGTGTGAAGAAGGGACTGGTCAAGGTTACAGCCACGCCCGCGCGGCGATACATGTACTATTTGACGCCGCAAGGTTTTGCCGAGAAGTCCCGGCTGACGGTAGAATATCTATCGGTGTCTTTCGGCTTTTTTCGCCGTGCAAAGGCTGAATGCGGCATCGTTTTTCGTGCCGCAGCGGAGCGCGGCTTTCACCGCTTGGCGCTTGCCGGCATTTCCGATCTCGCTGAAATCGCAATGATTTGCGCACTGGACACCGGGGTGAAAGTGACCGCTATGGTCGACGACAAGTCGACGGTGCCGTCTTTTTTCGGTGTGCGGCTCGCCTCCACTTTCGATGCCGTCGCCGATGACTGCGATGCCGTTCTGATCACCGACCTGCGGCGAACCGCCGAACTGACCGAACTCGCACGCGCCCGGTTTGAACCCGATCGGGTTTTGACCCCAAGCCTTCTCCTGCCGCCGCCGCGCGCAGTGAACGGAGGTGGGTTATGACGGACCAACTAATGAGCAGTTCATCTTGGCACGTGATACAGGTTCATCCGCACGCCGAAACGAAGGCGCAGATACACCTCAACCGGCAGGGTTTCCCGACCTATTTGCCGCGTTACCTCAAGCGGCGAAAGCATGCGCGGCGGATCGAAACTGTCGCCGCACCGCTTTATCCGTCCTATCTGTTCGTGTCCTTCAATCGCAGCGTCCACCGCTGGCGTTCGATCCATTCGACCATCGGTGTCGCGCGGCTGGTCTGCTGCGGCGAAGTTCCAGCCGTGATCGATGACTCCGTCATCGATGGGTTGAAAGGTCGGGAAAATACGAGCGGCTTCATTCAGCTCGAACGCCGGCAGCTATTTTCCGCCGGCGACAAGGTGCGCGTCCGCGAAGGCGTGTTCTGTGATTGTCTCGGTTTGTTCGAAAGCATGGGCGATCGAGAGCGCGTGGCTATTCTTCTCGAACTGCTCGGCCGCAAGGTGCGCGTCGTTCTGGACGAGGAATTTGTTGTCGCGGCGTAAGCCGCGTCCAGAATTGGCAGGCGGCTCGGGCGACCGTGGAGTCACCCGAAGTGCGGTAGCGTGCCAGAATGTCCGCGGTGCAAAAAGATTCCATGGTACAAAATACTTTAGCACTCAATGTTCCGCAAAGTGGTCGTGGGCTGTCGCCCGCTCGTGTTGCCTTGGTCGACGTCTTCGCAGGCATGCTCGCTGTCGATATCTGGGGTCGGCTCGGCTGGCGTGAAACAAAACGGCGCTATCGCCGCACCGTCTTCGGGCCGTTCTGGACCACAGTCGGGCTGGCGCTTTTTGTCACCTGCCTCGGCTTGGTGTGGGCCAACCTCTGGCACCGCGATCCTAAGGTCTATCTGCCCTATTTGACGTCGGGAATGCTGTGCTGGGTCATGTTCTCGAGCATCTGCATGGATGGCTGCGTGAGCTTCATCGTCTCGGAAAAATTGCTTCGGCAATTGCGGATCTCTTACACGCTCCTGGCCTGCGCCAATGTATGGCGTAACGCGGTACTGTTTTTTCACAATCTAACAATCTACGTTCTGGTTTGCATCTACGCCGGCTTGGCTATCAGGTGGGCGACGCTGCTCGTCATTCCGGGCTTCCTGTTGTTCACTCTGAATGCTGTTTGGATCACCATATTTTTGGGGGCGATGTGCGCGCGATATCGCGACATCCAGCAATTGGTCGGTACTCTCCTGCAAATCTCACTGTTCCTGACGCCGATTTTCTGGTCGCCAGATCAACTGACAGGCCGCACGGCGGTATTAGTGCAGCTCAACCCGATGTATCACCTCGTTGCCGTTATTCGCGAACCGCTGCTCGGCAAAACTCCGGAGTTGTCGCACTGGATCGTCGTTGTCCTCATAACGGCCTTTGGCTGGGCGATTACGATTCAAATGCTGACTAAAATCAGACAGCGTATCGTTTACTGGCTTTAGGTAGTCGGAGAAGTTTGTGGCCGAGATTGCGCTCGAGAACGTCGTTGCTGACTTTCCGGTATACGGGACTCAGCCGAGCTTTCGCAACGCGCTCATCGGCCGGGTCGTCGGCGGTGTGCTACGACGCCAAAATGCGACCAGCAAGCGGGTCGTCATTCGCGCGTTGGAGAACATTTCGTTGACTGTGCATCACGGCGATCAACTCGGCATCATCGGGCATAACGGCGCGGGGAAGTCGACGATGTTGCGCGTATTTGCGGGCATCTATCAGCCGAGCCAAGGCACTATCAACATCACGGGTCGCGTTTCCCCCCTGTTCAGCACCTCGCCGGGGCTCGATCTGGACGACACCGGCTACGAGAATATTGTGACTTGCGGTCTTTTGCTTGGCATGAGCCGCAACGAGATCGAGCAAAAAATGCCGGAAATCGAAGCTTTCAGTGAGCTCAGCGATTACCTCAAATTGCCAGCGCGGACCTATTCGACCGGTATGCTGGTGCGCTTGGGTTTTGCTATCGCTACGGCGATCGACCCGGAAATACTGCTCCTCGATGAGGAACTCGGTGCCGGAGATGCCCGCTTCGCCTTGCGCGCTGCTAAACGGGTCGAGGCCTTGATCGAGCGCTCAAGCATCGTCGTGCTCGCGTCGCAATCGGACCAGCTGATCCGGCGGATTTGTAACCGCGCCATTCTGCTCGATCATGGCCGTATAGTTGCCGACGGACCGACCGATGCCGTTCTTGAAATTCACAGCCGAATGAACGCGGACGAATCGCCAAGCTTGCCAGCAGGGGCAGAAACCCCGGAACAGAACCATCAGGGTGACCCGTTGGAAGCAACCGTATAAAGGAGCGAGAGCCATGGATATGGTCAAGCAGGTCAAAATATTTGCAGACGGCGCCGATATCGACGGCATCCTGTCGCTTTACAAGAACCCTCTGATAAAGGGCTTCACTACCAATCCGACTTTGATGCGCAAAGCCGGCATCGAGGATTACGAGGAGTTTGCCCGTAAGTTGGTCGAGGTGATTTCGGACCGACCGATTTCGTTTGAAGTTTTTGCCGACGATTTCGACGAGATGATCGCGCAAGGGCGTGTCATTGCGTCGTGGGGCCCCAATGTTAACGTGAAGATACCAGTGACCACGACCAAAGGCGCATTTACGGGCCCGGTGGTGCGCACGCTGGCGAGCGCCGGTGTGACCGTGAACGTCACTGCCGTTACGACCGAACAGCAGGTCGCCCGCATCGCCGAATGCCTGGCGCCGAATGTGCCGGCAATCGTCTCAGTCTTCGCTGGGCGCATTGCGGATACCGGCCGCGATCCAGTGCCGATTATGCAGACCTGTTTACGTACGCTGGCGAGCAGGCCGAAAGCGGAGCTGCTATGGGCGAGCCCGCGCGAGCTTCTCAATATATTTCAAGCCGACGAAATCGGCTGCCACATCATCACCGTCAGTCACGACGTGCTGGGTAAGCTTTCGCTGGTGGGCAAGGATCTCAACGATTATTCGCTCGAGACGGTGAAAATGTTCCACAAGGACGCCGCCGCCGCGGGCTTTGCCATCGCTACGCCGGCCCGCCGAGCGGCGTCATAGTACAGCAGAATTTCTGAGCATTGGAGACGAGGAAATGCCGAACAAGTTTTCCCGCGTGTTCGTAACCGGAGGTGCCGGCTACATCGGTTCAGTTCTCATCCCGCGGCTCCTTGAGCGCGGCTACAAGGTGACGAGCTACGATATTTCCTACTATGGCGACAATTTCCTGCCGAAAAGCAATCCGAACCTGCAGGTCATTCGCGGCGATATCCGCGACACGGCAAAGCTGGCCAAGGCGATTCCCGGCCACGATGCGTTCATCAGCTTGGCTTGCATTTCAAATGATGCAAGTTTTGAGTTGGACGAGAATCTGTCAACCTCGGTCAATCTCGATGCATTCGAGCCGATGGTGCTCGCCGCCAAGAAGGCCGGTGCTCAGCGCTTCATCTTCGCATCGTCAAGCTCGGTCTACGGCGTGTCCGATCAGCCGAATGTGACCGAAGATCATCCGCTCGTGCCGCTCACGCTCTACAACAAATACAAGGGGATGTGCGAGCCGCTGCTGTTCAAGCATGCCGATCCGAGCTTCGTCGGCGTCGTATTCCGCCCGGCCACGGTTTGCGGTTATGCGCCGCGGCAGCGCTTCGACCTTTCGGTCAATATCCTCACTAATCATGCGATCAATAACGGCAAAATCACGGTGTTCGGCGGTGAGCAACTCCGTCCCAATCTGCACATTCTCGACTACTGCGACGCCGTGCAGGTGCTACTCGATGCGCCTGACGAAAAGGTCGCCGACGAAATTTTCAATGTCGGCTATCAAAACATGTCGATCATGGACATTGCGCTTTTGGTCAAACGCATTGTCGAGGAGGAGTTTCCCGAGAAGGGCGAGATCGGCGTTGTCACGACACCGAGCGACGACAAACGCTCGTATCACATCAATTCCGACAAGGTGCGCCGCGTTCTCGGCTATACACCCAAGCGCACGATCGAGCAGGCCGTACGTGACCTGTGCCGGTCTTTCAAAGACGGCCGGCTGCCGAATTCGATGGCGGACGACATTTATTTCAATGTCCGCCGCATGAAAAATCTCCAGGCCGCCTAAACGCGTAGCATTGAGGCAGTGTGATGAGTGAGCGTATTGCCGTCGTAACCGGCGGCGCCGGCTTCATCGGCAGCCACATGGTCGATCTGTTGCTGGCGCGCGGTTATCGCGTGCGGGTAATCGACAGCCTGATCGGCGGCCGAGAAGCCAATCTCATCAATCACAGCACCGATCTGCGCCTTAGCTTCGAGCGGCGCGACGTCCGGCGGCTTGAGCCGGGCGATGCCCTGTTCAAGGACGCCGCCCTGGTGCTCCACTTCGCCGGTATTGGCGACATCGTACCCTCGATCGAACGTCCCATTGATTACATGGACACCAACGTTCAGGGCACGGTGCGGGTGCTCGAATGCGCCCGCGCGGCCAAGGTCGCAAAGCTCGTCTATGCGGCCTCGTCGTCCTGCTACGGGTTAGCCGCCGTGCCGACGCGTGAGGACCATCCGATAGCGCCGGAGCATCCCTACGCGTTGAGCAAATATCAGGGCGAGATGGCGGTCCTACACTGGCATCGAGTCTATCGGTTGCCAGTCAATTCGATCCGCATCTTCAATGCTTATGGCCCGCGGGTGCGGACTACCGGCGCCTACGGAGCAGTGTTCGGCGTCTTCTTTAAACAGAAGCTCGCCGGCAAGCCGTTCACGGTCATCGGCGACGGCACCCAGCGCCGCGACTTTCTGTTCGTGACCGATGTCGCGACCGCCTTCCTGGCCGCCGCCGAAACCGCCAAGAATGGTGAAATCTGGAATCTCGGTGCCGGCAATCCGCAAAGCGTCAACCGCCTTGTCGAGCTGCTGCAAGGGCCTGTGGTCTATATCCCCAGGCGCCCCGGCGAACCGGATTGCACGTGGGCGGACATCGGCAAAGTACAGCGCGACCTCGGCTGGAAACCGGTGGTGCCGTTCGATGAAGGCGTGCGCCGCATGATGGAAGACATCGAACTGTGGCGCGATGCGCCGCTATGGGATCCGCAGTCAATCGCGGTCGCGACCAAGACGTGGTTTCAGTATCTGGGCGGGGAGGCCTGACGCCATGGAATCGCTCGGCAGTCATTTTAAGCACAAGATTAAGACGCCGGAGGAAATCGCGCGGCTTGTCGGCGATCTGCCGCGCAAGCGCAAAGTGATCATGTGTCACGGCGTGTTCGACGTCGTGCATCCCGGACATCTGCGGCATCTGCTCTATGCTAAGAGCAAGGCCGATATTCTTGTCGCAAGCCTGACCGCCGATCGCCACATCTCGAAAGGCCACTATCGCCCCCACGTGCCGCAGGATCTGCGCGCCATCAATCTCGCCGCCTTCGAGATCGTGGACTACGTGCTGATCGATCCCGAGCCGACGCCGCTGAAAAATCTGGCGCTGATCAAGCCGGATATTTTCGCCAAGGGCTACGAATACCAGGCCAGTGGCCTGCCGCTGAAGACGCAGGAAGAGTTCGACATCATCCGCGGCTATGGTGGCGAGATCATTTTCACGCCTGGTGATTACGTCTTCTCGTCGAGCCAGCTGATCGAGGCAGCGCCGCCGTCGCTGCGTATTGAGAAGCTGGTGACGCTGATGGAGGCGGCCGATCTGACCTTCGACAAGCTGCGCCGCACGCTCGACACGCTCGGCGGCCGGCGTGTGCACGTGGTCGGTGACACCATCGTCGATACCTTCACCTATGCGTCGATGATCGGCGGTCAGACCAAGACGCCGACCATCAGCGTGCTGTTCGACCATAAGACCGATTATGTCGGCGGCGCTGGGGTGGTGGCTGAACATCTCAAGGCCGCAGGCGCCGAAGTGGTGTTCTCGACCGTGCTTGGCGAGGACGCGCTCAAGGATTTTGTGCTCGATGGCTTGAGTAAATCCGGCGTGCAGTGCCGTCCGGTAATCGACAAAACAAGGCCGACCACTAACAAGAATGCGATCATTTCAGGGGGCTATCGGCTCCTGAAGGTTGACACGCTCGACAATCGGTCGATCTCCGACGAAATCGTTCTGACGCTTGCTAAAGCGATCGCCACGGAAAAATCCGAGGCGCTGGTATTGAGCGATTTCCGTCACGGCATGTTCAACCGCCGGACGATCCCGACGCTTAAAGACGCTATTCCGGACGGCATGTACAAGGTCGCCGACAGCCAGGTGGCCAGCCGCTGGGGCAATATCACCGAGTTTCGCGATTTCGATCTCATCACGCCGAACGAGCGCGAAGCACGATTTGCATTAGGCGACCAGGACTCCGGTATCCGACCGCTGGCGGCTGACATCTATGATGCCGCACAATGCAAGACCCTGATCCTCAAGCTGGGCGACAAGGGCGTACTGACCTGTCGGCACGGCGACCATCAGGCGCTCGATTCTTTCTTCGTTGTCGACAGTTTTGTCGACAGGCTGGTAGACGGCGTCGGGGCCGGCGATGCGCTCCTAGCGTATTCCACCCTCTGTATGCTCGCCAGCAAGTGCGAGCTCACCGCAACCATCATAGGCACCATGGCCGCCGCCTGCGAATGCGAGAAGGACGGCAACATTCCCGTTAACATCGGTGACGTTCACCACAAGCTCGACGCCGTCGAGCGCGAAGCAAAGTTCGAATAGCGGCCGATGCGGGTTGTTGTCGTCGGTCTTGGTGTCCAGGGCTACAAACGGCGGCGGTTTGCTGGAGATGATTTTGTCTGCTCGGTCGATGTGCAAAACGCGGAAGCGGACTTCCGTGATATACGCGAGGTGTCGCCGGATAAGTTCGATGCCGCGCTGTTGTGCGTACCAGATGCGGCGAAGATCGGACTGCTCGACTACCTTGTTACTCAAGGCAAGCACGCGCTGGTCGAGAAGCCGCTCGTCGCTGAGGATGTGGCAGTGCTGCATCGGCTCGAGCGTGACGCACGTCGAAACGGTGTCGTGCTCTATACCGCCTACAATCATCGCTTCGAGCCACATTTCGTGCGCATGCGCGATCTGCTGGGTTCGGGCGATCTCGGCAAAATCTATCAATGCCGCATGTTCTACGGCAACGGTACCGCACGGCTGGTACGCAACTCAGACTGGCGCGACCAAGGCGCCGGAGTGCTGGACGACCTCGGCTCGCACGTCCTCGACACAGCCCGGTTCTGGTTCGGCGATATCGGTGAGGACTTCTCGATCGTTTCCGCGGATCGTTTCGAAAACAAGAGCCCGGACCACGTGGTCTTCGCCGCGACTAGAAGCAGGCCGCGGCTGGAGTTCGAAATGACGCTCCTGAGCTGGCGCAATCACTTCACTTGTGATGTCTTCGCCGAGAACGGCAGCGCGCATATCAGCTCGCTGTGCAAATGGGGACCGTCCGAATTCGTCCATCGCGTGCGCGTTCTGCCAAGTGGCCGGCCGCCCGAACGGTCGGTGACCCTGGTACAGGACGATCCGACCTGGGCGCTGGAATACGAGCATTTCAAGAACCTGTGCGCGCAGCGCCATCTGACTGACCTGTCCAACGACATCTGGCTCAACCGCGTGCTGCGCAAGCTCGGTGCCGAAGCGAGCGAATTGGCGGCGGCATGACTCGACCGGTAATCGGCTATGCCGGGATGACTCATCTCGGCTTGCTTTCCGCCAGCGCCGCTGCCGCTCGGGGTTTTAGCACAGTAGCCTTCGATGCCGATGTGGCCCTGATCGCGCGCCTGGACAAAGGCGAACTGCCGGTCAATGAGCCGGGGCTGCCGGAGTTGATCGTACAGAACCGTGCTGATTTGGTTTTTTCTGCTGATGTCGTCGCGCTTGGGTCGTGCGACGTGGTCTATGTCGCCGTCGATGTTCCGACAGACGACGAGGGACGCAGCGACCTTTCGCCGATCCGGGCGATGGTCGAGCGCGTTCAGCCCCATCTTGGTCCCACTGCGCTCTTGGTAATCCTTTCGCAGGTGCCTCCGGGCTATACGCGTGCTTTGCCGGTACCGTCCGCCCGTCTCTATTATCAAGTCGAGACACTGGTGTTCGGCCGTGCCGTGGAGCGAGCGACCAAGCCGGAGCGCTTTATTGTGGGTTGCGCCGATCCGCAACGGCCGGTCGCACCCGCGCTCAAGACCTTCCTCGACTCGTTTGGCTGTCCGATCCTGCCGATGGCGTACGAGAGCGCCGAACTCGCCAAGATCAGCATCAATTTCTGTCTGGTCGCGTCGATCGCGGTTGCAAATACACTTGCCGAAGTGTGCGAGCGCGTCGGCGCCGATTGGACCGACATTGCCCCTGCGCTCAAGCTCGACAAGCGGATCGGGCCGGACGCCTATCTCAACCCGGGGCTCGGCATCGCCGGCGGCAACCTAGAGCGGGACCTCCGCACCATCGTGCAGATCGGCGAAGCCAAGAAAACCGATATCGGCGTGATCAAGGCTTGGCTCGCCAATTCGGCACGTCGCAAGAATTGGACTTGGCAGGTTATGCAGGATCACGGTTTGGCGCGTTCTGACGGCATCATCGGCGTGCTCGGATTGGCCTATAAAGAGAATACGCATTCCACCAAGAACTCGCCGTCGTTACAACTTCTCGATCATCTGCGCGGTCGTCCGGTGAAAGTTCACGATCCGGTGGTGTCCGCATCGGTCGCACCCTGGACTGAAGGCGTGACGGATCCCTTGGCGGCGGCGACGGGCGTAGACGTGCTGGTGATCGCAACGCCATGGCCGCAATATCGCGCGCTGTCCCCGGTCGACTTGGCGCGTGTCATGAAAGGTCGGACGATTCTCGATCCCTATCGTGTGCTCGACGGACGCGCCTGTGCTGCCGCCGGCCTCACTTATTACGCGCTCGGCATGCCGCCGTTGGCGCCGGCCGCCTGAACGGAACGCATGCTGCAGCATAAAAATGCAACGCCATCGCTTCCTCTGCGCACTGTCATTCTTGGCGCCGGCGGGTTCATCGGCGGCGCAATTCGCCACAAGCTCGAAGGAGCAGGCGCTGTAGCGCTTGGCTTCGGACGGCGGGAGCTTGATCTACTCGATCACGGTGCGTCGGAAAAACTGACGTCACAACTGCGCCCGGACGACGCGCTCGTCGTCGTGTCGGCTCGCGCGCCCTGCAAGACGCCGGCCATGATGCTCGAGAACATCCGCATGATAGCTTCGGTGTGTGACGCTCTGGCGGAACGGTCGGTCTCGCATCTCATCTATATCAGCTCGGACGCGGTCTATGCCGATGGTCCGCTGCCGCTAACCGAGTTCTCGCCGGCCGCCCCAACAAGCCTGCATGGTGCCATGCATCTGGCGCGCGAGCAGATGCTGATCGCGGCCGCGGGTTCGACGCCGTTCGCGATCTTGCGGCCGACTCTCGTCTATGGCGCCGGTGATCCGCATAACGGCTATGGACCAAATAAATTCCGTCGTCAGGCCAATTGCGGCGAAGCTATTGTCTTGTTCGGCGAGGGCGAGGAGCGCCGCGATCACGTTGACGTCGATGACATTGCCGAGATTGTCCGTCTGGTCCTGGACCATCGTTCGACGGGTGTCCTCAATATCGCAACCGGAACAATAGCGAGTTTCCGAACGCTCGCGGACAAGACAGTCGCGCTGTCGCCGCGGAAGGTCGAGATCAAGCCTTCGCCGCGCAAAGGCCCGATGCCACATAATGGCTATCGCCCGTTCGATCCAGCAGCAACCCTCGAAGCTTTTCCGGGCTTCCGTTATACCGCGATCGACGCCGGACTAGCCCGAGCACAGCAACGGGAATTCGGCGATGCCGCACGTTGATCTTCTGCGCGCGCTGCCGAAGACCAAGCGCAATATCCAGAAGCGCGCCGAGGCCAAGGATCCGGCCGTGATTGCCATCGCCAAGCAATATGGTGAGATGTATTGGGACGGCCCGCGCGAATACGGCTATGGCGGCTATCGCGACGACGGGCGCTGGCATGCGGTAGCGCGCGACATCGTCGCGCAATACAACTTGAAGCCGGGCCTGCGGGTGCTTGATGTCGGCTGCGGCAAAGGCTTCCTGGTCAAAGCGCTGCTCAAGGAGTGCCCCGGCCTCGAAGCCTTCGGTCTCGATATTTCACTTTACGCACTAATGCACTGTTCGCCGGAAGTGATCGGCCGGCTTCATCTCGGCACCGCCGAAAACCTGCCGTTTCCGGATGCGTCTTTCGACTGCGTGCTATCGCTCAATACCATCCACAATTTCCCGCGACCACGCGCGGTGATCGCGATGCGCGAGATCCAGCGCTTGAGCCGCGGTCGCGCCTTCGTGCAGGTTGACTCTTACCTGACGCCTCAGCAGAAAGAGCTTTTCGAGAGCTGGGTGCTAACGGCTGAATTCCACGATTTTCCAGCGGGTTGGCTCAAAGTCTTCGAAGACGCCGGCTATACCGGCGACTACGATTGGACGATCATCGAATAGCGCGGTCGGGAAGAGAGTTTGATGGGCAAGCGGTATGCGATTCTAGGCGGCGGCGGATCCTTCGGTATCCACAGCGCGCTCTATCTTTTGGATCACGCCGATCCAGAACTGGTGATGGGAATCGGACGCAATTTGCTGCGCCCGGAGCCGTTCTCGCTCAATATCGATAAACGGCCGCGCTACGAATACCACGCCTATCACATCACCTATGAGATCGACCTGTTGCTTGAACTGCTCGATCGCAAGAAGCCGCAAGTCATCGTGAACTTTGCTGCGCAAGGCGAAGGAGCGGTATCATGGAAACATTCCTGGCGCTTTTTTGAAACCAATTCCATGGCGCTGGCGCGGCTCACCGAGGAACTGATGAAGCGCGATTGGCTGGAGCGCTTCATCCAGATCGGCACATCGGAAATGTACGGTTCG
This sequence comes from Xanthobacteraceae bacterium, assembly GCA_049796395.1. Classification (GTDB taxonomy): domain Bacteria; phylum Pseudomonadota; class Alphaproteobacteria; order Rhizobiales; family Xanthobacteraceae; genus BOG-931. The sequence goes on from JBARER010000127.1 coordinate 35,832, forward strand.
GTTGAACACGCGACCAAGGAAGACGAGCCGATCAAGCCTTCGAGTCCCTATGCCGCCTCCAAAGTAGCGTTCGATATGTACCTCCTGTCGGTACACAAGTTCCTGAAATTCCCAATGAATATTATCCGGCCGTCGAATGCCTATTGCCCGGGCCAATTGCTGCATCGGGTCATACCCAAGGCGGTGATCTGCGGCCTCAAGGGCGAAAAGCTGCCGCTGCATGGCGGTGGCCGCGCCGAGAAGTCCTACATTCACGCCCGCGATCTCGGTCGCGCCATCCATCTGGTGGCGGAGAAGGCGCCGCTCGGCACCGTGTATAATGCTGGCCCAGCGCTGCCGACCTCGATCCGTGAAGTGGTCGAGCGAACCGCGAAGGCCCTCGGCATGCCGTTCGATCAACTTTGCGAAGTCACCGGCGACCGGCTCGGTCAGGACTCGCGCTATTGGCTCGATTCCTCGGCGATCAAGCGCGAGGTCGGCTGGGAGCCGCAGATCGGCTGGGATGAAGGTCTCGCCGAGATGGTGGCCTGGGGGCGCAAATACTTTAATGAGCTCAAGACCTGGCCGACTGACTACACTTTACGGGCATGAGGATTTAGGCGTGGACGCGAGAGTGCTTAGACGCAATAGCCTCGATGTCGCTGCGGCGCGGCGGCGCTGCCGTGATTACCGTCGGCGCATTCTCGATATTTCGCAACAGGTCGGCGCATTGCACATAGCGCCGGCTTTCTCCTGCACTGAGATCACCGATCTGCTCTACAACGACCTGATGCGGCGTGAGACCGACGGCGTCTATCGCGACGTTTTCCTGATGTCGAAGGGGCACGGCTGCATGATCCAATACGTGATCCTGGAACAGCAGGGCGTGCTGTCGCGTACCGATCTCGATGCCTATTGCAAGCCCAATGGCCGCCTCGGCGCGCATCCCGACTACGAGACGCCGGGCATTGCTGCATCGACCGGCTCGCTCGGGCACGGGCTCGGCATGGCGACCGGCCAGGCTTATGCGGAGAAACTCAAAGGCACCGACGTGTCGATTTATTGCTTGCTGTCGGATGGCGAATTCCAGGAGGGCTCGACCTGGGAGGCGATGATGATGGCCGCCAATCTCAAGCTTGATAATCTCATCGCGTTCATGGACTTCAACGATTTCGGCGGCTTGGAACGCATGAGCGACGGGCACAAGGCGTTTTATCCGCTTGTGCCTAAGGCCGTAGCGTTCGGCTGGGAAGCAGCCGAGGTCGAGGGCCACGATGAGACGGCGATGCAAGAGGCGGTGCTTAGCCGGCGCGGCGGACGCCCGATGCTGGTTGTCTGCCGGACCGTCAAGGGGAAGGGCGTCTCCTATATGGAGAACGTTCCTATCTGGCATTACCGCTCGCCCAACAAGGACGAATATCAGCAGGGGTTGAAGGAACTGGCGGAAGCGCCACTATGAGAAACCGGTTTGCCGATACGTTCTACGAACTGGGCAAAGCTGATCCGCGGCTCTGCGTGGTGGTTGCCGATATTTCGCCGGCCGGCTCGATCGCCAAGTTCCGCAGCGAATTCCCCCGCCGCTTCATCAATACGGGGGTGTCAGAGCAGATCATGATCGGCATGACCGCCGGCATGGCGCAACGCGGGCTGAAGCCCTTTGCCTACACCATCGCGACCTTTACGCTGTATCGTCCGTTCGAGATGGTGCGCGACGATTTGTGCTATCAGAATCTTCCCGTCACGATCGTCGGTATCGGCGGCGGCGTGACCTATTCGACACTCGGCGCAACGCATCACGCCCAGGAAGACGTTGCGCTGGCTAGCGCTGTTCCTAATCTCTCCATCATCGCGCCTTGCGATCCCAACGAGGTCGAGGCCGCCACCCGTTGGTGCGCGGCCCAGGAGCGCGGCCCGGTCTATCTGCGCTTGGGTAAGGCCGGCGAGCCCGATCTGACCAAGACAGCACCCGATCCATGGATGTTTGGCAAGGTGCGTCGGCTGCGCGAGGGGCGCGACGTCTGCATCCTGTCCTATGGCCCGATCATGAAGCGCGCTTTTGCGCTTGCCGATCGCTTCGAGACTGTCGGCAAGAGCACCGCCGTCGTTTCGGTTCATACGCTCAAGCCGCTCGATCGCGAAGAGATTGCTACCGTTTTGCGAACCTATCCGCGCGTCGTCGTCGTTGAGGAATGCGCGCCAAACGGCAGTTTGGCCATGCAGGTGAAGGAGCTGGCCTGGAACGTTGAGGCGAGTTGTCGCCTCGACACGTTCACGCTCAAGGATGCATTCATTCATTGCTATGGCAGCCACGACGACATTCTCGATGCGCACGGGCTTGGCATGCCCGAGATGACAGCGCGGCTCGGTCTGCAGTGATCCGCCCGGAAATAGCATGAAGCCGGCTACCGTCGGTCACAATACGATCCGCTTAGCCATCGACGGCGGCGAGCCGGTGCGCAGCCGCCCGATGCCGGCACGCTTCGCGCTCGGGGAGGCCGAAATGGCAATGGTGCAGGAAGTCCTGTCCCATTATCGGGAAAAGAAGACCGATCCCGGATATGCCGGCATCTACGAGAAGGCCTACACCGATGCCTTCGTCAAATTCATGGGTGGCGGTTATGCCGACGCGGTCGCGACAGGGACGGCCTCGCTCTACATCGCGGTTGCCGCGCTCGATCTGCCGGCCGGCAGCGAAGTCATCGTCTCGCCGATTACCGATCCTGGGACGCTTTCGTCCATCATTCTCAATCAGCTGGTGCCGCGAGTGGCCGACAGCGAGCCGGATACGTTCAATATGGGGCCGGAGCAGTTCGTCGCCCGCATTACGTCGAAGACGCGTGCGGTCATGCTCGTGCACTCGCTTGGCCGCGCCGCCGACGTGGTCGGCGTCGTCAAGGAGGCCCATGCGCGCGGCATCCGCGTCATCGAAGACTGCAGCCAGTCGCATGGCGCCAAGGTCAAGGGCCGTCCGATTGGCAATTTCGGCGATATTGCCGCTTTCTCGACCATGTATCGCAAGGCGCACATGACCGGCGGCGCCGGCGGCGTGGTGTTTACGAACGATATCGACCTGCATCATCGTGCGTTGGCCGCGGCCGATCGCGGCAAGCCGTCATGGCGCGCCGACTTTGATGACCGCAACCCGAACCAGTTCCTGTTTCCCGCTCTCAATTTCCACACCGACGAAATTTCCTGTGCCATCGGCGTCGCCTCGCTGCGGCGGCTGTCGGATACATTGTTGCGGCGGCTCACCTTTCTAGCGGAACTGACCGGGCGGCTCAACGACCGCGCCGAACTCTGCAAGCCTTACGGTTATTCGCCGAGCGATGCGCCCTTCGTTTATCCGATCGCCGTCGACACCGATCTCCTCACTTGCAGTAAGGAGCACTTTGCTAATGCAGTACTCGCCGAGGGCATAGGGCTCAATCCGCATTACCGCTATCTTGTCTCGGACTGGCCGTGGTTGAAGTCTTATTTGCCGGATGACTTCGCTACGCCGAACGCACGGGAGATGCGCGACCGCTCGTTCATGCTGTATCTCAACGAGAACTACGGCAATTCGGAAGCTGCTGATACGGCCAAGGCGATCGTCAAGGTCGAGAAGCACTTCGCCCGCTGATTGCCGATCGTTGCAAAGCCGACACCCGTGCTCCCCGCGCATTTCCTAGCAGACCTGCATCCGCTACGCGGGGAAGACGCGGTCGCCGCAATCATAACAGTCGAGGACGGCCGGTATCTCTTGCAGCTTCGCGATGACATCCCGCGCATTTTTTATCCCGGCCATTGGGGCTGTTTCGGCGGAGCGGTCGGCCCGGAGGAGAGTGGGTTTGAGGCACTACAGCGCGAGCTTGCCGAGGAATTGGAAATGCCCGCGCATCCAGCAAGCGAATTCGTCAAATTCGATTTTGATCTGACCAAGATGGGCCAGAAACAGTGTTATCGAACTTATTATGAAATCAAAGTGACCGAAGCCGAGGTGTCGCGCTACGTGCTGCATGAGGGCGCCGCGATGCGACTGTTCCCGGCGTCGGATTTGTTCGAGACGCGGCTGACGCCCTATGATTCCTTTGCCTTATGGCTACATTTTGCCAAACATCGTTTCGTCGGGTACGAGAGAATTGACCGGAGTCAATCTTGAAATTCGACGAGCTTGATATCGACTCTGCCGACAATTCGACCGGAGAAGTTTCGCATCCTTATCCGCTCATCCGCATGCTGCCGGGCGCGAAGATCATCCGTTCGAGAATTCGCGGGCCACTATACATGAACCGCTACGCGCAACTCGGTCCTGACGTCACTGTCGGAAAATACTCCGGCATGAACGAGCATACTTACATTGCCCGGGCTACCATGGGGTCGTTCTGCGCCATCGGTGCGCGCACCGCGATCAATCCGTTCAATCATCCGACCCACTGGCTCAGCATTCACGAATTCCAGTATCACCCGAACTCCTACGACTGGGTCGACGAGTATAAGGACATAGAACGACTATCGCGGACGGCCGACATGTTCAGGCACGTGACGATCGGCAATGACGTATGGATGGGACACAACGTCAACGTCCTGAGCGGCATCAGCATCGGCGACGGCGCAATCATTGCCGCCGGTGCAGTCGTGACCAAAGACGTGCCGCCCTATGCGATCGTGGCGGGGGTTCCGGCCACAATCAAACGCTATCGTTTCAGCGAGGCCGTTGTCGAACGGCTGCTCCGAGCCAAGTGGTGGGATCTTGAATTGTCCCAGCTTACCGGGCTTCCGTTTCAAGACGTCGAGCGCTGCCTCGATGCCATCGAGATGATCAAGGAAAAGGCGCCGGCGGCTTGTTGATCTCCGCTATGCGAGAACGTGACGCGCTGGTTCCCATCCTCAACAACATGCGGGTGCCGAGCGACGGCGTGCTGGTCGTTCACAGCGCGATCGGGCTGTTGAGCCGGCGCGGCTTTCGCGCCGAGGCCATGATAGAGGTATTGCTCGATCATCTTCGCGGCGGCACGCTTGTCATGCCGACAATGACGTGGCGGACGGTGAGGCCGGGGAATCCGTTGTGGGACGAAGTTGCGACACGGTCACATACCGGCGTGCTCACCGAGATATTCCGGACCCGCTACGCCGTCGCCCGCAGCATTCATCCCACTCATTCGGTCGCGGCCTATGGCTCGCAAGCGCAGCGATTGCTGGCACGGCATCATCTCGACGATACGCCGGTATCGGCCAATAGCCCTTACGGTCTTATGCGCAACCACGCCGCCTACGTGCTGTTGCTCGGCGTTGGGCTGGAATCGTGCACCGCCATCCATCTTCCGGAGGAGGAGAGGGCGCCGGATATCTACCTCCGGCCGGCCGGGCAAACCGAACTCTACCGCTGCCGCGATCGTCATGGTGTCGTCCACGACGTTCGAACGCGTCGCCATTGGCGGCTCGATCGTGATTTTCCGAAATTCGGGCCGCCGCTGCGGGCGGCAGGGCTTATGCACGCCGGGACGATCGAGGGCTGCCCGTTCGGAATCGTCGCGCAGCGCGATTTGCTTAATGCGGTATCGGCGGCGCTCATTGCCGACCCCGGAGGCACTTTGCGCGACCCGCCGAGGGCTGCCGCCCAGAAGGCCGCCGCTCCGTGAATTTCAAATGAACGGAGTATCGACCTTAACGTCTTCTAACGAAGTCGCTCACGGTGCGCCGGAAGTAGCGATTCGGCCGTTCTATTTCATGGTGCCATTCTGGGGCGAACGCTACCGGCGCTATTTTACCGACAACTTGCTGCCCTCGCTGCTGGCACCCAGTAATCTCCCACTGCTGCGCGCTGAAGACGGTCATCGCTTCCTACTGGCGACGACGCGGGAGGATTGGAATGCCATCGTCGATCTGCCGATCATGGCGAAGCTATGCCTGCACGCCACGCCAACATTGATCGAAATTCCAAATCCGCAGAGTGCGACAGCGCCCGGCAGCACCGATGCGATCATGCATCAGAATGTCGCCCAGCGGTTCCTAGTCGAGGCGGCGTACGCGGCGAAAGCTTATGGCTGCCTGTTTTCGCCCGATTTTATCATCTCCGACTGCATGGTCGCGGCGCTACTACGTCACGTCCGCGCCGGGCTTCACCTGGTGCTTTGCCCGTCGTTGCGGCAAGCTGAAGAGTCGGCGCTGGCAGAGCTTGAACGTCTGGGCTACCTCTCCACCGCATTAAGGCCGTCGCAGACCGGTGCGGTAATCAATGTGCCACAACGTGTTCTTGCCGATATCCTAGTGCGCTATCTGCATCCGGAAATGGCGATTTTCGAGCAGGGCGCCCCCGGACAGCCGCCGCTCGCGCCGTTCCGTTACTGGCGCATACACAACCAGAACGGCATCTTCATCCATACATTTCACGGCGTGCCGGTATTGATGGACTACGGAGCGCTCTGTGAGCACGACGTCGACTGTCTCAACCATAGCGTGTTCGAAAATGTTTACGTAGCGCGCAATTTTCATTCGAAATGCAGAATGCACGTCGTTCTCGATTCCGATGAGTTCTGTATTCTCAGTCTTACGCCTGCCGTTGTAGGGCAAATGTCCGCAACGAGCCCCGTCAACGGAGCGGTAGGTAAAAGTGATGGTTTTTTTGCAACGTTGCCGGTTGCTCTCTCAATCTCGTATCACACCGCCGGAATGACGCTGAAACGGGAATTATTTGGCCAATCGGTCCGATGGCATACCGACGATCTTGATCACGCCGCGTTGGTCGAAGAGAATCGGATATTAGTCTTCATTGACCACGCCATCCGGCTTTCACTCTTCACGGCGGTTTTGGGGAAATTGTTGCGAGATTACCGGCAGACGCCGTTCCTGGCCGCACTTATTCCATATGGGCGAGGACTGCTCAGGGCGCTGCAGGGCGATCGGCTTATCTGGTTGCATATCGTCCAGCGCATCTCTTTCAACAGTTACCGGCCGTTCAAACGAGCGTCGTTTTGGTTCGCTTCCGGCGGCAAGGATCTCGACGTCATAGATCCCTATCATTTCAGCTTTCGGCGTACGGCCGGACGATCCGCGGTCAACGTCAAGACGGGGTCAGCCGGCAGCGCCGTGATGCTCGGTTTGGGCCAATCCAATATTGCGAACGAATGCGACCCAGCTGCACTTTATGAAGCGCAGGGAAGTGTATTTAATTTCAATCTATTCGACGGAAAATATTATGTCGCGAAGGATCCGTTGCTGGGTGCCAGTCACGATCGCAGCAATGTGATGACCCGGCTGGGCGATTTGCTCGTCGGACGACGCAATTATCAAAGTGTGGTTCTCGTTCCGATCGCGCATGGCGGAACATTTGTCGGCGAGTGGTCTCCCGCGGGCAGAATGTTTCCAAGGTTGAAGTGGACGATCGATCAATTGCTGGAGAAGCAAACCAAAATTACTCACGTTCTCTGGCAGCAGGGAGAAGCTGAGTCTGGCACAAGCAATCCCAACCCCGACGAGTGGGTACGGCACTTCTTGGCGATGGTCGACGCTATCAGGTCGGCGGGGGTCGATGCACCCATCTATGTCGCCCAGTGCACAGTATGCTGCAATGACCCAAACGAAAAGATTCGCGCGGCTCAAAGGCAGGTCGTCAATCCCGATATGGGAATTTTCCCAGGGCCAGACATCGATCTCATCGGACGCGACGAGAGATACGACGGTTGCCACCTATCAGGGACCGGACTGCAACATGCGGCGGAGCTATGGTACCAGGCGCTGTCGCGCGGGCCGGTGCGCGCAGAATGCTGTCACATGTCGGAACGGGTCGATGAAACGTCGGGTCTCTGAAAACTTTAAGACGAAAATCGCCGAGGCCTATAGAAGCCTTGCCTATTCGACTACAGCCGGTGTCGTCGAGGGCGCAATCAGGCGGACCTTGTTCAGCCACGACGGAAGATTGCGTACGACGAGATTTCTCCCGTGGCATCTCCGGCGCTCATTCTCAAACCATTTCGCAAGCAAAGAGTGGGCGGAAATAGCACTTATCGTCGCCAATCAATATCCTGGTGGCGACTATTTCGAGTTCGGGAGCGAAGGGTTTCGAACTTTCAGGAATTTTTTAAGCGCTTTTCACTTGAACGGGCATACGGAAAAGATGCCCGATGTGAGATTTTATGCTTTCGATATTTTCGGCGAACCTAAATCCACCTCCTCCCTGACCGAAATAGAGAAGCCCTACTTCGAGGTTTATCGGGGTTTGGGGCCGGACTATTACCGCGCGGCGGAATCGCGGCTGCGGCGTCACGGTCTTTTGCTCGATCGTTGCGTGATTGTAAAAGGGCATTTCGAAGACACACTCAACGAGCAATTCAAGGCGAAGCTACGTGCCGAAAATCGTCGCATCGGCTTTGCTTTTCTTGATTGCAACATCGCGTCATCCTACAAAACTTGTTTTGACTTCCTGCATGAATTCATGCGGGAGGATCGCGCCTTCATCTACATGGACGAATATTTCCAGATCGAGGGGGTCGCGGCTCTTTTTGACGAATTCTGCGGCGTTATGAGGTCGCGTCACGGTATGGCGGCTAGGTACATCAGGGACGCAGGCGCCTTCGGCGCGCTCTTCGTCCTTATGCGTTCGATAAAACCCGAGTCATCTTGAGTCTCTCGGATGGGGAGCGCGCTCGTCGGCTCATTTGTCTGGTGATTGAGGGCGTTCGCGCTTTCCAAACACCAGCGTGCGTACAAACCAGGCAATTCGCTTGGTCGCTTCGCGGTCGCCGCGAATGATCCGCGTTGCCTGTTGTCCGATCTGAACACGGAAAATCCAGGCGTAAGCGGAGATTTGCAATATCGAGAGCGGCAGTGTCTTAAGCGCGCTGGCCATTCGTTGCGGAAACGACATCGGTGCGACAGTGGTGTAACGGTGTGCCACATCCGGCGGCGTAACCCAGCGCGAAAGTTTATGCATCGCTTGCCGTTCGACGGCGTTCCATTTGTCGTTTAGCGGTCTTGAATGCCAGCGCACCGGCAGGAAGAAAAGCCGTCGTTTCAGCGGATCGAAGAACCCGCTGTAAAAACTCTTCCTGAAGAAATGGCCGGCAAGATAGCGTTCGAATGGGAAACGGGTTTTGCTTATGGCGTGTTCGGCAAGAGGTCCCCAGCTCGAAAGAAAAAGTTCGTCGGAATCCTGGACGACATGAACGCGGTTCATACTTTTGGTGTTGTTGTAAAGGTAGTCGCCGTCGAGCGTCCATTGATCGAAAGTGGATGTATCGTGATCGCCGACGGCGCCGTAGTCGAGCAGCAGCGCCGCCCAGCTCAGGCTATGCAGCACGACGCCGTCCTCGCCCGGCACGCGCCACCATGCCGCCGGGCTGATCGCCGTGATGCCGGGCGCGTCCCATTCATAGGCCAGAGTCTCGGTGTGAAAGCCGTTGACCGCGGCATAGACCATCTGGGCACCGGTGATGACGAGCGGTGTGGCGCTGTCGCGGCGCGTCACAGCAGGCAGCACGCCGAGTTTTTGCAGATTCGCCAGGAATGGTTCTTCGCCAAAGCGCAAGGCGGCGGTCAGGACCAGCTGCGTGCCGTCGCCAGCAAGCGCCTGCAAGCGGGCGACGCTGCCGTCGGAGAGCATGCAGTCGGGAGTCAGGATCACCGTATAGGCTTGGTCGCGATACGCCTTCTCGCAGGCGAGCCGGTGGCCAACGCTCATATGCACATAGGGGGAGCGATCCGGCGGGCAGGGCGGTATTTCGATAAAGACCGGCTCGACATAGCGTTCGAGCAGCCGGAAGGTCGCCGTTCCGCGTATCGCGTCCCAATCGTCGGGCCGGGTCACGATCAGAAATTTGCTGCCACGGGAGGCCTGCAGCGCAGGGATGTTGCCGGGCGACAAAGCACTTGCCAAGGCGAAATCAAGGAAGTACTTGCGGAAACGCTCACCCCACAACACGACAATGAAATAAAACGGCCGCTCGCGCGTCGTCTGAGACGGTTTTGCGCCCGGAGCGTCAGCCGACATCGGTGCCTCAAGGTTTGAGCCGGTGCTTGTATCGAGTCTTTGCCGCGCT
>JBARER010000128.1:0-2983 GCA_049796395.1 Xanthobacteraceae bacterium
ACCGCGAAGCGTCGTCTCACACCACCGGCGGCTTGAGCTTCAGCCGCTCCGGCGGCGCGCCGGCATGGGGCATATTCGTTGCGCCTCCGGCGACCCGCTTATGCAGATCGAGCTCGTGGCGCAGCCCGGCAAGATCGCGCTCCAGGCGCCGTGCGGCGCGGCGCCAGCGGCCGTGGCGCAGCCAGGACGCGCAACCGCCGAGCACGACGCCGACGATCACGAGCACGATGATCAGCGCGAACAAAGGCAGCGTTACCGAGGCCGCGGGGTGCTGCGGGTTGAATGGATCGAATGAGACCGTGACGGCCGCGCGATTGGCTACCGCAAGCGCGACCAGCACAATGCCGAGCGGCACGAGGATAAGAACCGCGGCAATCTTGCGCGGCAGGTTGGCGCCCAATCGCGACGAGCCGGTCAACCCGCGCTCGGTTGATTGAGCCGCTCGCGCATCTCCTTGCCGGTCTTGAAAAACGGCACGCACTTCTGGTCGACCGAGACATGAGCGCCGGTGCGCGGATTGCGCCCGGTGCGCGCCGGCCGCTGCTTCACCGAAAATGCACCGAACCCGCGCAGTTCGACGCGGTCGCCGCGCGCCATGGCGGCGACGATCTCGCCGAGGATGGCATTGACGATATTCTCGACGTCGCGCTGATAGAGATGGGGATTCTGTGTGGAGATGTGTTGAACGAGTTCTGATTTGATCATTTTGGTCCGCCGCCCGATCTCAGGTAGGCAATCTCAGGCTGGATTGCCCCGCCGGTCAACCATGCTAATTCACGTTGGCAGGGTGCCAAAGCACCAACAGACCGTCAAGGTTGAAAGGCTCCACCGCATCGGCCGCATTCAAGGCGCCAAGACGCTGCGCCAGGGCGTTAAGGCCGGCCGCGTCGAGCATCGCCGTGGCGGCGGCGTGCAGAAACGCCAGATCGCTAAACTGGCTCGCCAGCGCGTAATTGCGCACCGGCAGCTTGGTGTCGACATGCTTTTCCTTGCCAAGCCAGGCCAGCGCGGTGCGTTCGTCGCCAAGCTCGTCGATCAGCTTCAGTCCAAGACCCTGATGGCCGGTGAAGACGCGGCCGTCGTCGACCGCAGCGAGCTCGGCATCGGTGAGATGGCGGCGGTTTTGGACCAGGGTCTTAAACCAGGCATAGGAATCCTGAATGATCGCATTCAACGCCGCAGTGGCCTCGGGGCTGGTCGGCTCGTAACCGTCCGGGGCTGCCTTGAGCGGCGTCGATTTCACCGATTCCATCTTGACGCCGATCTTGCCCAACAGGTCGGAGACGTTGGGATATTCGAACAGCACGCCGATCGAACCGACCAAAGAGGTCTGCTGCGCCACGATATGGTCCGCCGCCAGCGCGGTGATGTAGCCCCCCGAAGCGGCTAGGCTGTCGACTACGACAACCAGCGGCTTCTTTTCGCGCAGCCGCGATAACGCATCGAACAACTGCTCGGAGCCGGCGGTGGTGCCGCCGGGGCTGTCGACGTGGACGATGACCGCGCGCGCCAATCTGGCATTGCCGAGCTGATCGAGCGCCCGCACGCGATCCTGATCGCCGCGGATCAGACCCGAAATCGTGATCCGGGCGATGTAGGGACGGACACCGAATATGCCGACGCGCCTGCTCGCCAGCGCGGCCGTTCCAGCGATGCCGATGACGATCACCAGGATCGCAAGCACGCGCCAGAACGTGAGCTTGCGCCGCAGCCTGCGGCGATCGACGATGAGGTCGGCATCAAGCGACATAATGTGTTCCTTTCGCTGCCCGCCCCGCTATCGTCATTCGTCAGCGTCTTCCTTTTCGCTCTCCTCGGCCTCCTCGCCCTTGCGCTTGAGCGCGGTGCCGAGAATGTCGCCCAAGGTCGCTCCCGAATCGGACGAGCCATATTGGGCGATCGCTTCCTTCTCCTCGGCCACTTCCAGCGCCTTGATGGAGACCGTGACCCGCCGCGTCCGCCGATCGAACTGCGTGACCCGGGCATCGACCTTCTGGCCGACGGCAAAGCGGTCGGGCCGCTGCTCGGAACGATCGCGCGCCAATTCGGCCCGCTTGATGAAGGACGTATAGTCGGTGCCGACGATTTTGACGTCGATGCCGCCCTCCTTCACGTCGATGACCTCGCCGGTGACGACCACGCCCTTCTTGAGATCGCCGGCGGCGGGGGCATCCCCCGGGGCTGCGGCGGCGCCTTCCGAGAGCTGCTTGATACCGAGCGAAATGCGTTCCTTTTCGACATCGACGTCGAGGACCTGCGCTTGGACCTTGTCGCCCTTCTTGTATTCTTCGATGACCTGCTCGCCCGGCCGTTTCCAGTCGAGGTCAGACAGATGCACCATGCCGTCGACGTCGCCGTCCAGTCCGAGAAACAGGCCGAATTCGGTCTTGTTCTTCACTTCGCCCTCGACCTCCGAGCCGGGCGGATATTTCTCGACGAACACTTCCCACGGATTGCGCATGGTCTGCTTGAGGCCAAGCGAAATACGGCGCTTGACCGGATCGACCTCGAGTACCTGTACTTCCACCTCCTGCGAGGTGGAGACGATCTTGCCCGGATGCACGTTCTTCTTGGTCCACGACATTTCGGAAACGTGGATCAAGCCCTCGATGCCGGGCTCCAGTTCGACGAAGGCGCCATAGTCGGTGATGTTGGTGACGCGGCCTTTGAACTTGTCGCCGACCGGATACTTCGCCTCGATGCCCTGCCACGGGTCGTCGAGCAATTGCTTCATGCCGAGCGAGATGCGGTGGGTCTCGTGATTGATCTTGATGATCTTGACCTTCACCTGCTGACCGATATTGAGCACCTCGGACGGATGATTGACCCGCCGCCAGGCAATATCGGTGACGTGCAATAGCCCATCGATGCCGCCGAGATCGACGAAGGCGCCGTAATCGGTGATGTTCTTGACGACGCCGTCGATGACCTGACCCTCTTCGAGATTCTGCACCAGCTCCTGGCGCTGCTCGGCGCGGGTCTC
>JBARER010000129.1:0-13828 GCA_049796395.1 Xanthobacteraceae bacterium
TGCTTTCTCCGCTATTCTCCGCGACTGGCTGTCCGCCGTGAGTGGGCTTGGCGAGGAGATCATCGTGCGTAACGGCTCTGGCGAAAAGCGCGGCCGCTTTGTCGGGCTCGATCCATCGGGACGGCTCGTTCTGCAAACACAAGCCGGGGCAGCCGAAAAAATATCGGCGGGAGATGTGTTTTCCCTCGATGTTCGCGAGCAGCAGCGCGCTCCCAGCCGGACGCAATGATGGCCCACAACGAGCTTGTATTTGCGCCCCTTGGCGGCATCGGCGAGATCGGGATGAACCTCTCGATCTACGGCTTCGGCGATGCACGGCGCCGGCAATGGATCATTGTCGATTGCGGCGTGTCGTTTGCCTCCGAGGAGCAATTGCCCGGCGTCGATCTCATCCTGCCGGACATCGCCTACCTGATCGAGGAGCGCAAAAATATCCTCGGCCTCCTGCTCACCCACGGCCACGAAGATCATATGGGCGCGCTGATCGATCTGTGGCCGCGGCTCAAGGTGCCGCTCTATGCCACGCCGTTTACGGCGGCCTTGTTCGAGGCCCGGCGTGCCTCCGAACCCGGCGCGCCGCAGATTCCCGTCACCATCGTGCCGGTGGGCGGACATCTCGAACTCAGCCCGTTCGCCATCGATTTCATCAACGTCGCCCATTCGATCCCGGAATCGAATGCGCTCGCCATCCACACGCCGGCCGGCACCGTGCTCCATACCGGCGACTGGAAGATCGATCCGACGCCGACCATCGGTGCGCCGACCGACGCGGTCAGACTCAAAGCATTGGGCGATGCCGGCGTGCTGGCGCTCATCGGCGATTCCACCAATGCCGTGCGGGAAGGGCGCTCGCCGTCGGAGGCCGATGTTGCCAAGACGCTGGCCGAATTGATCCGCACGGCGCCGCGCCGCGTGGCGGTGACCACGTTTGCCTCGCATGTCGGCCGCTTGCGTGCCGTGGCCGACGCCGCGCGAGCCGCGGAACGCGAAGTTGTTATCGTCGGCCGCGCCATGGAGCGCGTCGTGCAGGTGGCGCGCGAAACGGGCTATCTCGACGGCGTGCAGGATTTCCGCAGTGCCGACGCCTATGGCTATCTGCCGCCCGACAAGGTGCTGGCGCTGTGCACCGGCAGTCAGGGCGAGCCGCGCGCCGCGCTGGCGCGCATTGCGCAGGACGAACACCCGGACGTCACCTTGTCGAAGGGCGACCGTGTGATCTTCTCGGCGCGGCCGATCCCGGGCAACGAAAAAGCCGTCGCGCGCGTCATCAACGGCCTGGTGGAGCAGGGCATCGAGGTCATCACCGACCGCTCCCATCTCGTGCATGTCTCCGGTCATCCGCGGCGCGACGAGCTGCGCGACATGATCGCCTGGGTGCGGCCGCAAATCCTTATCCCCGCGCATGGCGAGGCGCTGCATCTGGCCGAGCATGCCGCTCTCGCCCGCAGTGCCGGCGTGCCCAAGGTTCTGATATGCCGGAACGGCGACCTCGTCCGGCTCGCTCCGGACGGCCCGGAAATCGCCGACGAGGTGCCGTCGGGCCGGCTCTACAAGGACGGCTCGCTCCTCATCAATGCGGATTCGAAAACCGTCGCGGCGCGCCGCCGCTTGAGCTTCGCCGGCATGGTTTCGGTGGCGCTGGCGCTCAACGACAAGGGCCAGCTCATGGCCGATCCCGAAGTCGAGCTCATCGGCTTGCCCGAGGTAGACGCCGGCGGGGTCGCCATGCATGCGATCGCGCGCAAAGCGGTCGAGGAATCCTTCGAGAGTCTACCCAAGGCGCGCCGCCGCGATCCCGACGCAGTGGCCGAAACGGTGCGCCGCGGTGTGCGCGGCCGCCTCGCCGAGCGCTGGGGCAAGAAGCCAATCTGCCACGTGCATGTGCTGGTGGTGTAGGTGGGGGCACCAAGGCGCAGGAATGCAGTATATCGCTGCACGCGCATTATTTGGAATAGCGGCGTGCTGTAAAACTACGTGGGCATCCACTGCACCGCATCGAAATTTCCCTTCGTAGTTTGGCCGACGTGGAAACTGAACCGCGCGCTCGGCAAAACTAGATTATTAGACCTTATCTGAGCTTATTTTCCGCAGGTCGAATTGTTTGGATTGTAGCAGGTGCCGCAACCACATGCCTTCATCCCGGGGGGGCAGGCTTGGCCGTTTGTACAGGTCGATCCGTTCGTCGGATTATAGCAACTGGAACCACACGATCCGATACAGGGCTTTAAAGGATTGGGGCATGCGATATCAGCTGTTTGAGTGGGAGTATGTTTGAAGGCATCAGCAAAAGCTGCCTGCTGAATGCAAAAGGCGAACAAGCCTCCCAATAAAGCCTTCACGCTCGGCGAGGAAAGTGGTCGGATTGCCATTGGTTCGCCCCAGCCTAGACGTGAGGTTGTATTTTGGCCGCATGCTCGCCGGGCCGTCAAGCGACTTGTTTGTCGATACCTCCGAGCCTCAATTTCGGACAGAGGGGCACCTTTGGGATGACGTTTGGCTAATGCGCCCAAACCGCTAAAGATGCCTCGCCGGGCTTATTGGAGACCAACACCATGATCGGCAGGCTTAATCACGTGGCGATCGCGGTCCGCGATATCGGCAAGGCAGCAGCACTTTATCGCGACACCCTGGGCGCAAATGTCTCAGCCGCCGTGGCCCAGCCCGATCACGGTGTGACCACAGTTTTCATCACATTGCCCAATACCAAGATCGAGCTGCTCGAGCCGCTGGGCGACAATTCTCCCATCGCCAAATTCCTCGAGCGCAATCCGGACGGCGGCATGCACCATATCTGCTACGAGGTCGAGGATATCCGCGCCGCGCGCGATGCGCTCAAGGCGCGGGGCGCGCGCGTGCTGGGCGACGGCGCGCCGAAGACCGGCGCGCATGGCAAGCCGGTGCTGTTCCTGCATCCGAAGGACTTTTCCGGCACCCTGGTCGAGCTGGAGCAGGCTTGAGCGATGAGCTTCGCCACCGCGCTCGCCGCGTTTTTTCTGATCTGGTGGATCAGCCTGTTTGCCGTGCTGCCGTGGGGTGTGCACAGCCAGCAGGAAAGCGGTGGCGAGATTACGCCCGGCACCGATCCCGGCGCGCCGGTCAGCTTCCGGCTTGGGCGCAAGCTATTGTGGACGACCGCCGTGGCCTGCGTGATCTATGCCGGGTGTTTTGCCGTCTATCGCCAGCATTTCGTCAGTTTATCCGGCCTGATGGGGCGGTACGATTACACAAAATATTGATGATAATCAGCATATTATCCGAAGTACGTGACTCTGGACATTAGCTAAGGTGATCGGCTAGCGAAGGCGACCGCACAAAAGAAAAAGCAGGGCCAAAGCCCTGCCATAAAATCCTCATCTAACCCATAACCCACGCTTACTTTTGAGTACGCATTACCGGCGTGGCTGGCGATGCTTTACGCTCGCGGGTTATCCTCCCGAGACTTGGACCGCTTTCCCGATCGCCGCGTAGATCGCTTCGCCGGGTTCGCGCAGCATTGGTAGTCCATCTCAAGGCGGTTGTCATCATGTTACCACTTGCTGCGGGCAAAAAATTTCTACTGATATTGGCGCTGGAATGGCCGCCGCTGGCGACGGCCGGAAACCGGTAGCGGTCGCCGCGCTGCCTCTTGTATTTCCGCCGCCGTTACGGCTTCACTGCGAGCCCAATTCCCGACCTTGACCTGCGATTAGGAATTCATGCGCCTTTCCCGCTACTTCCTGCCGATTTTGCGCGAGGTTCCGAAAGAGGCCGAGATCGTCTCGCATCGGCTCATGCTGCGTGCCGGGATGATCCGGCAGGAGGCGGCCGGGATTTATGCATTCCTGCCGCTCGGCTTTCGCGTCCTGCAGAAAGTCTGCGCCATCGTCCGCGAGGAGCAGAATCGCTCCGGCGCCGTCGAATTGTTGATGCCGACGCTGCAGTCGGCCGAGTTGTGGCGCGAGAGCGGCCGCTACGAGGCTTATGGCAAGGAAATGCTGCGAATCAAGGACCGGCACGAGCGCGACATGCTCTACGGCCCGACCAACGAGGAGATGATCACGGAGATCTTTCGCGCCTATGTGCGCTCGTACAAGGATCTGCCGCTCAATCTCTATCATATCCAATGGAAGTTCCGCGACGAGGTGCGGCCGCGATTCGGCCTGATGCGCGGGCGCGAATTCCTGATGAAGGACGCCTATTCCTTCGACCTCGACTTTGCCGGCGCCAAACACGCCTATAACCGCATGTTCGTCGCTTATTTGCGCACTTTCGCCAGGATGGGCCTGCGTTCGATCCCGATGGTGGCGGAAAGCGGCCCGATCGGCGGCAATCTGTCCCATGAGTTCATCATCTTGGCGGAAACCGGGGAAAGCGAAGTGTTTTGCGATCGGGAATATCTCGAATTCGAGGTTCCCGGCCCCGACGTCGACTTCGAGCATGTCGGCCGCCTGCAGGCGATCGTGGACAAATGGACCTCGCTCTATGCCGCAACCTCGGAGAAGCACGAGCCGGCCGCGTTCGCCAAGCTCGGTCCGGGCCGGGGCCTCTCGGCGCGTGGCATCGAAGTCGGGCATATTTTCTACTTCGGCACAAAATATTCCGAGCCGATGAAGGCTTTTGTGACGAACCACGACGGCACCGATCAGCCCGTCCATATGGGCTCCTACGGCATCGGGCCGAGCCGGCTGGTGGCCGCCATTATCGAGGCGTCCCACGACGATGCCGGCATCAAATGGCCGGAGGCGGTCGCCCCCTTTAAGGCCATGATCCTGAACTTGAAGCAGGGCGGAACCGATACCGATCCGGCCTGCGAGCAGCTTTACGCGGCGCTCAATGCCAAAGGCGTCGAAACGCTCTATCACGACCTCGACGAGCGGCCGGGTTCCAAGTTCGCCACCGCCGACCTGATCGGCATTCCCTGGCAAATCCTAGTGGGACCGCGCAGCCTGGCCGAGGGCAAGGTGGAGGTGAAGCGCCGTGCCGACGGGGACCGGCAACTCATGCCGCTTGCCGACGCCGTCGCGCGATTGACCGCATAAGCTGTGCGCGGCGACCGTTTGACGCAAAATCGCTGGGCTTGAAAGCGCCAGAATCGTGTGAAACTCCGGGAATCCACGGGGACTGAAATAGACATGGCCGATCCGACCGGCACCCGACCCTTTTCCGCTTATGAATGGATGCTGTCGCTGCGCTACTTGCGGGCGCGGCGCAAAGAAGGGTTCATTTCCGTCATTGCCGGCTTCTCGTTTCTCGGCATCATGCTCGGCGTCGCCACCCTGATCATCGTCATGGCGGTGATGAACGGCTTCCGCCAGGAACTGTTGTCGAAAATCCTGGGGCTTAACGGCCATCTCCTCATCCAGCCGCTGGAATCGCCGCTGACCGATTATGCCGCCGTCGCCGCTCGCGTCTCCAAGGTGCCGGGCATCTATTTGGCCGCGCCCTTGGTCGAGGGCCAGGCACTGGCGTCCTCGCCGTTCAATGCGTCGGGCGTCGTGGTGCGCGGCATGCGCGGCGCCGACCTGATGAAGCTCACCCAGGTGTCCAAGAACATCAAGCAAGGCTCGCTCGACAACTTTGACGACGGCCAGGGCATCGCCATCGGTGCGCGGCTTGCCGAGCAGCTATCGGTGCGCGCCGGCGACAATCTGACCTTGGTGGCACCGCGCGGCGCGGTGACGCCGATGGGCACCACACCCCGCATCAAGGCCTATAAGATCGCCGCGGTATTCGAGATCGGTATGTCGGAATACGATTCCGCCTTCGTCTTCATGCCGCTGACCGAAGCGCAGGCCTATTTCAACCGCCCCGGCGACGTCACTGCGATCGAGGTCTATACCGACAATCCGGACAATATCGACAGTTACCGCAAGGCTGTGACCGCCGCCGCGGGACGGCCGATCTATATGGTGGACTGGCGGCAGCGCAACGCCACCTTCTTCAACGCGCTTCAGGTCGAACGCAACGTGATGTTTCTGATCCTCACCTTGATCGTGCTGGTGGCCGCGCTCAATATTGTGTCGGGGCTGATCATGCTGGTGAAGGACAAAGGCAGCGACATCGCCATCCTGCGCACCATGGGCGCGACGCAGGGCGCGATCATGCGGGTGTTTCTCATCACCGGCGCGTCGATCGGTTTTGTCGGCACCGGGGTGGGCTTTGTCATCGGCGCCATCGTTTGCGCCTATATCGAGGACATCCGGCGCTTCATGTCGTGGCTGACCAATACCGAGCTGTTTTCGCCTGAGCTTTATTTCCTGTCGCAACTGCCGGCGCAGATGAATGTGAAGGAAACCACCGCCGTCGTCGTCATGGCGCTGGCGCTGTCGCTGTTGGCGACGCTTTATCCCTCCTGGCGTGCGGCACGGCTCGATCCGGTCGAGGCGCTGCGCTATGAATGATCGGACGTGATGGACGACACCACGACGATAAGCCAAGCCACTGCGCCGGCCGCCGATCGGGACGATCAGCCGCTGGTGTTTTTGCACGGCGTTTCGCGGCAGTTCCGCCAAGGGGATGCAACGCTCGACATCCTGCGCGGCGCCGAGCTTGCAGTGTGGGCCGGACAATCGGTGGCGCTGGTGGCGCCATCAGGCGCCGGCAAGTCGACATTGCTGCACATCGCCGGGCTGCTTGAACACCCCGATGCCGGCGAGGTTTTTGTCGACGGCGTGCCGACCTCGACGCTTTCCGACATCGAGCGCACGCGCATCCGCCGCACCGAGATCGGCTTCGTCTATCAGGCCCATCATCTGTTGCCGGAATTTTCCGCGCTCGAGAATGTCGTGCTGCCGCAGATGATCCGCGGTCTGTCGCGGCGCGAGGCGGGCAAGCGCGGCGCCGAGCTATTAAGCTATCTCGGCCTGCACGACCGGCTCACCCATCGCCCGGCCGAGCTGTCCGGCGGCGAGCAGCAGCGAGTCGCCATTGCCCGCGCCGTCGCCAACGCGCCGCGTATTTTGCTGGCCGACGAGCCGACCGGCAATCTCGACGTCCATACCGGCGATCACGTCTTCGGCACGCTGCATCATCTGGTCCGCGCCTCGGGCCTCGCCGCCATCATCGCGACCCACAACATGGACATTGCCGCACAGATGGATCGGCGCGTGACGCTGCGCGACGGCGCGATCGTCGAGTTGACCTAAAAGCTTACTGGGCGCGGATGCGGTGGTGCGGGCCGCCCGGCGGCCGGTAGGTGTTGTTGCGCACGCAAAAGCCGCCGATGCCGCTGATGTCGGCCTGGCACTGCCGAAAGTTGGAGAAGCCGCAATTGGTCGGGCTTCCCGCGCTGCCGCCGTATTGCGCGCACCACGGATAATTCTGCGCTTGCGCTGGAGCGGCAAGCGCGGCCGCGCCGGCAATTCCCAAGGCGATGATGAGTAATTTCATGTGTTGTCCCGGAGTTGAACTGACTGTCGGAGCAACAACGCTTGCCCGCATGCGGGGTTCACCGCTGGGACGAAGAATGTGGATGGTGCTTGTGGGTTCGCGCGGGAGCCGCCACAGCGACCGGCTTATATTGGGTATTGCGGTCGCAGAAGCCGCCGCTGCCCATAACCGTCGCGCGGCACTGCGCTTCGGTCGAAAACCCGCAATTGGTGCCGGCGCCGTCGTGGAAATTCGCGCACCAAGGATAGTTCTGCGCGCGCACGCCGCCGGCGACCGACGCGGCGCCGGCCAAGACCGCTACCGCGAGCCAGAGGCGCCGCCGGGCGTGGCGAAGCCGCGGTTCAGGACGAGTGATGGACATGGTGATGCGCTGCCCGATGGGCTGGCCGCGGGCCGACCGGCGGCACGTAGGTGTTGTTTTGCATGCAGAACCCGCCCATGCCACGCACCGTCGCCATGCATTGGTCGAAGCTGACAAAGCCGCAATTCATGCCGCCGCCATTTTTGCCGCTGTATTGCGCGCACCAGGGATAATTCTGCGCCTGCGCGGGGCTTGCGATCGCCAATGCGGCAAGCGTCATTCCGGCAAGGGTCGCGAGTGTCGACAGAAAGCATCTCATTGGGGGCTCCCTACCAAGCGCAGCTTAAATGCCGCGCATAAGCGTTTTCTAAACACCGCGCGCCGGGATCAATTCGTTTGGCCGGTTGAAGGTCGCGCGTTCGTGACCAAGTGGAGCGAGCACGGGAAGCGCATGTAGAGCGGGGCCGCCTCCGCGACGGCCCCGCTAGGATGATCTTCGCCGATGCTGCGGACTTTAGCGGCAGGGACGGCACCAGCAGCGATACGGCCCGCAGGTGCGGACGAAGCCCGGCCCGCAATAGGGCCCCCAGCCGCGGCAGGCGGTCTTTTCGATCGGGGTATAGGCCTTGATCTGCGCGTGAATGCCGGCTGCGCCCGGCGCCTGGGTTTGCGCGCTGGCCGCCATGGCCGTTACTCCGAGCATCAGCGCCGCCGCCGTCAAAGTCAGCGTGAGTTTTCGCATCGAATCCTCCTCCACATTGGTGATGACGATTTCCGAGTAGATTTGCAGATTGAGCTTGCCGAATAGACTCGCCGAATAGAGCGGAACTGCAACAGCGCCGCGAGAACTCACCCGCCCGGCACGGTTCCGCGCGCCGGACTCGGCGAGACCCTCAGCATCATACGCCTTGCCCGTGGTCTTGGGTCGGTCGTTCCCGCGCAAGCCGGAACTTCGGTGGATGCATGGGTAATGGGGTAGCGGCGAGGCCGCGAGCCGTACTGGAGCATGCATAGCCGCCGCCATTCTTGAGCTCGCGAATGATGCGATAGGCATACGTCCAATACCGGCGAATGAACGAGCGCCCGGGTGGATCAGTTTGGGTCCGGAATAGGACTTGCGGCCTGCGCCGGGGAAGGCATAGTCGGCCCCATGAGCAAACCCCGAGTCACCTTCAAAATGCAGCGAATTGCCGAAGACGATTGGCAAATCTTGGCCGATTATCCGGGCGCCGAGACCAGGTACATCAAGGGGCTCAAGAGCAAAGCCGAGGTCGATGAGTGGCTACAGGGAACGCGCCGCATAGACTGGCTACGGTCCCAAGGTTACGCGAAATGATTCAGTCATTTGGCTGAGTTCGCTAAAGCGAAACGTGATTGCCAGGTAGCTGGAGCGTCGGGTGGGATCCCTCATTGGTTTGGCGCGCCTGCAGTGCTGGCCTTGACCGGCAGCTTCCTGGCCTTCGCGTTCCGGCAGGGAATGGCTGTGAAGCCGCGAAGGACCAGTTCTAAGCTTTGGGGGCAGGCCGCGCCCTAGAGGGTCCTGAAGAAAACGACCACGACTGAGGGGCATTTATTTTGCCCGGCACAATTGTGGACGACGTCGCGCGACCGGCCAGGCGAAGCACCAACGCCAGAAGACCAAGGCAGCCTTTAAACGT
This sequence comes from Xanthobacteraceae bacterium, assembly GCA_049796395.1. Classification (GTDB taxonomy): domain Bacteria; phylum Pseudomonadota; class Alphaproteobacteria; order Rhizobiales; family Xanthobacteraceae; genus BOG-931. The sequence goes on from JBARER010000129.1 coordinate 9,328, forward strand.
TGAGCGCTGGCGGACCGGAGAGGGCTACTACGTCACCGTCACGACGCCGGAGAGTGAGCCGCGCGTCACTGAAACCTTTAAGACTGGGGGCGACGCGTGGTGCTGGATCAGGAACGAGTCAGTGGCTTGGCTTCATTCTCGACATCGGCGTTTTGTCGGCAACTAAGGTTCCAGAACCTTCGTCGATTTGCGCCACCAGCATTAGCAACTCGCACGGCAATTTCGCTTTGGGCGGGTACCGGCGTGCCCGACGAAAAGCATATCAGCACATCATTTGTGGAACGGCAAAATCTCACAATGCGGATGCACATGCGCCGTTTTACGAGATTGACCAATGCGTTTAGCAAAAAGATCGAAAACCACGCATGCGCCGTGGCGCTGCACTCGATGTACTACAATTTCGTGCGCCTGCACCAAACGCTGAAAGTCAGCCCGGCAATGGCCGCCGGTGTGACGGATCGCCTTTGGGAAATGGTCGATGTGGTTGACGTGCTCGATTCGTTTGAAGCGAAGCGGAAGCGCCACGCGCCGCAAGCGGTCTTTGGTGTCGAATGCTGGCGTATCGGTGAAGGCTACTACGTCACCGTTACGATGCCCGGCAGTGAACCGCAACGGATCACTGAGACGTTTAAGACGGAAGGTGAAGCGGTGGCGGTGGATAAAAAATGATTCAGTCGCTTGGCTGCATACGCAGCGGGTGAAGATGGCTTAGCGAAATGCACTCGATCTACATTCATGCTATTCTGATAGTGGCTGGCTTGGGAATCCTCATCGCCAGTAGTCAGTTTGGGCCAGCAAGCCCAAAAAACACGATGACTTTAATTGGTATCGCTATAGCTGCCGCCATTCTTTTGATGGCTGTTCGTAGCCTCGCTCCCTAACCGAAGGCCGCCACAATTGAAACTGACCCACTACCACAGCCCTTGACAAGAACATAAAGCGAACTATGTTCTTTATTTGTTCTTATCGGGAGTGGCGATTATGGTTCGCAGGTTTGCCGAAGAAGCCATGGCATTGGCGTCGTTGAGCTTGTTTCTCGGGACGGTGGCGGTCTGGGCGCAGGTGCTGGGCGTTCTGTGAGGCCTCGGCTGCCGGTGCGGCGTTAAACTGCGGGGACAACGGCCTCACGGACGGTCCCCATCGTGCGCCGAATCTGCGAGACCATGGGGCGACCGTAGTGAGCGCATCTGTGCGCCGCCGCGAGTCCGTCCGAGAGTAAGCCATGGCCGCAGCAAAACCCTCCGCCGCACCGTCGTTTGTCCATCTCCACGTCCATTCGTCCTATTCGCTGCTGGAGGGCGCGCTGACGGTGGCGCGGCTGGCGGAATTGGCCAAGGCGGATCGGCAGCCGGCGCTGGCGCTCACCGACACCGACAACATGTTCGGGGCGCTGGAATTCTCCGAAAAACTCGCCGGCTACGGCATCCAGCCGATCGTCGGCTGTGCGCTCGGCCTTGATTTTGGCGACGTCGAGATCCGTCCCGGGGCGCATGCGCGCGAGTGGCCGCGGCTTGTGCTGCTGGCGGCCACCGAAGCCGGCTATCGCAGCCTGATGCGGCTTGCGTCGCGCGCCTTCCTTGAAACCGCCCAGCAGGAACGTCCCCATCTCAAGCTCAATTGGCTCGATGGCGAGTGCGACGGCCTGATCGCGCTCTCGGGCGGCCCCAACGGCCCGCTCGACGCGGCCATCGTCGGTGGCCAGACCGCGCTGGCGGAGACACGCTGCGAAGCTTTGCAGCGGCTGTTCGGCGACCGCCTCTATATCGAGCTGCAGCGCCATGGCGTGCCGGCCGAGCGCATGGCCGAGCCGGCGCTGATCGATCTTGCCTATGCGCGCGGCATCCCGCTGGTGGCGACCAACGAGCCGTTCTTCGCCGCCCGCGAGGACCACGAAGCGCACGATGCGCTGCTCTGCATCGCCGAAGCCAAGCTCATCGCCGATACCGATCGCCGCCAATTGACGGTCGAGCACCGCTTCAAGAGCCGCGCCGAAATGGCGGCGCTATTCGCCGACCTGCCCGAGGCGCTGGCGGCGACGGTCGAGATCGCGCAGCGCTGCACGTTCCGCCCAAAGAAAATGGCGGCGCCGATCCTGCCGCGATTTTCGATCGACCGCAGCGCAATCGCGCTCGATGAAGCCGACGCGTTGCGCACCGCCGCCGAAGCGGGGCTGCAGGCGCGGCTCAAGCGCTACGGCGTCGCGCAAGGTCATACCACGGAGGAATATCAGGACCGGCTTGCCTTCGAGCTCGGCGTCATCGGGCGCATGAAATACGCCGGCTACTTCCTCATCGTCGCCGACTTCATCCAGTGGGCGAAAGGGCAGGGCATTCCGGTCGGGCCCGGCCGCGGTTCCGGCGCCGGCTCGCTGGTCGCCTATTCGCTCACCATCACCGATCTCGATCCGATCCGGTTCGACCTGTTGTTCGAACGCTTCCTCAATCCCGAGCGCGTGTCGATGCCGGACTTCGACGTCGATTTCTGCCAGGACCGGCGCGACGAGGTGATCCGCTACGTGCAGCAACGCTATGGCGAGGATCGCGTCGCCCAGATCATCACCTTCGGCACCTTGCAGGCGCGCGGCGTGCTGCGCGACGTCGGCCGCGTGCTGCAGATGCCCTATGGCCAGGTCGACAAGCTATGCAAGCTGGTGCCGCAAAATCCGGCGGCGCCGATCTCGCTCAAGAGCGCCATCGACGGCGAGCCGCGCCTGCAGGCCGAGCGTGACCGCGATCCGGTCACCCGGCGCGCCTTCGATATCGCGCAGCGGCTTGAAGGGCTGCACCGCCACGCCTCGACGCACGCCGCCGGCATCGTCATCGGCGAGCGCTCCTTGAACGAACTCGTGCCGCTCTATCGCGATCCGAAATCGCTGATGCCGGTGACGCAATTCAACATGAAATGGGTCGAGCCGGCGGGGCTGGTGAAGTTCGACTTCCTCGGCCTAAAGACGCTCACGGTGCTCGATCTCGCCACCAAGCTGGTGCGCCGGCGCGGCGTCGACCTCGACCTGTCCAATCTGCCGCTCGACGACACCAAGACTTTCGAAATGCTGGCGCGGGGCGAAACGGTCGGCGTGTTCCAGGTGGAAAGCGCGGGCATGCGCCGGGCGCTGATCGATATGCGGCCGGATCGCTTCGAGGACCTGATCGTTCTGGTGGCGCTTTATCGCCCGGGGCCAATGGCGAACATTCCGACCTATTGCTCGCGCAAGGCAGGCCTTGAGCCGATCGGCTATCTGCATCCGAAACTCGAGCCGATCTTGAGGCCGACTTATGGCATCATCACCTATCAGGAACAGGTGCAGCAGATCGCGCGCGATCTGGCCGGCTACAGCCTCGGCAAGGCCGATATTCTGCGCCGCGCCATGGGCAAGAAAGACCGTAAGGAGATGGCCTCGCAGCGCGGCGATTTCATCGCCGGCGCCGTCGAGCACGGCATCGGCCGGCCCGACGCCGAAGCGATTTTCGACACCTGCGCCAAATTCGCCGAATACGGCTTCAACAAATCGCACTCGGCGCCTTATGCGCTGTTGACCTACCAGACCGCCTATATGAAGGCGACGCACCCGGTCGAGTTCCTGGCGGCGTCGATGACGCTCGAAATGGGCGACACCGACAAGCTTGCCGAATTCCGCGCCGAGGCCGAGCGGCTCGGGCTGAAGGTCGAGCCGCCGTCGATCAACCGCTCGGGCGTCGAATTCGAGGCCGATGGCAACACCATCCATTATGCGCTTGCTGCGCTGCGCGGCGTCGGCCGCCAGGCGGTCGAGGCTGTCGTTACCGCGCGCGGCGACAAGCCGTTCGTGGATCTCCCCGATTTTGGTCGCCGCATCAATCCGCGCGCGATCAACAAGCGCGTGCTGGAAAGCATGGTCGCGGCCGGCGCCTTCGATCCGATCGAGCCGAACCGCGCGCGCGCTTTTTCCGCCGTCGATGCGCTGTTGGCCACCGCCCAGCGTACGTCGGACGATGCGGCGCGCGGCCAGTCGGAACTATTCGGCGGCGCGGCCGCGGCGGCGCCGATCATGCTGCATGCGCTGGAGCCGTGGCTGCCGGCCGAACGCCTGCAGCGCGAATTCGACGCGGTCGGTTTTTTTCTCTCCGGTCACCCGCTCGACGACTATATGGCGGCGCTCAAGCGGCTGCGGGTGCAGTCCTGGGCCGAATTCGCCCGCGCGGTGAAGAACGGCGCCGGCGCCGGCCGTGTCGCCGGCACGGTGGTGTCGCGCACCGAGCGGCGCACCAAGACCGGCAGCAAAATGGGCATCATCGGCTTGTCCGATCCGACCGGCCATTACGAGGCGGTCCTGTTCGCCGAAGGACTGGCGCAATATCGCGACCTGTTGGAGCCGGGCACCGCCGTACTTTTGTTCCTCACCGCCGAGGTCCAGGCCGACGAAGTGCGCGCTCGTATCCAGTCGGTCGAGCCGCTCGACGAAGCCGCGGCCAAAATGCAGCGCGGTCTGCGCGTGTTTCTCCGCGACCAGGAGCCGCTCGCC
>JBARER010000130.1:0-25324 GCA_049796395.1 Xanthobacteraceae bacterium
TCGCGAATGGTGCGGTAACGCGCTTGAAAATCGGCATACATGCGCTGCAGCCCATCGCGCAAGGGCGTCGTCGCGCGCCAGCCGAGCGCGTTGATCTGCGAGACGTCGAGGAGTTTGCGCGGAGCGCCGTCCGGGCGTGACGTGTCGAACTCTATTTTTCCGGCATAGCCGACGACGTCGGCGACGGTGCGGGCAAATTCGGCGATCGTTATGTCTTCGCCGGTGCCGATGTTGACGAACCGCAGATCCGAGTAGCGTTTCATCACGAACACGCAGGCGTCGGCCAGATCGTCGGCAGCGAGGAATTCGCGGCGCGGCGTTCCGGTGCCCCACACGCTGACGCTGGTATCGTTCTGGACCTTGGCTTCGTGAAAGCGCCGGATCAGCGCCGCCGGAACGTGGCTGTTTTCCGGATGGTAATTGTCCCCGGCGCCGTAGATATTAGTCGGCATTACCGAAACAAAATCGTCGCCATGCTGCAACCGATAGGCCTCGCACATTTTGATGCCGGCGATTTTGGCGATTGCATACCATTGATTGGTCGGCTCGAGCGGTCCGGTCAGCAGCATCTGCGGCGACATCGGCTGCGGCGCCAGCCGCGGGTAAATGCACGACGAGCCGAGATAGACGAGCTTCTTCACAGCGTGGCGGTGCGCCGCATCGATGGTGTTAAGCGCAATCGCCACGTTGTCGGCGATGAATTCGGCTGGATAGGCGCTGTTGGCGCCGATGCCGCCAACCTTGCCGGCGGCGACGAACATGGCATCGGGCTTGGCCTGCGCCAGGAAGCGATCGACTTCGTCCGCGTGGCGGAGGTCGAGATCGCGGCGCGCGGCAAAGATGATATCGCAGTTTTCGTGCTCAAGCCGCCGCATGATTGCCGAACCGACCATGCCGGCATGCCCGGCTACGAAGACACGCTTGCCGCGTAAGTCGAATGGATCCGGCCCGCCGCTCATGGGATCACGCCCTAGTCGTGAACTTGGCGATTGACGCCGTCGCGACGCATCTCCTGCAGATCGGCATCGACCATTTCCTGCACCAGTTCGTCGAACGAAACCTTGTGATGCCAGCCCAGTCTTTGCCGAGCCTTGGATGGATCGCCGAGCAGGGCATCGGTTTCCGTCGGGCGAAAATAACGCTCGTCGATTTCGATCAGCACGCGGCCGTCGCGGGCATCGATGCCCTTCTCGGCGGCCCCCGCACCGCGCCATTGGACCGTCCGGCCGACGCAGGCGAACGCCTTTTCGACGAACTCACGCACCGAGTGCTCCTCGCCGGTCGCCAAAACGTAATCGTCGGGTTCGGGCTGCTGCACGATGAGCCACATGCCCTCGACATAATCGCGGGCATGCCCCCAGTCGCGCCGGGCCGCCAGATTGCCGAGGAACAGCTTGTCTTGCAGCCCGAGTTCGATCGCCGCGACGGCGCGCGTGATTTTCCGCGTTACAAAGGTCTCGCCGCGCGTCGGGCCCTCGTGATTGAACAGGATGCCGTTCGACGCATGCATCTTGTAGGCTTCCCGATAATTCACCGTGATCCAATAGGCATAGAGCTTGGCTGCGGCGTAGGGCGAGCGCGGGTAAAACGGCGTTGTTTCGCGCTGCGGCGTCTCCTGGACCAGGCCGTACAATTCCGAAGTCGAGGCTTGGTAGAACCGCACTTTGTCCTCGAGCCGCAGGACGCGGATGGCCTCAAGCAATCGAAGCGTGCCGAGCGCGTCGGCATTGGCCGTGTATTCCGGCGTCTCGAACGAGACTTGCACATGGCTTTGCGCGGCAAGGTTATAGATCTCGGTCGGCTGCACATTCTGAATGATGCGGATGAGGTTGGTCGAATCGGTCATGTCGCCGTAGTGCAGGAAAAACCGCACTCCGGAGCCATGCGGGTCCCGATACAGGTGATCGACCCGCGCTGTGTTGAACGAGGACGATCGCCGCTTGAGACCGTGCACGACATAGCCCTTGCCGAGCAAAAGCTCGGCCAGATAGGCGCCGTCCTGGCCGGTCGCTCCGGTGATCAATGCAACGCGGTCTGCCATCGGGGTCGGTTCTAAAGGGTTCACGGAGTCAAGTCACGCCGACGCGCCGCCGCCGCCACGCTGGCGGTCGCGATTCTGCTGGTTTTCGTGCATGCGGCGCTGTGCTTCCGCATCGATCGCGCGCTTGAGATCGGGGTGGCTGGCGGTCAGCGTGCGGAAGTCGGCGAGATCGAGGATGAGCAGGGTCGAGGGTGTCGTCGTGGTCACGTTGGCGCTGCGCACCGAATCGCCGAGCAGCGCCAGCTCGCCGAAAAAAGCGCCGGCGCCGAGACGCACCGGCGTCGGCTTGATGTCGACTTGCACCTCGCCGGCGGCGATAAAGTACATGCAATCGCCGACCTTGCCGCGGCGAATAATGGCGACCCGCTCGGGCACTTCCAGGCGCCGCAGCATATGCGTGATTTCCGTGATCGACGATGGCTCGAGCGATTGGAAAAACGGCACTTTGCCGACGAGGTTCCAGGTCTCGATGAAGTTGCGCCGCCGCGTTTCGGCGGCGAAGCCGGTGGCGAGAATGCCGGTCGACAGGCCGAAACTGATAATGCCAAAGATCATTACCACGCCGCCAAGCAGATGGCCTACTTGCGTGATCGGAACCTTGTCGCCGTAACCGGTGGTCGTGAGCGTCACCACCGCCCACCACAGCGCCTCCGGCATCGAACTGAAGGCACCCGGCTGCACGTGCCGCTCGATCACGTACATGGCCGCCGAGGACAGAAACAGCACGATCAGAAACAACGCCAGCACGCTTGCCAGCGGCCTGACTTCCAATACGAACACGCGGCCGAGCTGGGCGAAGCCCGGAGAATTCTGCGCCAGCTTGAGGACCCAGAGCGACGCAAACAGCCACGCGTTGGGGGCACTGGCCCCATCGAGGAATGCGGCCGGTACGCCGATGACGCAGATTATATCGGTCAGGAACGACAACGAGAGAAAATGCCCCCGCATAGCGCCGGTGCGAATCGCGGCGCGCGCGCGCATCGCACTGTCGACCGCGAAAAACGCGAGACAGCACCACAGGCAGGCGTTCAGCCAGCCGCCGGCCGCGGTCTGCAATGTAGGGACGGTATAGGCCGTCATCGCCGACAAACCGATTGCGAGAACAAGCAATCGGGCCAGCGACGATGCGCCGAAGCGGCGGAGCGGAATGCCTAGCTGCGCGATCACCCCGATCGCGTCTTTGAATATCACGCGAACCCCGTTAATCCTTCAAGCGGCCAAGCCACTGATAGAGCCATTGAACGAGCCTTTGACAAATTACGCCGTCAGCTGCCCATGAGCCAGCCGAAATTACACCCCCCGCGCCGCGTCGTAACCCGAAACATTTGATTGTAATGGTAAATTTGGCGAGTGCCGCGGTGTCGCCGCGCTTACACTTGCCGCCGGATGCCTTTACACTGGGCCGGCCGAGGCTCTTATTCCCGTCCTCAAATCCAGGCATCCATGAGACCGCAGCAGATTTCACGCCTCGACCTGGCACGCTATCTGCTGTCGCCGTCGCTGTTCGTCATGGTGACGCTGATGGTGGTCGAGGCCACGCTGGCGGCTGCGACCACGTGGTTCGTCATCAATGCGGGGCGCCGGGTCGCAGTCGGTGAGTTTCTCCTCACGGACCTGGTCTGGATCCTCACTGCACAGTCGACCTCTTATGTCGTCGGTGTCATCAGCTGGATTTTCGCCGAGCAGGCTGGTTATCGCGGCTTCGGCAAATATATGCTGCGCTTCGCGCGGGAGAACCGCGGCAAGGTCGAGCTGCTCAACGAAAAGGCCGCCCGCGAGCAGGCCGAGCCGTTTCTGACCGGCGAAACCTTCCAGTGCTTCTTCAACGTGATGTACGAGCTTGAGTTCGCGTTGAAGCTTTTCCTGGGGCTGGTCTTCAATGCGCTGGTGCTCGGCGCCGAGATCGCCCCGAGTCTGCCGTTCGCCTATGCCGGGGCCTTCGGCGCGCTATTGTTGATGCAGTGGGTGCTGCAGAAACCGATCGCCCACACCTATCTTGAAAACCAGCGCATGAATAACCGCGTCACCGCGCAGGGTTACACCGCGTGGGACAACGTATTTTCCGGCAACCGCTATAATCTGCGGCTCTGGCTGTCGGGCTTCAAGGCAAAGCTGCGCGAAGGCCTGGTCGCACAGATACGCGCCATCGTCGCCCGCGAAGGCATGAGCGCGATGAGCGGCATCGTCAGTCTCGCCATCGTTTTTGCCACGATCAGCGTGGTGGCCATGAACAATGTCGGCGACACGGCATTGCTGGTCGGACTGGCGACCACGCTGCCGCGGCAGATCGAAATGACCTACGAGCTGCACCTTCTCGCCTCCGGCTGGAACGATTTTGTCGCCATCTGGACGCGATTTGGCGGCGTCGCCGCGAATATGGTGCCGCAGCCCGACCCCGACTTTGACAAGCGCATCCATCTCGACCGTCTGGTGTTGCGCGAGGGCGATCACGCCAACGTGGTGTCATCGCTCGGTGACGCACTGCGCATTGCGCTTTCACAGCCGATCGGGCGCGTTAATGTGCGCGGCGGTAACGGCAGCGGTAAATCCTCGCTGTTGGCGAGTCTGAAGACCGAGATGGGTAAGCGGGCGTTTTACTGGCCGACGAACGATCGCCTGGCGTTCCAATTCGCCGGCGGTGTGCTGCCGGTCGAGGTCGAGGGCGACGAGGAGGACGAGCACGTCGTCGAGGAGACGATGGACCAGAAGCTCGGCTTTTCCTCGGGGGAGCGGCAGCTTAAATCGCTGCAGGAAATCGTCGAGGAGACCGATGCCGAGATTTATCTGTTCGATGAATGGGACGCCAATCTCGACGCCGCCAACAAGACCAAGGCCGACGCTTTGGTCGACCAGCTCGCCGCGCGGGCTCGCGTCATCGAGATTTCGCATCGCGACCGCGAGGCGTGAGGCGGCCGATGCAGTCGCGGAACTGGATTGGTGGCATATTGTCGAGCGACAGGACCGCTTGTGGTGTAAATAGCTGACGACCCGCCAAGAAAATGAAACCAAATAGGGGAAGATTGTGCCCGACAAAATCACCGATTTGATGGAGGAATTGGCGCTCGCCAACCGTATCCTCGCTCACGAGGGCGTGCTCGACGCCTTTGGCCACGTCAGCGTGCGCCATCCGAACGATCCTGGCCGCTACTTGTTGTCGCGGTCGCGTTCGCCGCTGTTGATCGAACCCGACGATGTCCTGGAATACACCCTCGATTCCGAGGCGGTGCGGCCGCCCAAGGTGCATCTATATGCCGAGCGGGTCATTCATGGCTGCATCTATCAGGCGCGTCCCGACGTGATGGCGGTGTGCCATCATCACGCGGCGGCGGTGATGCCGTTCGCCATCGCCGGCAAGCCGATCGTGCCGGTGTTCCACCTCGGCGCCGCGGCCGGCCAGCACATGCCGTTTTGGGATCAGCACGAGGAGTTTGGCGACACCAATCTTCTGGTGGTGAAGCCGGAGGAAGGTCGATCGCTGGCGAAAGCGCTCGGGGGCCACCCGGCGGTGCTGATGAATCGCCATGGCGCCACCGTGGTCGGTGGCAATTTGCGCGAACTCGTGTCGCGCTCGATATTCATCTGTCAGAACGCCGATTATCAGCTCCGCGCGCTGACGTTGGGCACGCCCGAACCGCTCTATCCCGGCGAGGTCAAGCTCGCCAGCACGCTCAATGGTCTGCCCAACGTCGTCAATCGGACCTGGGAATATTGGAGCATGCGGCTCGAAGCGGCGGGCGGGATGCCGCCGCGGCGCAGTCCCGCCAAGCCATCGCGGCGGCCGATGCCGAAACGATCGCGGGTGACGCCGCGTGAGCGGCGTAAGGGCCGGCGGCGCTGAACCAAGTTTTGGCCGCAATTAATGCCGGTCGCGCGCCGCGGCGCTTATGGCGCCGAGCATGGCGGCGCGGCCGGCACCAAGCGAGCTGCGCACGGATTGCTGACGCCCGATCTGGCCCATCTCGCGCTGGCGCTTGACGATGGCGTTCGTCATCAGCGGCTCGACGCCAAGTTCGCGGAGCGTCTCGGCGACTTCCTCCATCTCGGCGGCGCGGCGATCGCCGTGGCTTGCCATACGCTCCAGATTGTAAGGCACGATCTTTGCCCAATCGAGGCCGGGATAGTTGTTCTTCATCGAAGTGGCGACCTCGTCGATGACGCCGGCACGTGCGGCGGCGAGGAAGCATTCCAGCGTCAGCGCCTCGATGCCCTTGATCATGACGCTGCGCACCATCTTGATCGCGGCGGCGGCGCCGATTTCGCTGCCGGCGACGCTTGCGCGCATGCCGAGGGAGGCGAGCGCCGGCGCAATCGCATCGGCGTCGGTGCCGGCAATCAGCATCGGCGTCTTGTGCCGCGCCGGATGAATTGGCGCCAGCACTGCCACGTCGATGTAGCGGGCGGCATCGCCGAGAAACTTTGCGGTCTCTTGCTTGCGGCCCGGCGAGACCGAATTGATGTCGAGCACATAGGGCTTGCCGGCAAGATGGGTCTTAATCGACCTTGCGGCATCGACGCTCGATGCCGCAGTGACCGCGGAAACGATCAGGTCGGCGTCCCGCACGGCATCGGCGGCCGAACCGGCGCAACGCACGCCGCTTGCCGCCGCGGCCTGCCGCAACTCGTCGCCGCCATTTTGCGGAAACAGGATATCCCACGCCGCGATCCGATCCACGCCCTCGTCGCGCAGCCCGGCGGCGATCGCCTGGCCTGCTTCGCCGAAGCCGATAAATGAGACGCTCGGCCGCGCATCTGCCATGGAATAATTCCTTTTTTCGTGTCTTTGTTCGTGCTTGGACTCTGCCGATGATATGGCAATTTTGGCGCCAAATCTGCAATAGCGCTAAGCCAATGCTGTTCCGCTGACCGCAGCCAAACACCTGACCGGAGCGTTCATGACCGTCCGAACCTGCCGCGATCGCGTTGAACAGACGCTGTCCCGCATTGCCGATCCAAACGGCGAGGGGGCCCGCGCCTGCCTCACGGTTTATGCGCAGCAAGCCCGCGCCGCAGCGGATGCCGCCGACGCGCGCGTCGCCCGCGCCGCATCGCTTGGTCCACTCGATGGCGTGATCGTCAGCATCAAGGACCTGTTCGATGTCGCCGGCGAAGTCACCCGCGCCGGCTCCAAAGTCCTCGCCGAGGAGGCGGCGCCGGCAACCGCCGATGCGCCGGTGGTGCAGCGGCTGCGGGCGGCCGGCGCGGTGATCGTCGCCAAGACCAATATGACCGAGTTTGCCTTTTCCGGCATCGGCGCCAATCCGCATTTCGGCACTCCGGGCAACCCCCGCGACCGCAGCCGCGTTCCCGGCGGCTCGTCTTCGGGCGCTGCCGTCGCTGTCGGTGACGGCCTATGCGACATCGCCATCGGCACCGATACCGGCGGTTCGGTGCGCGTGCCGGCGGCGCTTTGCGGACTGGTCGGCTTCAAGCCCAGCCGCCAGCGTATCCCGACCGCCGGCGCCTTTCCCTTAAGCAAGACGCTGGACTCGGTAGGACCGATCGCCAATAGCGTCGAGGATTGCGCCAAAGCTGATGCGGTCATGGCCGGAGAAACGTTTACGCCGATCGAACCGATCGCCCTCGGCGGACTGTCGTTCGGGATCGCCGAAGGTCTGCCGCTCGACCGTCTGGACGACACCGTCGCCGCGGCGTTTGTCTCCGCGGCTGCGCGGTTCGATCGCGCCGGCGTGCACGTCAATCACAAGATCGTGCCGTTGTTCGACGACATGAATGCCGTCAACGCCAAGGGCGGCGTCTCGCCGCCGGAAGCGTGTGCCATCCATCGCGACCGCATTGCGCGCCGCGCCGCCGATATCGACCCCAATGTTCGCCTGCGGGTTGAGCGCGGCTGCGCGGTGCCGCAGCAGGATTATGTCTGGATGATGCAGGAACGGGGACGGCTCGTCGCCGCCATGGACACGCAGCTTGGCGCGCTCGATGCCCTGATCATGCCGACGACATCCATTGTCGCCCCCACCATCGCCGAAGTCGAAGACCCGAAAGTCTTCGCCGCGCGGAATGCGGCGTTGCTGCGTAACACCTCGATCGCCAATTTCTTCGATCTGTGCGCCATATCGCTGCCCTTGCCGGCACTCGCTGGCAAAATGCCGGCCGGTTTGATGCTGATCGCGCGCAATGGACAGGACCGGCGGCTCCTGGCCATCGCGGCGGCGGCAATGCCGCTATTCAGCCCAAGTATTTAGTCCGAGTATTTAGCTCATGACTCGACTTGCGGTCGGGACACGTGTTTTCTAGCATCCTAGAAAATTCGAGAAGGGACGCCATGCCGTTCAACCGCTTAAGGCCCAATCGCCGTCATGTTATTGCCGGCGCCGCCGCTACGGCCGCGGCATTAGCCGCGCCCGCCATCGGCCGGGCGCAGGGCGGCCCGCTCAAGGTGGGGGTGCTGCTGCCGCGCTCGGGATTCGAGGCTGGCATCGGTCAGGATTGCCAGCGCGGCGTCGCGATCGCCGGGCCGATCCTCAAATCGCTCGGCCTGCCCGAACTGTCGATCATGGACGGCGACACCGAATCCAGCGTCGAAACCGCCCGCGCCCGTGCGGCCAAGATGATCAGCGACGGCGCCCAGTGCCTGGTCGGCGCATTCGATTCCGGCCAGACGCTCGCGATCGCCCAGGTCGCCGAGCAGAACGGCGTGCCGCTGATCGTCAACATCGCCGCTGCGCCGCAACTCACCGAGCAGGGCTACAAATTCGTGTTCCGCAATTTCCCCACCGCGGGCATGATCTTGAGTGACGCCTTCACCGATCAGAAGGAAGTGTTCGCCGCGGTCGGCCAGTCGCCAAAGACGGTGGTGTTCATGCACGTCAACGACACTTTCGGCACCGCGATGTCGAAGGGCATCAACTTCCTGATGCCGAAGTTCGACATGCCCTATAAGATTCTCGACGAAATTTCCTACGACCCCGCGGCGCACGACCTCTCCGTCGAGGTGACCAAGGCCAAGGCCAGCAATCCCGACGCGCTCCTTGTCGTCAGCCGGCTCAACGACGCCATGCTGATCACGCGCGAACTGGTCAAGCAGCGCTGGACCCCGCAGGCGATCATGAGCATGGGCCCCGGCTGGTACGAGGACGAGTATTTCAAGACGCTAGGGAAGCTGGCGGATGGCCCCTTGAGCTTCGCGCCGTGGTTCGATCCAAACAAGAAGCTCGCTCAACAGCTCGAAGCGACGCTTGCCAAGACCTATCCGGGTGTCAACTTGAACACCAATCACGTGTACACGTTCGAGGCTCTCTTGGTGGCGGCCGACGCCTACAAGCGCGCCGGCTCGACCGATCCGAAACAATTAGCCGAGGCCATCCGCGCCACCAATATCACCGACAATGCCAGCATCGGCGGCGGTATCGCGTTCGACGCCAAGGGCCAGAATATGAAAGTGAAGGACGGCGGGATGCAGAACCGCAACGGCAAGCCGGTGGTGGTGGCGCCGAAGGAAGCTGCCAACGCCAAGCCGGAGTGGCCGTTGAAGCCGTATCAGAGCCGCACTTGAGCCCGACCGGTGCCGTTTGACGTCTATTTGAACGTTGCCGTCAGCGGCATTCTAACGGGGCTGGTCTACGGCCTGATGGCGCTTGGTCTCTCCGTCATCTTCGGCGTGATCCGGGTCGTCAATTTTGCGCATGGCGAGATGATGTCGATCGCGATGTTTCTCGCGGTCGTGCTGTTTTCCACCTTTCATCTCGATCCGCTGATCATGATGGTGCCGATCGCGGCGGTGCTGTTTGTGTTCGGCTATGCGCTGCAATCCGGGCTGATCAACCCGTTCATCACCAGACCGGAACACAGCCAGTTCCTGCTCTTGGTGGCGGTGGCCATCATTATCGTCAACGTGCTGTTGATCATCTTCGGCCCGGATGCCCGCACGGTGCAGACGACTTATGCCTTCGACAGCTTTCAATTCGGTCCGCTGATCGTCGACGCGTCGAAAGTTTACGCCGGCGCCGCCGCGATTTCGGTCGCGGCACTGTTGTTCGTGTTCTTCCGCTTTACGCTTATTGGCACGGCGATCCGCGCCTGCGCCGATAACTATACCGGCGCGCTGGTCGTCGGGCTCAACGTCAACCGGCTCTACGCGCTCACATTCGGTATCGGAGCGGCCTGCGTCGGCGCGGCCGGCGTCATGATGACGCTGATCGTCGATGTCACGCCGATGATCGGCCCGACCTATACGCTGTTGGCCTTTGTCATCGTCATTACCGGCGGACTCGGCTCGATGGCGGGCGCGCTTCTGGGCGGCATTCTGATCGGATTGACCGAGGCGCTCGCCGGGCTGCTGTTCACGCCGTCCGCCAAAAGCATGTTCGCCTTCGGTATCCTGGTGCTGGTGCTGCTGTTCCGGCCGCAGGGCTTGCTCGGCAAGAGGGCCGCGTAATGGCCGGCATGGCAGCGCGCCTGACCGACGGTCTGTCGGGCCGGACCGTGCTCGCGCTGGGGCTTTTGCTCGCGGCGCTCCTCGTCGCGCCCTGGATGGTCAATGATTATTTCATCACGGTTCTCATTCTCATCCTTTATCTGGCATTCACCGGCCAAGCCTGGAACATCATGATGGGTTTTGCCGGCCAGCTCTCGCTCGGCCACGCGCTTTATGCCGGGCTCGGCGCCTATATCTCAGCTGCCCTTTTCGTCCGCTACGGCATCGCTCCGTGGCTCGGTTTCCTCGCCGCCGCGCCGGCTGCCGCGACCTGCGGTGCCGTCATCGGCTTTCTCGCCTTTCGCTTCGGCGTGACTGGCGTCTATTTCGCCATCCTCACCATCGCCTTCGCCGAATTCGCGCGCATCGGCTTCGATCACCTTGCAGTCGTTAACGCCGCCGCGGGACTGTTCCTGCCGGTCGCGCAATTTACTCATAACGACTTGTGGCGGCTGCGCGGCGATCCGACGATGTTCTATTACGTGATCCTCGCCGCGACGCTCGTCGCGCTGGTGCTGTGCCGCCTGTTGCTGAAAAGCCGGATCGGCTATTTCTGGCTCGCCATCCGCGAGGACGAGGAAGCGGCGCGCGCCGCCGGCATTGCGACCTTCCGCTACAAGATGTTCGCGGTCATGATCTCCGCCGTGGTCACGTCGTTTGCCGGCGTGTTCTATGCGTTTTTCTACAACAACCTGTTTCCGGAGCAGGTCTTCAACATCTCGCAATCGATCCAGATGATCCTGGGGCCGATCATCGGCGGAGTCGGCACGCTGTTCGGCCCGATCCTGGGCGCCTTCGTTCTCACCAGCCTCGCCGAATCGCTCAACGGCGCGCTCACCGCGCTCGGCATCGACATGCCCGGCGCCGAACAGGTGTTTTACGGCGTCTGTCTGTTGCTGGTCGTCGCTACGCTGCCCGAAGGCATTTGGCCTTGGCTGGCGCGGCGTTGCGGCATCGTGGAGCAGACGCCATGACCGTGCTGCTGTCGGTTGCCGCAGTCAGCAAGCGCTTTCGCGGTCTCCTCGCCGTCGATGGCGTCAGTTTCGAGGTGACCGAGGGGGCGCTGTTCGCCGTGATCGGCCCGAACGGCGCCGGCAAGACGACCTTGTTCAACATGATCGCCGGCGCGGCGCGGCCCGACGGCGGCAGCATCGTCTTCGCCGGCGCGCCGATCGGCGGCTTGCCGGCCGACGCGATCTGCCGGCGCGGCATCGCCCGCACCTTTCAACTGGTGCGGCCGTTTCCGGCGTTAAGCGTCGAGGACAATGTCATCGTCGGCGCGCTCTTGCACCGGCGCGACGTCGGGGCTGCGCGCGAGCATGCGCATGCGCTGTTGCGCCGGCTTGATCTGTTCGACAAGCGGCGGCAGCGCGCCGCGACCTTGACGCTGCCGGATCGCAAGCGTCTCGAAGTCGCGCGCGCTTTGGCCACCGGCCCGCGCTTGCTGCTGCTCGACGAAGTGATGGCCGGCCTGCGGCCGACCGAGACCGATCGCATGGTCGCGACGTTGCGCGAGCTCAACCGCGAGACCGGCGTCACCATCCTTCTGATCGAGCACGTCATGCGTGCGGTTATGGCGCTCGCTTCGCGCGTGCTCGTGCTCGACCACGGCACCGTCATTGCCGAGGGCACGCCGGAGGCGGTGGTACGCGATCCGGCCGTGGTGCAATCCTATCTCGGCCAGTCGCATCACGAGCTAGGAGCGGCGTGATGCTCAGCGTCGAAAACCTCGACGTGTTCTATGGCGACGCACAGGCGCTCGACGGCGTCTCGCTCGAGGTTGCCGACGGCGCGCTGGTCGCGATCGTCGGTGCCAACGGCGCCGGCAAGACCACGCTCATCCGCGCGCTCGCCGGGATGCAGCGGCGGACGCGTGGCCGCATATCCTATGGCGGCGTCGATATTTCCGGCTGGCCGAGCTACCGCGTCTGTGATCTCGGCATCGGCCAGGTGGCCGAAGGCCGGCAGGTGTTCCCAAGCTTGTCGGTCGAGGAGAATCTCGACGTCGGCGCCCTCCTGCCGCGCGCGCGCGCCATTCGGGCGAAGAACCGCGACCGCGTTTTCGCCCTGTTTCCCAGACTGGCCGAACGTGCCCGCCAGCCAGCCGGCACGCTGTCGGGCGGCGAGCAGCAGATGCTCGCCATCGGGCGCTGTCTGATGGGCGCGCCGGAGCTGATCATGTTCGATGAGCCTTCGCTCGGCCTGGCGCCGGCCATCGCCCATGACGTCCTCAACATCGTGCGCGACCTCAACCGCGACGGTGTCACCTGCCTTGTCGTTGAGCAAAATGTGGCGCTGTCGCTCAAGCTGGCGAGCAGCGCTTATGTACTGGAAAACGGCAGGATCACGCTGAGCGGGACCGGCGCCGAACTTTTGGCCGACGACAGGGTGCGCAGCGCTTATCTCGGACTCTAAGACACGCGGTGATTAGAGCATCATCCGGAAAAGTGGACACCGGTTTTCCGAAAAGATCATGCTCAAGCAAACAGGCCTAATGCGCCGGCCGCCGGATGCGCTCCATCAGGGTCGACAGCGCCGCCACCCGCGCGCTCAACGGCGCCAGCGGAAACGCCTGGCGCAGCCGGTTGTAGACATCGGCCGCGGTGGGAGCCTCGATATCGGCCAGCGCTGCGGCCATGGCGCGCGCCATGTCAGCTTCCGGCCGCCCGCTCAAGATTGCCGGCACCAAAGCAACGTCCCCGTACGGCACCGGGGATTGAATGCGCAATGTGATACGGCGGGCGCCCATGGCGAGCTCCAATCAGTTCATGGCACCGTCTTAACGCGATAAATCTGTGCAAGTTCCACGAATCATCGCGCGAAGCCTGCCTTTATGGGCAGCCCGGTGTGACGGCGCTTTGACTCTGCGGAAAATAGGCTGTGTTGGCGCTATCGTTGCGCGGCAATACGGCTTTGCGGCTTTACGGCTTCGGCAGTGCCGATTTATTTCAGCGCCGGCCCGATGGTCACGGTGAGCTTGCCGACGCCCTCGACCTCGCACTCGATCTTGTCGCCGGCGACCGTGGCGGCGACGCCGGAGGGCGTGCCGGTCATGATAATGTCACCAGCCGCCAGTTCGACCATCTCCGACAGCTTGGAAATAACTTCCGGCACGTTCCAGATCATCTGGTTGAGGTCGCCGTCCTGGCGCAACTTGCCGTTGACCTTGAGCGTGATGTGGCCCTTCGACGGGTGCCCGATCTCGCTCGCTGGCTTGAGCGGCCCGCACGGCGCCGAATGATCGAACGCCTTGCCGACCTCCCACGGCCGCTTGATCTCGCGTGACGCGATCTGCAGGTCGCGACGTGTCAGGTCGATGCCGACGCCATAGCCATAGATGCAGTCGAGCGCCCGCTCGGTCTTGATGTTGCGGCCGCCGCTCTTGAGCGCGACGACAAGCTCGACCTCGTGATGCATGTCCTTGGTCAAGGACGGATAGGGCACCGTGCCGCCGTCCGGCACGATGGCATCGGCCGGCTTGGCGAAGAAAAACGGCGGCTCGCGCACGTCGTTGCCCATCTCCTTGATGTGCTCGACGTAATTGCGGCCGACGCACCACAGCCGGCGCACCGGAAAGACCCTGTCGGTGCCGGCAACCGGGATAACGGTCTGCGGCGGTTGCGGGATGACATAGCTCTTGGCGTCGGTGCTCATCGGCGTTTCTTTTGTTGAAGGACAGCGGGAACGCGGGGCGCTTATAGCGAATGCGCCAACCCGGTCAATCCAAGACGGCACCGGCCGTTCAGCCGGAGGCCGCCACCGGCTCAAGCATGGGGTGCGGCTGCTCGCGCAACTGCAGCCGGTAGAAGGCGGCGTAGCGGCCGCCTTTGCGCAACAATTCGTCGTGCCGACCGGATTCCACGACCTGCCCGTTCTCGACGACAAGGATGCAGTCGGCGTGGGTGATGGTGGACAGGCGGTGAGCGATCACCAGCGTCGTGCGCCCCTTGCACAAGTCCGCCAGTGCTTCCTGGACGTGGCGCTCGGACTCCGAATCGAGCGAGGCGGTCGCCTCGTCGAGCAGAATGATCGGTGCATTCTTGATCAGCGCGAGTGCAATAGCGATGCGCTGACGCTGGCCACCGGAAAGCTGCAGGCCGTGCTCGCCGACCGGCGTGTCGTAGCCGGCTGGAAAGCTCATGATGAAATCATGCGCATGGGCGGCTTTGGCCGCGGCGACGATCTCCGCCTCGCTGGCGCCGAGCTTGCCAAGCGCGATGTTCTCGCGAATCGTGCCGCGGAACAAATGCACGATCTGGCCGACATAGGCGATCTGGTGTCGCAGCGAACCGCGCGACACAGTAGCAATGTCCTGGCCGTCGATCAGCACGCAGCCGGAATTGACCTCGTAGAAGCGCAGCAGAAGGTTGAGCACCGTCGATTTGCCGCCGCCCGACGGACCGACCAGCGCTGTGACCTTGCCCGGTTGGGCGACAAAGCTCATGCCGCGCAGGACTGGCGTCTCGGCGCGATAGCCGAAATTCACTTCGGCGAATTCGATCTGCGCGTCGGTCAGATGGAGCGGCGGGCGGTCGTCGTCGTTCGGTTCGCCCGGCGGGCTGTCGATCACCTCGTACAGCACGCGCACCCCGACCAGATTGTTGTTGAGGTCGATGTTGAGCCGCGCCAATCGCTTGGCCGGTTCATAGGCGAGTAGGAATGCCGCCATGAAGGAGACGAACTCGCCCGGCGTCGCCCCGGTCTCGATGACGCGATAGCCGCCGTAGATAGTCGCCAGCGCCACAGTGAAGCCGCCGAGCATTTCCATCATCGGGCTGGCGCGGTTGGCGACCCGGGCCATTTTGTTGGATTCGTGCTGGACCTCGGCGACGCTTTTATCGAGCCGCTGCCGCATCTCGTCTTCCAGCGCAAAGGCTTTCACCATGCGCATCCCTTGCAGCGATTCCTGCATCGTCTCGATGATGCGCGTACCGCCGTTGAACTGCATGCGGGCGATGTTACGCACCCGCCGGATCACTTTGCGCAAGAAAAAGAACGCCGGCGGCGCCCCGATGAAGCCGCCCAATGCCATGATCGGATCTTGAACCACCATGACGATGGTCAGGCCGATGAGCGACATCAGATCGCGGCCGATTGCCGTGATGAGAAGATTGATCACCTGGCTTACGGCGGCGGCGCCGGTGGTCAGCCGCGCGATGAATTCGCTCGAATGCCGGTCGGCGAAGAAGCCGATGTCTTCGCGCAGCAGCTTGTCGAACAGGCGCCGCTGATTGTTGGCGATAATGCTGTTGCCGATCGACGACAGCATGACGGTCGAACCGTAGGTGGCGAAACCCTTGGCGGTGAAGATCACCATGGCAATCAGGCCGATGACGACGATGCCGTGGAAATTGTGGCTGACATAAGCCTCGTTCGTCATGGTGCCGAGGAGGTAGGCGGTGAGCGCCGTGGCGGCGGCGGCAATTCCCATCAGCCCAAAGGCGAAGGCATAGCGCGGCCAGTGTCCGAGCGCCTCACCGAGTAACAGGCGGCGGACCAGCGGGGCGGTCGAATATTCGTCCGGGGAACCGGCCGTGTCGGTTTTCATGGCGCTCCGTTGTGCCCGCTTAAGCCGTTTTGGGCAATGCCCCCAACCGGCGGTACCTGCACCGCGTCATGGAAGCTGAATTGGCTCAGAACAATGGGGACCATTCCGATCGGAACCATTGCACTCTTCATCCGGTCGTTCCATCGTCACTGCAGCCTCATCGATTTTGATGGAGTCAAAATCGGGCTCTAGCTTTGTGATTGAGCGTGGCCTTTTCCGAGAACCGGTATCCGTCCCCGGATCGAGTCCGAGGACAGGCTTTTCGGGATCATGCTCTAACCCGTCGGAGATCGAATGTCCGCTGCCCCAGGTTATTATTTCGATGCCAGTTTTCCCGGTGCCACTCAAGTCATTCGGGTCAGCAATCTGCATGAAGCCAAGGTGTTTGGCCGCCGGTGGGTGATCAGGGACAAAGATCCCGCTTTGAAGGTGCTGCTTCGGCACATCGAGGGGGTTAACAGCGTCGCCACCGAGGACGACGCCATCGCGCAGTTGAAGCAGGCGCTGGCCCGCCGGGGCCTGTTGCTCAACGGCTAAACCGCGCGGAATTTGCCGCACGCGTGCCTCACTGCCAAATCGCTGGATTGCCGCTACGGGACAGCGAGTTGGTGCGCCCGCGTGCGAAGCGCGGCCTCGGCGCCAACCCGGCTTCGCAATTCGCGAAAGGTAATGAGCCGGCACGCGGTTTCATCCCACAGCACAAGCCGCACGCATGCTAGACTCTGACCGAGCGTAAGCCGGCCAACATTCGCCAGACCGGGGTGCTGGCGCAGCGCCAACGGCAGCCGGTAGAACGGAATTCGGCTGCAAAGGTGATGAATATGATGCACGCCGATATTGGCCGTGAACCAGCGCAGCACACCCGGAAGATCGTAATGTGAGCTGCCGTAGAGCGCCGCCGTGGGCAAGTTCCAATTCCGGTCATCCGACCAGACGGTATGCTCGAACTGGTGCTGCACGTAGAACAGCCACACCCCAATCGCTCCGGCGATCAGCGCAATCGGCAGATGCAACAACAGGAACGGCCACACGCCGATCCACCAGATCATGCCGGTAACAATCAGCGCGATCGCGGCATTGGTCGTCATGGTGCTGATCCACGGCGTCCAACCATCCCGCATCAGTCCTAATGGAAGCCGATGGCGCAGGAAGAAAACATAGATCGGGCCGACGCCGAACATCACGACCGGATTGCGGTAGAGCCGATAGCAGAGCCTGCGCCAGCGCGGTAGCGCCAGATATTCGCGCACAGTCAACGTATCGACGTCGCCGATGCCGCGCCGTTCGAGATTGCCGGAGGAGGCGTGATGAATGCCGTGAGTGTGTCGCCAGAAATCGTAAGGCGTCAGGGTCAATACGCCGAGCGCGCGCCCGACCCAATCGTTCGCTGACCGATGGCGAAAAAACGAGCCGTGGCCGCAATCATGCTGGATCATGAACAAGCGCACGAGAAAGCCCGCGGCAGGGACCGCCAGAAGTAAATACAGCCCGTAGCCGAGGTGATACGCCAGCCACATCGATAGCCAAAGCAAAACGAAGGGCACGATCGTAATTAGAATTTCGACGATGCTGCGCGCGTTATTGGGCTCGCGAAAGCGCGCCAGACTCCGCGTCAGGGCACGCAGATCGGTGGTCGCGGCGGCAGCATCGGATTTCGGTTTGTCGTTCAACAACTCTCTCCATGCCGATCGTGGAAGTAGCTGTACGACCGAAGTCGGCGCCTGTTGCCGAGCGATCATCCACAGGAAGACGCCTTTTTTGTGCCAGATGTTCAGTCGGCCGGCAACCTTCACTTGCTTTCGACGATGTCCGCCGGACTGGTAATGTGGCATTTTGAGCCTATATTTAAGTGGTCGCTGGAGTGTATCGGTTCTTCTTTGGTGAGAGAGTATCTGATGGTCGAATTTGATTATGGGGCCGCAGCCGAGCTGTTTTCGACGCGCAAGCGGATCGCAAGACGGCAGGCGTTCGGCTACAAACGATTTGCGCAAGCCTCGGACGCCATTCGCTTCGCCGTGGAGGATATGCCGCCGGAATCTCTGCTCGGCGCGTATCTGGAAGTCGACGAGCAAAGGTATGGCATGGACGATATTCGGCGTTTGTATGAAAGCGCCAAATATCCCTTGCGGCGTCACAGTCAGCAGTCGTAACGGCAAGACTTCAGAGCAAGACTCTCGATCTTAATCGAGCGATGGGCTGCGCAAGAGGCTACGGGCTCTACGACTTCCGCTTCCGCCTACGACTCCCGCTTAGATGAATGAAACTGACGCGCGGCGGCCGGCATTTCCGCCGCCGGCGCCGGTGCGCTCAGGCCCTGCAATTGACCGACCGAGCGGCGGGCCACGAGTTCGCGCTCCCAATCGAGCGCGTGGGTGACGATAGTCGCCAGATCGTCGAAGCGGGGCCGCCAGCCGAGCGCGCCACGGATACGTTCGCTGGCGGCGACGATGCGCGCCGGATCGCCTTCGCGGCGCGACGCGTATTCGATTTTGAAGTCGAGACCGGAAACCTTCTTCACCGTATCGATCACGTCCAGAACCGAAAAGCCGTGGCCGTAGCCGCAGTTGAGCGTCAGCGGCGCGCCGCCGGTGCGCAGATAGCGCAGCGCGTCGGCATGGGCGCGGGTGAGATCGGCTACATGGATGTAATCGCGAATGCATGTGCCATCCGGCGTCGGATAGTCGGTGCCGAAGACGTCGAGCTTCGGCCGCAGCCCCAGCGCGGCTTCGGCGGTAACCTTGATCAGATGTGTCGCGTTGGCCGTCGATTGACCGGTGCGGCCGCGCGGATCGGCGCCGGCGACGTTGAAATAGCGTAGGATGACATGACGGAGATCATGCGCGTGGCTGGCGTCGCGCAGCATGATTTCGGTCATCAGCTTCGACCAGCCGTAAGGCGAGATCGGCACGGTCGGCGTGTCTTCTTCAACCGGGACGATGCTGGGATTGCCATAGACCGCCGCGGTGGAGGAAAAAATGATATGCCGCACGCCGCTTTTGACCGCGCATTCGATCAGCGCGCGGGAGTTCGCCGTGTTGTTGCGATAATAGCCGAGCGGATCGCGCACCGAATCCGGCACGACGATCGAGGCGGCGAAATGGATGATGGCATCAACGCCGTGGTCGCGAATGAGCCGTGACACCAGCGCCTGATCGCCGGTCTCGCAGACGACGAGCGGCACGCCCTCGGCCACCGCCCAGCGATGTCCGGTCGAGAGATTATCGAGTACGACCACAGGCTCGCCGGCGTCCGCCAGCTCATGCACCATCTGGCTGCCGATATAGCCGGCGCCGCCGGTTACCAGGATTGTCATTGTCGGGCACTCGCTCTCAATTCGCTTGGCTTACCCCGATTTGGCGAATCTTCTGTTAAGCGGCCGGTCCCTGTTGCTGACTTTGGGCCGCCGGCATGGCGGCGGCCAGCACCTGGCGGGTCGCCGCCAACACCTGATCCGGCGCAATATCGCGCATGCAACGGTGGTGGACGAGGCGGCAGACCGGCTTATGGCAAGGCTGGCAGGTGAGCTTTTCGGCCGTTTGCACGGTTGCGGCCAGCGGATTGAGCGGAGCCCAGTGCCAGGAGCTGGTCGGACCGAAAATGCCGATCGCCGGCGTACCGAGCGCTGCCGCAACGTGCAGCAGGCCGGAATCATTGGAAACTGCGGCCGTGGCGGCCGCCAGCGCCAATATGGCATTGCGCAGGTCGTGCCCGGTCAAATCCCGTGCCGCACCGGCGCCAACGATCTGTGCCGCCAGCGCTTTTTCGCCCGGGCCGCCAAGCACCCAGACCGCAAAGCCTTCGGCGAGAAGCCGGTTGGCCAAGGCGGCATAGCTTTCGGCTGGCCAGCGTTTCGCTGGGCCGACCGCGCCGGGAGCGAGTGCCACGACCGGGCGGTTGACGGCATCGAGGCCGAACGTCCTGCGCCAAGCCTCGATCTCCTGGCGCGGGACTTTCAGCTCCGGCAATGGCCATTGGCGCGGCGGCTCGGCGTCGCGCGGTAGCGCCAAGGCGGCGCAACGGTCGACCATGCGCGGCAGCGCCCGCTCGCCGAAGCGGACATCGTTGAGCAGTAAAAATCGCGCTTCGCCGGCGAAGCCGGTTCGCTCGGGAATACCGGCAAAGAACGGCGCCAGCGCCGACTTCCAGGTTCGCGGCATAATGAGCGCGCTGCTGTAAGCTTCACGCTTGAGCCTGTCGGCGAGCGCGAATTGGGCGGCAAGCGCCAAGCGGCCGCGCGGCAGGTCGGCGACGACGGCTTTACGTAGGCCTGGCATATAATCGGCAAGCGGCGCGCACAGCGTTGTCGCCAGCATGTCGATCGGGCGGCCGGGGAAGCGGGCGTTGAGTAGCTTGACCACCGAATGGCAGCGCACGAAGTCGCCGATCCACATATAGGGGACGACGAGAATGGGGCTATCGCCTCCCATTGCGCTTTGCGGATTAGGGTCCATTGCCTATCGAAGCTGCCGGCGCGCCATTTTCAGGACTTCACGTCGCGCCGCAGCGGTTCGCTCGGCGGCGGCGACCAGGCCTGCATTTCTTCGTAGCGCTTGGCATAGCGATAGAACGTGCCTTCGAAATTGCCAAAAGCAATGACGAACCCCGCCCAGCCGTCGATGAATCCGCGCTTGAGAATGTAATGCTTGAGGAAGGACCACAGGCCGTGGCCGAAGGCTCCGGCCATCGACACGCGCCTGCCGGCGAGCTTCGCCGCGCCGAGCGAGGAATAGCGGTTGGCCTTGGCCAACACTTCGGCGAGGTTGCGAAAGGGAAACTGCCAGATCGCGTTGCGCAGCGTGCCGATCGGCTTGGCGGTCAGGAGCTCATAGCCTTCGTGGACCGGATCGAGGGTGTAGCGCATGCTGCCCTTGCGGAAGAGCTGCGGCTGACGGAAATTCGGAAACCAGCCGGAGCCGCGGATCCAACGTCCCATCATGAAGCTGCGGCGCGGCACGCGGTAGACATCGAGGGGCGGCGCGGCGGCAAGCAGCGCCAGAATCTCGTCCCGCACGGCCTGCGTACAGCGCTCGTCCGCGTCGAGACTGAAAATCCATTCGCAGCGGCAGGCTTCGATGGCGCTGTTGCGCAACTCGCCAAAGCCGTTGAACGGCACCTGGACGACCCGGGCGCCGAGTTCGGCAGCAATGTCGGGGGTGCCGTCGGTGCTGTGGGAGTCGATTACGACGATTTCGTCCGCCCACAGCACGCTTTGCGCCGCGGCTTTGAGCTTTTCGGCCTCGTTGAAGGCCAGGATATAGGCGGACACGGTCTGCATGATTGCTCATACTATACCGGCCGTCAGTCGGGCTTTGGAAATCTCCGCAGCGGTGGCCTGTCATCTAGAAACGAATATTAATTCATTTCTAGATGACGAAGGCCTGCGGCCACCTGTTGCCGCGCGGGGAAGACTGGGGCAAAGGAGCAGGGTGAGGACTTAATTCCATCAACCTAAACCGGTGTTGCGTCGATGTTATTGGTCACCGGCGGTGCCGGCTTTATCGGATCGAACCTGCTCGCGAGCCTCAACAAGGCCGGACGCACCGATATCGCCGTCAACGATATGCTCGGCAGCGACGGCAAATGGCGCAATCTCGCCGGCCGTCAGATCGCCGACTTTGTCCCGCCCGCGCGGCTTGACGAGTGGCTCGACGGCCGCAAGCTCGACAGCGTGATCCATCTCGGCGCTATATCGTCGACCACCGCGACCGACGGCGACGCGGTGATTGAAAATAATTTCCGGCTGTCGCTGCGGCTCTTGGATTGGTGCGCCGCGACCGGCACGCCGTTCATTTATGCGTCCTCGGCGGCGACCTATGGCAACGGCGAAGCGGGCTATTCCGACGACTGGTCCGGCGGCGAGCTCAGCCGGCTTAAGCCGATGAACCTGTACGGCTGGAGCAAGCATGCCTTCGACGTTGCGGTGGTTGAGCGCGTGCGCCGCAAGGACCGCATGCCGCCGCAATGGGCCGGCTTGAAATTCTTCAACGTGTTCGGTCCGAACGAATATCATAAGGGCGAGATGATGAGTCTCGTCGCAAAGCGTTTTGACGAGGCCAAAGCCGGTCAAACCATCCGCCTGTTCAAATCGCACCGTCCGGGCATCGCCGACGGCGAGCAGAAGCGCGACTTCATTTATGTGGACGACGCGATCGCCGTGGTGCGCTGGCTGATGGAGACGCCGGCTGTCTCGGGCATTTTCAACGTCGGCACCGGACAGGCGCGCAGCTTCCGCGATCTGATGGCGGCGATGTTCGCTGGACTGGGCCGCAAGCCAGCGATTGAATTTGTCGATATGCCGGCTTCGATTCTCGGCAGCTACCAGTATTTCACGCAGGCCGAGAGCGCCAATTTGCGGCGCGCCGGCTATAATGCGGACTTCACGCCGCTCGAGGCGGCGGTGAAGCGCTACGTGGAATGTTTTCTCGATCGTGCCGACCGCCATCGCTGAGCATGATCGCAAAAGTCAGGTCCGGCAGCACTTAAGAGCGCGGCAGCACGCATGTTCGACTTCGAAGAGGCCCTCAAGCTCGTCGCCAGGCAGACCGTCCTCTGCGTCGGGGATCTCATGCTCGACGATTTCGTCTATGGCGAGGTCACGCGGATTTCGCCGGAGGCGCCGACGCCGGTGCTGGCTGTCGCCCGCAGCGAAGTCGAGATCGGCGGCGCCGGCAATGTCGCGCGCAACATCGCCGGGCTCGGCGCCCATTGCATCTTCGTCGGCCTGATCGGCAAGGACGAAGCGGCGCACACACTGCAGGACGCCTTCGCCAAACTCAAAGGCGCGGTCGTTCCGCATCTGGTCATCGAGCCTGGGCGGCACACCACCCGAAAAGTACGGTTCGTCTCCGAGCATCACTCGGCGCATCTGATGCGGGCGGATTGGGAAACCGCCAAGGCGGCAAGTGCCGCGAGCGAGACCGCGGTGATCGCCCACGCCGACGCGGCGTTGCCGCATTGCGGCGCCGTAGTGCTCTCCGATTATTCCAAAGGCATGCTGACGCCGCGCGTCATTCGGGCGGTCATCGATCGGGCGCGCCACCTCGGCAAACCTGTCATCGTCGATCCGAAGGGGCACGATTACAGCATTTATCGCGGCGCAACCGTGATCACCCCCAATCGCCAGGAACTCGGCGCCGCGGTGCACCGTCCGGTGACGACCGACGCGGAAATCGGCGACGCCGCCGGCGAGCTTGGCCGCATCGTCGAAAGCGAAGCCGTTCTGGTCACCCGTAGCGAAGAAGGCATGACGCTGCACTCCGTCGGCCATCCGCCGCTGCACATACCGGCTTATCCAGTGAAGGTGCGTGACGTCTCCGGCGCCGGCGACACCGTTGCCGCGGTGATGGCGGTTTTGCTGGCGATGGCGGCGCCGTTCGAACAGGCGATGCGCGCGGCAAATGCCGCCGCTGCCGTCGTCGTCGGCAAGCGCGGCACCTCTTCGGTTTCGCTCGCCGAATTGCGCCACCGCATCCTGCCTGCTGCGTCGCTGGCGACCGAGGACAAGATCCTGTTCGATTGGTCGATGCTTGATGAACGGCTCGCCGACTGGCGCCGTCACGGTCTGCGTATCGGGTTCACCAATGGCTGTTTTGATCTGCTACATCGCGGCCATGTCAAGCTCCTGGCGGAGGCCCGCGCCGCTTGTGACCGGCTGGTCATCGGTCTCAACAGCGACGCCTCGGTTCGGCGCCTCAAGGGCGAAGGGCGGCCGATCAATCCGGCCGAAGGCCGCGGCGAGGTCTTGGCCGCGCTCGAGGCGGTCGATCTGGTGGTGGTTTTCGAGGAAGACACGCCGCTCGAACTGATCAGGCGCGTGCGACCGGCCGTGTTGGTGAAAGGCGCCGACTACAAGCGCGAGGACGTGATCGGTCACGACGTGGTGGAACAGGCCGGCGGAACAGTCATGCTCGTGGACCTCGTGCCCGGCCATTCGACCACCGCGATGGTCAAGCGGGCGCAGCCGGCGAAGGCACCGGCCGAGGAGTAAGCCACCGTGGCTGATACTGCGCTCATTTCCGTCATCGTTACGACCTATAATCGCGAGGATGCGCTCGACGCGGTGCTGCGTTCCTTGTCGCGCCAATCGGACCTCAATTTCGAGATCGTCGTCGCCGATGACGGCTCGCGCGCAGAAACGGCGAATCTCATTGCAAGCTGGCGGCAGCGCTTGTCGCTTACCCTCAAGCATGTCCGCCACGAGCATTCGGGCTTTCGCGGTGGCGAGATTCGCAATCGCGGCATCTCCGCCAGCGCCGGCGAATTGTGCATTTTCCTCGATGGCGATTGCCTGGCGCCGCGCAATTTCGTCACCGCGCATCGCCGGCTGCATGTGCCGGGCTGGTTCGTGTTCGGCAATCGCGCCCTGTTGTCGCGCGAATTGACCGAGGCGGTCCTGACACAAGGACTGGCAATCGAGACCTGGACCTTTGCCGCCTTGCTACGGCAGCGACTGTCCGGCGCCGTCAACCGGCTGTTGCCGATCATGAGATTGCCGCTCGGCCCCTTGCGCAAGCTCGGCAGCGGGCGGTGGGAGGGCGCGAAGACGTGCAACCTGGCGGTGGCGCGGCGCGATCTCGACCGCGTCGACGGCTTCGATTGCGCGTATACCGGCTGGGGTCTTGAGGATTCCGATCTGGTCGTACGCCTCATTCATGCGGGAGTGCGGCGCAAAAACGGACGCTTCGCTACCGGCGTCTTGCATCTGTGGCATGCCGACAACGACCGTTCGCGGCTACCCGCCAACCAGGCGCGGCTCGACGCGTTGCTCGGCGGCGGCCGCATCCGCGCGCTGCGCGGTCTGTCGGCGCTCGACAGCGAAGCGGCGCAGCCGCATGGCGGCGTTTCCATGGCGCAGCCATGAAGCCGATGGCATTGCCGGATGCTCCGCGCGTGCTGGTCGTGGCGTTGCGCCGTCTCGGCGACGTGCTGCTCACCACCCCGCTCATTCGCAGCGTCAAGCGAGCCTTCCCGGCGAGCGCGATCGATGTGCTGGTGTTCGCCGGAACGGAGGGGATTTTAGCGGGCAATCCCGACCTTGCCGCAATCCGCACCGTCCCGCAGCATCCGCGCGCTCGTGAATCGCTGGCGCTCATCGGGCGCCTCTTCAAGCGCTACGATCTGGCGCTGACGACGCAGACCGGCGACCGACCGACGCTCTACGCGGTGATGGCCGGCCGGTACAGCGCCGGTCCGGTGGAAGCGGATGGCGCATCTGCCGCCGTCAAGCGTCTGGCGTTGAGCCGCCATTATGTCAGCGACCGCCGCGTGCACCGCGTGGTCGATCTGTTGCGGCTGGCCGAAG
>JBARER010000131.1:0-2523 GCA_049796395.1 Xanthobacteraceae bacterium
CGCCTGCCGCATCCTGTCTAACACCCTTGCGCCGGCGCTGACATGCCGATTTGCTATGGCTGCCTGTCATCCGGGAGTTAAAGACCATGAACGCAGTGACCCTCAAGGTCGCCGTCCTTGCACTCGCGGCCGCCGCGGCTGCCGGCTTGTGCAGCGCGCCGGCGCGCGCGGCGGACGATTACCCGACACGCCCGGTGACGATCGTCGTGCCGTTTCCGCCGGGCGCTTCGAACGATCTTCTGGCCCGCTATGAGGCCGACGTGCTGGGGCGCGCGCTGCACGGCAGTTTCGTCGTCGAAAACAAGCCGGGTGCCGGCGGCGAAATCGGCATCTCTTATGCCGCGAAAACCGAGCCCGACGGCTACACGCTGCTCCACGCGCCGTCGGCGATCACGGTGCTGCCGTTCGCGATGAAATCGGTCTCGTACGACCTGGGCAGGGACTTCGATCCCGTGGTGCTTGTCGGTCTTACCCAATTCTGTTTGGTCGTTTCGCCGTCATTGCCGGTGAACTCGGTTGCGGAACTCATCGCGCTCGCCAAGTCGAAGCCCGGCGCCCTCACCTATGCGTCGGCCGGGATCGCCACGCCGCATCAGATTTTTGCCGAGCAATTCAAACTCGCGACCGGAGTCGATATCCGCCATATTCCGTACAAAGGCGCGATGCCGGGACTGACCGACGTGGCCAGCGGCAATGTCTCCATGGAGTTTTCCGATCTCACGCCGGCGCTGCCGCTGATCCAGGCCGGCAAGCTGAAGCTTCTGGCCGTGCTGTCGCGTAGGCGCGATCCGGACATGCCGAACGTGCCGGCTTTGGCTGAGACGGTACCGGGCTACGAAGGCAGCAGTTGGCAAGGGCTTTTTGCCCGCTCCGGAACCCCTCAGCCGATCATCGACAAACTCAATGCCGCTCTGGTCGCCGATCTCAAGCGGCCGGAAACGGCGGCGCGTTTCAAGGCGCTTGGCATCGTCGCGCGATGGGACACACCGGAGGAATTCCGCGCTTTCATCGCCGCGCAAGCCGCAAAGTGGGTCGACATTATCCACGCCGCCGGCATCGAGCCGCA
The DNA here is from genome assembly GCA_049796395.1 of Xanthobacteraceae bacterium. Taxonomy (GTDB): domain Bacteria; phylum Pseudomonadota; class Alphaproteobacteria; order Rhizobiales; family Xanthobacteraceae; genus BOG-931. Next base: position 1,067 of record JBARER010000131.1, read on the forward strand.
GTGAGGGCGGACTTTCCGTTTCATCTCCTGCGCAAACCCGAGGTCAAGAGAGAGGTTGCATCCCCTCATTCAGTCTTTCCCGGTCTCGACATGGAAGCGATGCAAGACGCGGTGAAAGATCGGCGCCAGCACGAAACCGGTGGCGATGATGATGACCAATCCGGAGAACATCGCGTAGAGCCCGGCAAAGAGCTTGCCGCCGGTCGTCTTAAGCTCGCCCAGCGGGCCCATGCCGGAAAGGATCATCGCTGCGTTGACGAAGGCATCGACCAGCGACATGCCTTCGAAATAGGCATAGCCGGCAATCCCGATGGCGAGACCTCCAGCCGTCAATAGCAGCCATAATCCGATCGCAAGCGCCATACGGCCCAGGAACATGCGTCGCGACGCCAATGGATGGCCGCGTCGCTCGAATTCCGTCACGCTCGGTGTTCGTAGCGGCATATCTGATCTCCCTGGTGCGGCCCATTCTAACGCGGAGCACAGTTGAGCGCCGAGCCCGCCGAGCCTAATATCGGGCCGGGAAGGAAAATCACCATGCTCGACAAAACTTACGATCGCGCCGCGCAGGATATCGGCAACTCCGTCGGTATCGGCCACGTCAATGTCTGCATCGACGACCAGCACAAGGCGACGCATTTCTACGTCAGCGGGCTCGGCTATACGCGCGACCCGTTCCTCAACACCGGCGCCGGCAATATGTGGATCAACGCCGGTATGAGCCAATTTCATCTGCCGATGGGTAAGCCCGAGGTGGTGCGCGGCACCACCGGCCTGGTGATGCCGGATCGCGAGGCATTGTTGAAGCGGCTCAACCGGGTGAAGAAGGCGCTCGACGGCACCAAATTCCAGTTCCGCGAAAGCAATGACGGCGTCGAGACCGTGTGCCCGTGGGGCAACCGCATCACCGTGCACGAGCCCGACCCGGCCCGCTTCGGCCGTGTCCAGCTCGGCATGCCTTATGTCCGCTTCGACGTGCGGCCGGGAACGGTCGAACGCATCGCCCGCTTCTATCGCGAAGTGGTGGAGGCTCCGGCGGAGGTGAAGAAGAACGGCGCCGGGCCGGAGGCGAAAGTCCAGGTCGGCGAGAATCAGTATTTCTATTTTCGCGAAACCGACGCGCCGCAGCCGGATTACGACGGCCACCATGTGCAGATTTATCTCAGCAACTTTTCCCGGCCGTATCGCAAGCTGCTCGATCTCGGCCTGATCACCGTCGAAGACAATGATTATCAATACCGCTTCAAGGACATCATCGATCTCGACACCAAGGAAGTGCTGTTCTCGGTCGAGCACGAAACCCGCAGCGTCACCAATCCGATGTATGGCCCGCCGCTGATCAACCCCAATCCGCCCGCCAGCAACATGGATTACAACCCCCGCAACGACTCGCACCCGTGGGGCCTGCCGTGATCGTTAGCGCGGCGCGCGTCTCCCTCCCCCCTTGTGGGGGAGGG
>JBARER010000132.1:0-2015 GCA_049796395.1 Xanthobacteraceae bacterium
GCGGCGCAGACCGCTTTCGATGTCGGCGGACCGCTGGCCGATATGCGGCCGGACGCCGGCGCCGACTGGCGCGGCGGCCTTGCCGAGGATGCCGAAGCACCGGCCGATCTCCTCGACCATCCGCTCGGCGCCGCGCGCGCGCAGATTCACGACACTTACATCGTGACGCAGACCCGCGATGGATTGGTCATCGTCGATCAGCATGCCGCGCATGAGCGTATCGTTTACGAACGGATGAAGGCTGAGCTTGAACAGCGCGGCGTCGCCCGGCAGATGCTGCTCATTCCCGAAATCGTCGAGCTTGACGAAGCCGACGTCGGCCGGCTCGTTGAGCGCGCCGCCGAATTGGCGCGCTACGGGCTGGTGCTCGAAGCCTTTGGGCCCGGCGCGGTGGCGCTGCGCGAAACGCCGGCGCTGCTGGGCGAAATCGACGGCGGCGGGCTGGTCCGCGATCTTGCCGAGCATATGAGCGAATGGGACGAGACCCTGCCGCTTGAGCGCCGGCTGATGGCGGTTGCCTCGTCGATGGCTTGTCACGGCTCGGTGCGGGCCGGGCGGCGGCTCAAGCCGGAAGAGATGAACGCGCTCCTTCGTGACATGGAGACAACGTCGAATTCCGGCCAGTGCAATCACGGCCGGCCGACTTATGTGGAATTGAAGCTGACCGACATTGAGCGATTGTTCGGGCGGCGGTAATGGAGTGACAATGAGATGGCAGCGGCATCGGTTGGTCGCGATATTGGCGGCGTTGACGGCGGTGACATTGACAGCCGTGACACTGACGGCCGGGGCAGTCCGCGCCGAGGACTGGCCGGCGCGGCCGCTGACGCTCGTTGTGCCATTTGCCGCCGGCGGCGGCGTCGATGTCAGCGCCCGTATCCAGGCGCAAGGTATGAGCGAGCGGCTCGGCCAGCCGATCGTCGTCGACAATATGGGCGGAGCGGCCGGCATGACCGGTGCGGAGCATGTCGCCAAGTCCGACCCCGACGGCTACACCATGCTGATCGGCAACAGCGGCACCCAGGCGTTCAGCCAGGCGCTGCGCAAGGCGCCGCTGTACAATTCCATCACCGATTTCACGCCGGTGGGATTGGCGACGGAATCGCCGCGCATTCTGATCGCGCGCAAGGACCTGCCGGTGTCCAACCTGCAACAATTCATCGCCTACGTGAAAGCCAACCAGGGCAAGATGCAATTCGGCTCGGCCGGGGTCGGTTCGGGCACGCATCTGCCCTGCGTGCTGTTGAATACGGCCATGGGCGTGAGCGTGACTCACGTGCCCTATCGCGGCGAAGGACCGGCGCAGCAGGATTTGATCGCGGGGCGTCTCGACTACATGTGCTCGACCATCCAGACCGGCGCGGCGCTGGTCAAGCAAGACGAGGTCAAAGGCATTGCCGTGATGTCGGCGCAGCGTGTGAAAATCATTGCCGATCTACCGACCACCGGCGAGCAGGGCCTGCCCGGAGTCGAAGCCAGCGTCTGGAACGCGTTCTTTCTGCCCAAGGGCGCACCGGCGCCGATTGTGCGGAAGCTCAACAAGGCGATGAGCGACACGCTCGACGATCCGGTCATCGGCAAGCGCCTGGAGGATTTAGGTTTGGAAATCGTTCCGCCGGAGCGGCGCACACCGGATTATCTCGCCAAATTCCAGGCCGACGAAGTCAAACGCTGGGCCAAAGTCGTCCACGACGCCGGCATCACGCCGAATTAGATCGCAAGAATACGAATTCGGTATCGTCATAGGCGCGCCGTTCGAGCTCGCCGAAACCGTCGGGCGGCGCGAAACGCGCCTTCGCCGCTTCCTCGACTACGATCAACGCATTGTGCGACAGCCAGCCGCCGGCGCGCGCCGACGCGAGCGCGGCCGCGGCCAGGTTTTGTTCATAGGGCGGATCGAGAAAGGCAAGCCCGAACGGTTCGATCGGGTGCGCGGGCCCGAGCTTGGTCGCATCGCGGCGGAAGATTTTCGAAACACCGCCAAGCCCGAGCGTGGCGACGTTCTCGCGCAGGAG
>JBARER010000133.1:0-12186 GCA_049796395.1 Xanthobacteraceae bacterium
GCTCACGCTGGGCGCGCGGCAGCGCGTCGGCGAGCCCCGCCAGTTCGAGCGGCACGGCTACGTTCTCCAGCGCCGTCATGGTCGGTATCAGATGAAAGGCCTGGAACACGATGCCGATGGTCCTGCCGCGGAAGCGTGCCAGCGCGTCTTCGTCGAGCCGGCCAAGCTCCTCGCCGGCGATCGTCACGGTGCCCGAGTCGGGCCGTTCCAGACCGGTCATCACCATCAGGAGCGTCGATTTGCCGGAGCCCGACGGGCCGAGCAGCGCAACCGCCTCGCCGCGGCCTATATTGAGGGCGATGTCGCGCAAAATATGGATGCGGCCGGCGCCGCGGCCGAGCGACAGGTTGACGCCGTCAAGCACGATGGCGTCGGCCGCGATAGGATGCCGGACAATGTCGTTCATGCCTGCGACGAACCTCGATCGAGCCCAAAAACGCGGCCACTCGCGCGCCTACTCACGCCGATGGCGGCGCATCATGGTGCCAATTCTGGCGGTTTGTAGCGTGATGATCCTTGCCGCAACAGGGATGCGTGCCACAGCCGCTGCGCCAATTCATATCGTTGCCCTTGGCGATTCGCTCACCGCGGGTTACGGCCTTGCCAACAAAGACGGTTTCGTGCCGGCGCTGCAGGCGGCACTGACCCAGGCCGGGGTGGCCGCGACGGTGGCCAATGCCGGCGTCTCCGGCGATACCGCGTCCGATGGGCTTGCCCGGCTCGACTGGTCGGTGCCCAAGGGAACCGATGCGGTAATCCTCGAACTCGGCGCCAACGACATGTTGCGTGGCATCGCGCCGGACGTCACGCGGGCCGCGCTCGACTCGATTTTGCAGCATCTGATCCAACGTCACATTTCTGTCTTGCTGTGCGGCATGCGGGCGGCGCCAAATCTGGGGCCGGACTACGCTGCCGCTTTCGAGCGCATTTACCCGGAGCTCGCAGCAAAATACCAAGTGTCGCTCTATCCGTTTTTCCTCGACGGCGTTGCCGGAAATCTCAGCCTCGAGCAGCAGGACGGCATGCACCCCAACGCCGCCGGCGTGCCAGTGATCGTGGCGCGCATTCTGCCCGCAGTGCGGAACCTGGTCGGCCGGGTGGCGAACCGCAAGCAAAGCCCGTCGTAAGGGTTGCGCGCGCGCCGCGATGACCCCATTCTGAAGCCATCGTGATTCGCGCTGCGAGCCCGGGAGGTTTTCATGCCCCGCTTGTTCACCGGTCTCGAAATCCCATCCTCGATCGCCCAATCGCTCGGCATGATGCGGGGCGGCCTGCCCGGCGCACGCTGGATCGATCCCGAAAACTATCATCTGACCTTGCGCTTTATCGGCGACATCGACGACGCGCTGGCGCGCGAGATTGCCGGCGTGCTCGACCGGGTGCACCGCCGGCCGTTCGAACTGCGCCTCGACGGACTGACGTCTTTCGGCGGCCGCAAGCCGCGCGCCCTGGTTGCTGCGGTCGCCGCGGTCGCGCCGCTCATGGAACTGCAGGGCGAGCTCGAGCGGCTGTTGCAGCGGCTCGGGCTGGAACCGGAAGGCCGCAAATATACCCCGCACGTTACGCTGGCGCGGCTGCGCGATACCTCGAGCCATCAGGTCGCCGATTACCTTGCCGGGCGCGGTCATTATCGCTCGGCCTCGTTCGCCATTACCCGCTTCGTCCTGTTCTCTTCACGCGCATCCGTCGGCGGCGGGCCCTATATCGCGGAGGAAATCTATCCGCTCACCCGGCAAAGCGCCGACGGGCGCGAAGCCGGCATCATGCTGTAAGCTGTTTCGGCATTCGCTCCCGCCGCCGCGATCATGCCCGCAGTATGCGCGAATGCAATTCGAGCAACGCGGTGGCGAAGCCGTGGCCGTCCGACATCATTTCACGCATCAGCGACAGCGGCGTCGGGCGCGACGACTCGACCTCGCCGATCACGCTTTCGAAATCGAAGGTGAGCTCGGCATCGAATTTGCGCGCCAGCTGCTGCATGCGCCGGTTGTCGGCGAGGCAGGCCATGTGCAGATGCCGGTAGCCGCGATTGCGCGCCGCGAGCAGCGTCCGGCGGAGCAGCGCCGATCCGACACCGTGACTCTGCCAGGCCCTTTCGATGCTGAACGCGGCTTCCGCCTGACGCGGCAAGCGCAGGCCGAGCGGCCGCAGCTCCGCGGCGCCCCGCAGCGTGCCGTCAATGAAAAATCCGTGCACGACGGCGTCGAGGCTGGACGTCAAATCGGCGTAGCCGCGGATGAAGTCATCCGACACGGCACCGCCGAACCGGTTGCGCCGGCTTTCGGCGTCCAGCCGCTGCACATGGTCGCGGTATTGGTTGGTTTCGCCGATCCACAATTTGCGGATGACGCCGGCTTCGGGAAGAACTTCGCGCAATTGGGCCTCCTGACCTTGGTCGTCGACGAGGCCCTCCTTCTCGCTTCCTCCCAGAAAGCAAGCGGGCGTCCCGAATTCGAAACGCCCACGAATCGAAAACATCATGTTGGGTGCCGTAAAAATTTGGCAAGGCAAAGGATTGAGCAGCATGCCCATATTCCGTATACGCATGGCTGGTGCGGCGTTTACGACGAATTCGCGACGGCAATTCACCAAATAGTTGGCGAGCAAATAGTTAGCACCAAAGAATTGGCAGGATAGTTGCACGATGTTCGTAGATTTGCAGTTCGTAGAGTCGCAGGACGTCGTTTCACGGGACGTTTCACAGGACTTGCCGCAAAGTGGCGTCAGGCTTCGCCACGTCAACCATAAGCGTTAACTCGCATCCGTCGGTCTCACAGCCATTGATATGACGAATTCCGTCACAGCGCATTATGCCGCAGGTGTCGCCGCGGGCCGCGTCGAGAGCGATGCGGCGCAACTTGCCGTGCTTGAGAGGATGGCGCGGCTCGAAGCGCACATCGCCGAGCATCGGCTGGCACGAAAATCCTCGGCGCTCGGCTGGTTGTTCGCCGGCCGCCACCGCGCGCTGCCGCCGATCAAGGGCCTCTACATCTATGGCGAGGTCGGCCGCGGCAAGACCATGCTGATGGATTTTTTCTTCGAGACCTCGCCGGTCGAGCGCAAGCGCCGCGCGCATTTTCACGAATTCATGCTCGACGTGCATGAAAGAGTGTTCGCGGTGCGCCAGGCCATGAAGCGCGGCGAGCATCAGGACGAGGATCCGATCCGCCACGTCGCCGATGCGCTCGCCGACGAAGCGTGGCTGCTGTGCTTCGACGAGTTTCACGTCACCGACATTGCCGACGCCATGATACTGGCGCGGCTGTTTGCGCAATTGTTCGCGCGCGGTGTCGTGCTGGTCGCAACCTCCAACGTTGCGCCGGACGATCTTTACCAGGACGGCCTGAACCGCGCGCTGTTCGTGCCGTTCCTTCATATGCTGCACGAGCGTGTCGATGTCGTGCGCCTTGACGCGCGCACCGACTTCCGTCTGGAGAAGCTTGCCGGTCTGCCGGTGTGGTATGTGCCGGCCGACGCCGCGGCCGATGCCAAGCTTGACGATGCTTGGCGGCGTCTCACCGGCGGACATGGCGGCGCACCGCAAGAGCTTGCGGTACGCGGACGCAGCGTGCACGTGCCACGCGCGTTCATGGGCGTGGCGCGATTTTCCTTCCACGATCTGTGCGAGGAACCGCTCGCCGCCGCCGACTATCTGCGCATTGCGCATGAATATCACACCGTCATCCTCGACCACGTGCCGGCGATGACTTACGACAACCGTAACGCCGCCAAGCGCTTCATCATTTTGGTCGACACGCTGTACGATCACAATGTGAAGCTGATCGCATCTGCCGAGGCCGAGCCCGATGCTCTGTATCGCGCCGACGAAGGCTTCGAAGCGGGGGAATTCAAGCGCGCCGCCTCGCGGCTGATCGAGATGCGATCGCAGGCCTATCTGGCGCGGCCGCATGGCGCTCTACACGGCAGGACCAGCGGCGCGTCGACCGGGATCGTCGAAACCTAGAGCGTATCCCGATTTAACAGAATCGGGATACGCTCCTGGCTGTTTGCTTGAGCATGTTCTTTTCGCAAAACCGGTTTCCATTTTGCGGGACATGCTCTAATTGCCGAAGCTGGTGACGATCATTGCCGCGACGACGACCGCCATCAGCGCGGTCGCGCCCCAGCCTCCGATCATCAAGGCGCGCGAGGCGACGAACTTGTTCATGATCTTGTAGCTGCCGACGACGATCATCATCCCGATCATCAGCGGCACCGCAACGACGCCGTTGACGACGGCGCTCCAGAACAGCATGCGGATCGGATCGAGCGGGGTGAGCGCGGCGCCGAGCCCGGCGAGCGTTGCCGCCGCCACCACCAGATAAAAGCCCGGCGCGCCGCGTGCCGGCAATTCCAGGCTGCCGCGCCAGCCGACGCTTTCGGCGACGGCGTACCCGGCCGATCCGGCGAGCACTGGCACGGCGAGCAAGCCGGTGCCGACGATTCCGAGCGCGAACAAGAGAAACGCCAGCGGACCGGCGAACGGCTCCAAAGCCTTGGCCGCCTGCGCTGCGGTGTCGATGTGGGTGATGCCGTGCGCATGCAGCGTCGCTCCGGTCGTCACGATGATGAAGAAGCCGATCATGTTCGACAGCACCATGCCGCTAGTGGTGTCGAAGACAATGCGGGTCGCATCGTGACGGCTCAGACGCTTGCGATTGCGCGCGGTCTTCGCCGTTGTCTTTGATGCCGTCTTGGTCGTTCTCTTAGCTGCTGTTTTTGCGGCTGTGCCTGCGGCTGTTTTGGTCGCGGCCTCCAGCTTGCGATCTTCCGCTTCGAGCGAGGCCTGCCAGAAGAACATATACGGGCTGATCGTGGTGCCGAAGATTGCCACCAGCATCAACATGTAGTCGCGGTTCCAGGAAATATGCGGAATGAAAGTCTGGACCGCAACTTGGCCCCAGGGAATCTTCACGCTGAAGGCAGTGGCGACGTAGGCGAACAGCACCAGCGTCAGTGTTTTAAGGTAAGCGGAATAGCGATGATAGGGGATCAGAATCTCAGCGGTGAGGCAGCCAAGCCCGAATAGCGCGATATAGACCAGCATCGGTCCGCCGACGACAAGATGGAGCGCATCGCCCATCGCCGCGATGTCGGCGGCGATGTTAAGCGTGTTGGCGATCAGTAACAGGCCGACGACGCCGTAGAGCGCCGGTCGCGGCAGTGCCTTGGCCAAATTCGCTGCCAGCCCCTGGCCGGTCACGGCGCCGATGCGGGCGCTGACCAGCTGAATGGCGATCATGAACGGCGTAGTGAGAAACATCGTCCAGCCGAGCAGATAGCCGAACTGGGCGCCGCCCTGAGAATAGGTGGCAATGCCGCTCGGATCGTCATCGGCGGCGCCGGTAACGAGCCCGGGGCCCAGCATGCGGATGAACCGCCAGGACGGCCGGGCCTTACCCGCCTCGCTCGTGTCGCTTGTCATCCGGCTTGCGCTTCCCCTCGGCAGCGACCGTATCATCGACCCGTGAGTTTGTCGTTTCCGGTAAGTATGTAGGGACCGTTTTCGTTCCTGTCGCGGGCCGCATGGCGATTGGCCCCGACTTGAACGCGTCATCCGAAAGGGCTAATGACCCCGACAGTCGGGCCTCCTTCACCAATCAAGGAAATTTGTCTGATGGCGCGAAGCAAAATCGCATTGATAGGCTCGGGTCAGATCGGCGGCACGCTGGCGCTCCTGATCGGTCTGAAAGAGCTTGGCGATGTCGTCATGTTCGACGTTGCCGAAGGCATCCCGCAGGGCAAGGCGCTCGATCTCGTTCAAGCCTCCCCGGTCGAGGGCTTCGACGCCCGCCTGACCGGTACCAATTCCTACGAGGCGCTCGAAGGCGCCGCGGTGTGCATCGTCACCGCCGGCGTGCCGCGCAAGCCGGGCATGAGCCGCGACGATCTGCTCGGCATCAACCTCAAAGTGATGGAGCAGGTCGGCGCCGGCATCAAGAAATACGCGCCCAACGCTTTCGTCATCTGCATCACCAATCCACTCGATGCCATGGTCTGGGCGCTGCAGAAGTGCTGCGGCCTGCCGAAAAATATGGTGGTCGGCATGGCCGGCGTGCTCGATTCGGCGCGGTTTCGCTATTTCCTCGCCGATGAGTTCAATGTTTCGGTGCAGGATGTCACCGCCTTCGTGCTCGGTGGCCACGGCGACACCATGGTGCCGCTGGTGCGCTATTCCGCGGTCGCCGGCATTCCGCTGCCCGACTTGGTCAAGATGGGATGGACTTCGCAGGCGCGTATCGACGAGATCGTCGATCGCACCCGCAACGGCGGCGGCGAGATCGTCAGCCTGCTCAAGACCGGCTCGGCGTTCTATGCCCCGGCGGCCTCCGCGGTCGCGATGGCGGAAAGCTATCTGCGCGACAAGAAGCGGGTATTGCCGGCCGCGGCCTGGCTCAACGGCGAATACGACCTCAAGGACCTTTATGTCGGCGTGCCGGTGGTGATCGGCGCCAAGGGCGTCGAGCGCATCGTCGAGATCGAGTTCAACGGCGCCGAGCGCGGAATGTTCGAGAAATCGGTGGAGGCGGTGAAGGGCCTGGTCGAAGCCTGTAGGAAGATCGCGCCCGATTTAGGGAAGTGACGTTCCGTTTCCCGGGCAGACCCGGGATCGTCGCATGCTAAGGTCCCGGATCAGCGGTGCACCGCTTCGCGCTGCACCGCGTCCGGGAAACGCGAGAGACCGCAATGAACATTCACGAATATCAAGCCAAGGCCGTGTTGCGCGACTTCGGGGTGCCGGTGCCGCGCGGCGTTCCTGCGTTCTCCGTTGACGAAGCCGAAAAGGCCGCCAAGGAGCTGGGCGGTCCGGTGTGGGTGGTGAAGGCGCAGATTCATGCCGGCGGTCGCGGCAAAGCCGGCGGCGTCAAGGTCGTCAAATCGATCGATGACGTGAAGAAGGAAGCGGCGCGGCTCATCGGCTCGATCCTGGTCACGCACCAGACCGGCCCGCACGGCAAGCAAGTGCACCGACTTTACATCGAGGACGGCTCGGCCATCGACAAGGAGTTCTATCTTTCGATGCTGATCGACCGCGAGACCTCGCGCGTCGCGCTTGTGGTGTCGACCGAAGGCGGCATGGACATCGAACAGGTTGCGCATAATACGCCGGAGAAGATCGTAACCATCTCGATCGATCCGGTGGCCGGCATCTGCCCGCACCACGTCCGCGCCGTCGCGCATGCGTTGCATCTGGACGCCGATCTGGCGAAGCAGTTGAGCCCCCTCTTGAGCAATCTCTATAAAGCCTTCATCGACACCGACATGAGCCTGCTCGAGATCAATCCGCTGGTCGTCACCAAGGACAAGAAGCTGGTCTGCCTCGACGCCAAGACCGACTTCGACAATAACGCGCTGTTCCTGCATCCGAAGATCGCCGCCTTGCGCGACGAAGCCGAGGAAGACGCCAAGGAGATCGAGGCCTCGAAATTCGATCTCAACTATATCGCGCTCGATGGCTCGATCGGCTGCATGGTCAACGGCGCCGGTCTCGCCATGGCGACGATGGACATCATCAAGCTTTACGGCATGGCGCCGGCGAACTTCCTCGACGTCGGCGGCAGCGCCACCAAGGATCGCGTCTCGGCGGCGTTCAAGATCATCACCTCCGATCCGAACGTGAAGGGAATTCTGGTCAACATCTTCGGCGGCATCATGAAATGCGACGTGATCGCGGAAGGTGTCGTCGCCGCGGTGAAGGAGGTCGGACTGAAGGTGCCGCTGGTGGTGCGGCTGGAAGGCACCAATGTCGAACTCGGCAAGAAGATCATCGCCGACTCGAAACTCAACGTCACCTCCGGTGACGATCTCGACGATGCTGCGCAGAAGATCGTCAAAGCGGTGAAAGAGGCGGCCTGATGTCCATCCTGATCGACAACAACACCAAGGTCATCTGCCAGGGCTTCACCGGCAAAAACGGCACCTTCCATTCCGAGCAGGCCATGGCCTACGGGACCAAGATGGTCGGCGGCGTATCGCCCGGTAAAGGCGGCGCGACCCATCTCGGCCTGCCGGTGTTCGACACTGTGGCCGAAGCGCGGGAGAAGACCGGCGCCGACGCCAGCGTCATCTATGTGCCGCCGCCGGGCGCCGCGGACGCCATCGCTGAAGCCATCGACGCGGAGATACCGCTGATCGTCTGCATCACCGAGGGCATTCCGGTCAGCCACATGGTGAAGGTGAAGCGTTCGCTATGCGGCTCGAAGTCGCGCCTCATTGGCCCGAATTGTCCCGGCGTCATGACCGCCGGCGCCTGCAAGATCGGCATCATGCCCGGCAATATTTTCAAGACCGGCAAGGTCGGCATCGTGTCGCGGTCCGGCACGCTCACTTACGAGGCGGTGTTCCAGACCACGCGGGAGGGCCTCGGCCAGACCACCGCCGTCGGCATCGGCGGCGATCCGGTCAAGGGCACCGACTTCATCGAAGTGCTGGAAATGTTTCTCGCCGACAAGGCGACCGAAGCCCTGGTGATGATCGGGGAAATCGGCGGTTCCTCGGAAGAGGACGCGGCGCAGTTCATCAAGGATGAAGCCAAGCGCGGCCGCAAGAAGCCGATGGTGGGCTTCATCGCCGGGCGGACTGCTCCGCCCGGGCGGCGTATGGGACACGCGGGGGCGATCATTGCCGGCGGCAAGGGCGGTGCCGACTCCAAGATCGCCGCCATGGAGGCCGCCGGCATCACGGTATCGCCGTCGCCGGCGCGCCTGGGCCATACGCTCGCTGAAGTATTGAAGAAGTGATTCATTTCTAACGTCTTTTCCCTGCCGCATCTGGCTATTAAATAGAGTAAACAGAGCGAGCCGAGCGCCGGGCCGGGCTGATTCGCGTGTGTTCTACGCACGCGTTCGGTTTCTACGTATTGCGCCGGGTTCGCCCTTCCCCAGTTCGGGATTTGCCCAAGGATTGCCCCAAGGATTACGCCAAGGATTGCCCCCATGTCTCGCCAGGACGCGAATGCCGCTTTCGCCCTCACTTCGTTTCTCTACGGTGGCAATGCCGCCTATATCGACAACCTCTATGCGCGCTACGAGACCGACCCGAAGTCGGTCGACGCCGAATGGCAGGCGTTCTTCCAAAGCTTGAAAGACGACGCCGGCGACGTCGCCAAGAACGCTGACGGGCCGTCATGGGGCCGGCCGGACTGGCCGCCGCTGCCGGGTGGCGATCTCGTCGCGGCGCTGGACGGCAATTGGGCGGAAACCGGCAAAGCCATCGGCGCCAAGGTCAAGGGGCAGGCGCAAACCCGCGGCGTCGAGATCACCTCGGCCGAGGTCGAGCGCTCCACCCGCGATTCTATCCGGGCCCTGATGCTGATCCGCGCCTACCGCGCGCGCGGCCATTTTCACGCCAATCTCGATCCGCTCGGCCTGGAAGCGCCAAAAAACACCGAAGAGCTGGATCCGCGTACCTACGGCTTCTCGGACGCCGACCTCGACCGGCCGATCTTTCTCGACAAGGTGCTCGGGCTGGAATTCGGCACGGTGCGGCAGATCGTCGGCATCCTGCGGCGCACCTATTGCCAGACGCTGGGCGTCGAATTCCTGCACATCTCCGACGGCGCCCAGAAGGGCTGGATCCAGGAACGCATCGAAGGCCCGGACAAGGAAATCACCTTCACCCGCGAGGGCAAGCGCGCCATCCTCAACAAGCTCGTCGAGGCCGAAGGCTTCGAGAAGTTCTGCGATCTGAAATTCACCGGCACCAAGCGCTTTGGTCTCGACGGCGGGGAGTCGATGATCCCGGCGCTGGAACAGATCATCAAGCGCGGCGGCGCGCTCGGCGTACGCGACATCGTGATCGGTATGCCGCATCGCGGCCGGCTCAGCGTCCTGGCGCAGGTGATGGCGAAGCCGCATCGCGCCATTTTCCACGAATTCAAGGGCGGCTCGTCGACACCCGACGCGGTGGAAGGCTCCGGCGACGTCAAATATCACCTGGGGGCTTCGTCCGACCGCGAATTCGATCAGAACAAGGTGCATTTGTCGCTCACCGCCAATCCGTCGCATCTGGAAATCGTCGATCCCGTGGTGCTCGGCAAGGTACGCGCTAAGCAGGATCAGCTCGGCGCCTCGGCGCGCGACCGCAGCATGGTGATGCCGCTGCTCATCCATGGCGACGCATCGTTCGCCGGCCAGGGCGTGGTCGCGGAATCGTTCGGATTGTCCGGATTGCGCGGCCATCGCACCGGCGGCTCGCTGCATTTTATCGTCAACAACCAGATCGGCTTCACCACCAATCCGCGCTATTCGCGATCCTCACCATATCCGTCCGACGTCGCCAAGATCATCGAAGCGCCGATTTTCCACGTCAACGGCGACGATCCCGAAGCCGTGGTCTTTGCCGCCAAGATCGCCACCGAATTCCGGCAGAAGTTCCAGAAGCCGGTGGTCATCGACATGTTCTGCTATCGCCGCCACGGCCATAACGAGGGCGACGAGCCGTCGTTCACGCAGCCGCTGATGTACAAGGCGATCGCCAAGCATCCGTCAACGCTGGAAATCTACGGCGACAAGCTGATCGCCGAGGGCGTCGTCAGTGCCGGCGAAGTCGACAAAATGAAGGCGGAGTGGCGCGACCGCCTCGATATCGAGCTCGACGCCGCCCTGAGCTATCGCGCCAACAAGGCCGACTGGCTCGACGGCCGCTGGGCCGGCTTCAAGGCCGCCGGCGATGCCGACGATCCGCGCCGCGGCAAGACCGGCGTCGAAATCGCTAAGCTCAAGGAAATCGGCGACAAAATCACCACGCTGCCGCCGGATTTTCATCTGCACCGGACGCTGACGCGTTTCATCGATAATCGCCGCAAGGCAATTGAGACCGGCACCGGCATCGATTGGTCGACCGCCGAAGCGCTGGCATTCTGCACGTTGCTGCTCGATGGCCATCGGGTCCGGCTGTCGGGTCAGGATTCCGAGCGCGGCACGTTTTCGCAGCGGCATTCGGTGCTGATCGATCAGGAGACCGAGAACCGCTACACGCCGTTCAACAATCTCGCCGACGGCGCGGCGCGCTACGAAGTCATCAACTCGATGCTGTCGGAAGAAGCCGTGCTCGGCTTCGAATACGGTTACTCGTTGTCCGAACCCAATGCGCTGACGCTGTGGGAGGCGCAGTTCGGTGACTTCGCCAATGGCGCCCAGGTCCTGTTCGATCAGTTCATCTCGTCCGGCGAGCGCAAATGGTTGCGCATGTCGGGCCTGGTCTGTCTGCTGCCGCACGGCTACGAGGGGCAGGGCCCGGAGCATTCCTCGGCACGGCTCGAGCGGTTCCTGTCGATGTGCGCCGAAGATAACATGCAGGTGGCGAACTGTACGACGCCGGCAAACTACTTTCACATCCTGCGTCGCCAGCTGAACCGCGACTTCCGCAAGCCGCTGATCCTGATGACGCCGAAGTCGCTGCTGCGCCATAAGCGGGCGGTGTCGCGGCTGGACGAAATGGGTCCGGACACCTCGTTTCACCGCCTGCTCTGGGACGACGCCCAGATGCTGCCGGACGAGGCCATCAAGCTTGTCGCCGATAGCAAAATCCGCCGCGTCGTCATCAGCTCTGGCAAGGTCTATTACGACCTCTACGACGAGCGCGAGAAGCGCGGCATCGACGATATTTATCTGTTGCGCATCGAGCAGCTTTATCCGTTTCCGACCAAGGCGCTGATGACCGAGCTGTCGCGCTTCAAGGAGGCGGAGATCGTCTGGTGCCAGGAGGAGCCGCGCAACATGGGCGGCTGGGTGTTCGTCGATATTTTCCTGGAATGGGTGCTCAATCAGATCGGCGCCAAGTACCGCCGCGCCCGTTATGCCGGGCGCCCGGCTTCGGCATCGACCGCCGTGGGGCAGATGTCGCTGCACCTCGCCCAGCTCAAGCGCTTCCTGGACGAAGCCTTAAGTTAATTCCCCGCCGGAGAGGACATCATGACTGAGATTCGCGTGCCGACGCTCGGGGAATCGGTGACCGAGGCGACCATCGGCAAATGGTTCAAGAAAGCAGGCGACGCGGTCGCGGTCGACGAGCCCTTAGTCGAGCTTGAGACCGACAAGGTGACGATCGAAGTGCCGGCGCCGGCCGCCGGCGTATTGAGCGAAATCGCAGCCAAGGATGGCGAAACCGTCGCCGTCGGCGCGGTCCTCGGCCAGATCAAGGACGGTGCCGGCGCCGCCAAGCTGGCTCCTGCCGCGGCAAAGC
>JBARER010000134.1:0-15892 GCA_049796395.1 Xanthobacteraceae bacterium
GTTCCGGCCATGCCCTTAAGTTCCCTCGTTCCGGTTGCGACGTTTTGATCGATTTTGCCCGATTTTACCGGCATATTTATGAAGCCGCCATGGTCACGCCGCCGTTTCCGGCGGTTGCGCCGAGCCGCCGCCGCGCCTATATTCGGGCGACTTTCCAGTCATCTTCGATGACGTTGAGTGGCTTCGCCCGGACGGGCGGGCGGAGCGCAGAGGAGATTTAGCTTATGACGACCGGGCCGCTCATGCCTAAAGCGACAGCCGTGTGGCTGGTCGAGAATACCTCGCTGTCGTTCGACCAGATCGCGCAGCTCTGCAACCTGCATACGCTGGAAGTGAAGGCAATCGCCGACGGCGACGCCGCGCAGGGCATCAAGGGGCTCGATCCGGTTCTCACCGGCCAGTTGACGCGCCAGGAAATCCAACTCGCCGAGGCCGATCCCAATCACAAGCTGCACCTCGCCGAGCCGAAGACCCGCCTGCCCGAAGCCAAGCCGAAAAAGGGACCGCGCTATACGCCGGTGTCGCGCCGCCAGGACCGGCCGAACGCGATTTTGTGGCTGGTGCGCAACCACCCCGAGCTCAAAGACAGCCAGATCATGCGACTGGTGGGCACCACCAAATCGACCATCGCCGCGATCCGCGAGCGCACCCACTGGAATTCGGCCAATCTGACGCCGCTCGATCCGGTGACGCTCGGCCTGTGCTCGCAGATCGATCTCGACCTCGAAGTGCAGCGGGCGGCGAAGGAGAAGCCGGTGCCAGTCGAAGCGCAGGGCGCCACGCTGTTGCCCGCCGCCGTCACCACCGCGCCGAAGGAAGAGCCGGAGCCGACACCCGCGGAGGTCAAGAAGGCCGACGACCTCGATGTCAGTGCGGTGTTCGCCAAGCTCAAGCAGCTCGGCGGCAAGGGAGAATAACCTTCCCCTCTCCCCGCGCGCGGGGAGAGGGGAATTTCACCCGCGATCGTTCCGCAGCACCACGCAGGCGCCGCCGGCGGCGATCAGCTTGTTGCAGAAGCCTTCCAGATAGCGGCGGTCATCGTCGGCGATGCGAATATTGTAGCGCAACGCCGAGCCGAGCCCGATGCCGCGGCTCCTGATCACAATCGGCTCGCGCTCGCCGATCAGCCCCGCATATTTCTTCGCGATCATCCGATAGATCGCCCAAGCCCTGCTCTCCGACCAGTTCGCCGTGAGCTGCATGCCCCAGCGCGGCACATAAGCGGCGATGCGCCGCGCTTCCTCCTTCGGCGCCAGGATCAGATTGGCGAGCCGCGTGCACGGCACGCCCTGCGGAATCGTCGTCTCCGCGGTTTTCGGCGGCGAGGCCGAGGCCCAGTCGTCGACGGTCCAGCCGGTGATGATGGCGACGTAATTGCGTGTCTCGCTCGGCAGCGGACGCTTTAAGGCGAGAAAAGCGGACACGCGGCCCGGACCGGCATTATAGGCTGCCGCAGCAAGTCCGAGATTGCCGAATTTCTGTTGCAGATCGTGCAGATAGCTGGCGGAATTCTGCAGCGCCTCGATCGGATCGAATGGATCGACCAGGCCGCGATAATCCGCCGTCGCCGGCATGAATTGGGCGATGCCCTCGGCGCCTTTTCCCGAGACCGCCTGCGCGTTGAAGCGGCTCTCCTGCCAGATCACGCGGGCGAAGAACTCGACCGGCAACTGGTTCTCCGCCGCGTCCTGTTCGATGGCGCGGCAGATGTCGTCGGAGGTGGGGGGATTATTTGCAGCTTTCGCTGGCTGCGGCGATTGGCGCGGTGCCGGGGATTGCGCGTTAGGCGGCGCGGCCGGCGCTGGCGTGGCGGGCGGCGCGGATTGGCTTTGCGCTGGGGCGGACTTGTCTTGATCGGCAGGCGTTCCAGCGGCGGGTGCTTGCGCATCCGTGCGAACGGCCCAAACCGTCAAGACAACTACGACCAAGCATGCGGCCAAGCGAAACATGCCGGTTAAGGTAGGTAAACAATGGCGGGGCCGCTACGGCATCGGCGACAATGCGCGCGTAAACGAAGCGAGAGTGCCAAGATAAAGGTCACGGCGGTCAATTATCGTGCCGGCGTGCTGGCCATCCAGTTTTTCGGCACCCATGCCGAATACCACGACATCGACGCGGAGACGGTGTGATGGACGCAACCTTGATCGTGATCGACAGCGATGCCGAACTCGCCCGCGCCCGGGCACTCGTTGACCGACTGATGGCGTCCGATGACGCTTCGGCGATCGCACGGCCGCAGGCGCAAGCGCGCCTGATCGCGGCCTACGAAGAGCAAAAGTGGCCGCGCCGGATACCAAGCACCGGCGAAATCGTCCGCTATCTCATGGACCAGCACGGGCTGACGCGCGCCGACATGGTGCCGACCCTCGGCACCGCCAGCCGGGTCAGCGAAGTGCTGCGCGGCAAGAAGGGTCTCAGCATGACCATGGTGCAGCGCCTGCGCGCGCGTTTGGGCGTACCTGCAGATGTCCTGCTGCCGCCGGTGCGAAAAGCGACCAGCCGGGAAAGCGCAGCGCGGCGGCGTGAGTGCGTCGAGGTCAACTAAATCAGCACCCCGCAACATCACGGGGTGTCGGGTTCCTTGTCGGCCCAATGCCAGGTCAGGTGCGTTTCGCTGACCTTGGTGGCACGCGCCATGGCTTCGCGGCTGGCCTTATCATAGACCTTGCCGTGCGGCCCACTGATCGTGACCTTGGCGTCGATCACCAGCCATTTGCCGTTGAACTTGCATTCGTACGGCGCAACACGCCGGCCGCCGAAAGCTACCCATTCGCGCGGGAAGCGGTTGCCGCCGCAAATGATGGCGTCAGCCTTTTTGCCCGTCTTGGCGAGCGCCGCATCGACCTCGGCTTTCAGCTTGGCGTCGGAAGCAATGAGATTCGCAAGATCGCTGAGCGGCAGCGAGCCGCCCTGACCGAGCGTGTTGGTGTCGAAGGCGAAAGCCGGCGATGCGGCGAGGACCGCGGCGGCAAGGACAATAAACGCGAGCATTTGGCCTTCCGTTGTATTTCAGGATCCATCAGCCTCGGACCTTGCCAACGCGTCGGTGAGCGAGCGAGAGTGTACGTTGCCCGGATTGAGGGGGGCGAATTTCGAGTCAGACAATCCCGGATTTCGCTGCGCTCAACCCAGGCTACAACGCCGCCAAGCCCTTCCCCTTCAGCGCGCTGCCGATCTCGTCGAGGACCGCCGGATCTTCAATGGTCGCCGGCATCTGCCACGCCTCGCCGTCGGCGATTTTCTTGATCGTGCCGCGCAGGATTTTGCCGGAGCGCGTTTTCGGCAGCCGGGCCACGGTGATGGCAAGTTTGAATGCTGCGACCGGACCGATCTTGTCGCGAATGAGCGCCACACATTCCTTTTCGATTTCGGTCGACGGCCGGTCGACGCCGGACTTGAGCACGATGAAGCCGCACGGCACCTCGCCCTTTAGCTCGTCCTTGATGCCCAGCACCGCACATTCGGCGACGTCGGGATGCGCGGCCAGCACCTCCTCCATGCCGCCAGTCGACAGCCGATGGCCGGCGACATTAATGATGTCGTCGGTGCGGCCCATGACGAAAATGTAGCCGTCCGCGTCCTTAAATCCGGCGTCGGCGGTTTTGTAGTAACCGGGAAATTCGTCGAGATAGCTCTCGCGCATGCGCGCGTCGGCCTGCCATAGCGTCGGCAGGCAAGCCGGCGGCAGCGGCAGTTTCACCACGATCGAGCCCATCGTGTTGGCCGCCACCTCACGGCAGCTCTCGTCGACGATGCGGACGTCGTAGCCCGGCATCGGCACCGTCGCCGAGCCGTATTTCACCGGCAACGCGCCGAGGCCGGACGGATTGCCGGCGATGCACCAGCCCGTCTCGGTCTGCCACCAATGATCGAGCACCGGCTTTTTCAGAAGCTGCTCGGCCCATTGCAGCGTCGGCGGATCGGCGCGTTCGCCGGCGAGAAACAGCGCGCGAAATTTTTTAAGATCGTGCTGGGCCAACAGTGCGCCTTTCGGGTCTTCTTTCTTGATGGCGCGAAACGCGGTCGGCGCGGTGAACAGCGCGACCGCGCCATGCTCGGAAATCACCCGCCAGAACGCGCCGGCGTCGGGCGTTCCGACCGGCTTGCCTTCGTAGAGGATCGAGGTCGCGCCATGCAAAAGCGGCGCGTAGACGATGTAGGAATGACCGACCACCCAACCGATATCGGACGCCGTCCACCACACTTCGCCGGGATCGACGCCGTAGAGATTCTTCATCGACCATTTCAGCGCCACCATGTGGCCGCCGTTATCGCGCACCACACCCTTCGGCCGCCCGGTCGTGCCGGAGGTATAGAGAATGTAGAGCGGATCGGTCGCCAGCATCGGCTCGCAGTCCCAGGCCGAGCGGGCATGGACCAGCGCGTAATCGCGCATCTGTCCCCAATCGCGGTCGCGGCGGCCGTCGAGCTTGGCCTGCGCCTGCGGGCGCTGCAGGATCAGGCAGGCACCCGGCTTGTGCTTGGCGAGCGCGATCGCCTCGTCAAGCAGCGGCTTGTAATGGACGAGGCGGCCCGGCTCGAGGCCGCAGCTCGCCGACAAGATCACTTTCGGCTTGGCGTCGTCGATGCGGGTCGCCAGCTCGCGGGCGGCAAAGCCGCCGAACACGACCGAATGAACGGCGCCGATGCGCGCGCAGGCGAGCATCGCGATCACGGCCTCCGGTATCATCGGCATGTAGAGAATGACGCGGTCGCCCTTGCCGACGCCGAGATCGCGCAACATGCCGCCGAGCACCTGGGTCTCGGTCAGCAGGCGATGATAGGTGACGGTGTGCTTGAGGCCGGCGAGCGGCGAATCGTAGATGATCGCCGCCTGGTCGCCGCGCCCGGCGTCGACATGCCGGTCCACCGCATTGAAACACGTGTTGCAGACGCCATCGGGAAACCAGCGGCCGTAAATGCCGGCGGTAGGATCGAACACCGTTTTTGGCTTTTCGAACCAGTCGATGGCCGCCGCCGCCTCGCCCCAAAAGCCGGCAGGATCGCGCTGCCAGCGCGCGTAGACGTCGTAATAGCGGCTCGACTGGGCGTCCATAACTCTGCTTCCCCGCGCATTTTACCGTCGCCGCCCGGCGCTCGGGCAACCCATTATATCTCATTACCGAACGGAACGAGCGGCGCGGCCGGCGAGGACCTCGCTACGACTATCACATGCGAAGTCGGCTGCGGACGGCTCAGGGCGGCGGCGGGCTAGCAGCTGGCAAATCGGCGGCCGGCAAATCGGTGGCCGCGATCAAGGCCAGCCATTGATTCTCGATATGTTTCTGCATCAGACGGGACGCGGTATCGCCGTCGCGCGCCTCGATCGCAACGAGCAGCGCCCGGTGCTCCTCGATCGAGCGTTCCACGCGGCCGGGCAGGTCGAGCGAGCGCTGCGGGAATTGATCCTTCACCCGCAAAAGCCCGGTGACGATGTCGTGACGCCACCTGTTGTCGGAGATGTCCTGCAGCGCGGCGTGAAAATCCCGATTGAGCTCGACATAACGCGAGCGGCGCCCGGCGGCGGCGGCCGTTTCCATTTTGTCGTGGATCTGTCGAAGCCGCCTCAAATCGGCAGGCTGAGCACTGCGCGCCACGTCGCCGGCGCAGTCGCCTTCAAGCACCATCAGCACCGATAGCACGTCGCGAACGTCCTTCTCGGAGAGCGTGGTGATGACGGCGCCCCGGCGCGGCACCAGCGTCACCAGCCCTTGCATCGCCAGAATTTTCAGCGCCTCGCGCACCGGCGTGCGGCTGACGCCCAGTTCGGCGGCGACGCGAAGCTCGTCCACCCGGTGGCCCGGCGGCAGGTGCCGCATGACGATGCGCCGCTGCAGCCGTCCGGCGACTTCGTCGGCGAGCGAGTTGCGGCTCACCCGGTCGTCGGACTGCACGGCGGGGACGGCCGCAGGGGCAGTTGGGATGCGGCGTTTCATGACAGGCGCACCGGCTGGTTCGTCCGTGCCGAGGCGACGATCGCCTCGAAGGCGGCAACGCCGTGGATGACCTCGTCGACGGGCACCGGGAACGGCACGCCGGTCTCGATGCTGTGCGCGAAGGCGGCGAGCTCTGCCGCGATCATATCGAAGCCGGGGGTCTCGATCACTTCCGCAGTCACCGGCTGCCGGTGCTCGGCGGCGTTCGCATGCGCGCGCACGAATCGGAAGGTTTCGAGCGACGGATTGAGGACCTCGGCCACGCCGCCGCTGCCGTAGACGGCGAGGCGAAAGGCCGCCGCGGTAACGAGCGAGCAGAACAGGCTGCCGGACGCGCCGCTTTCGAATGACAGCAGCACCGTCGTGGTGTCGAGTATGTCCTGCGGGCCGCGGCGCGTCACCAGGGCGTGGACGACTCTGATGCGGCCGCCGATGCCGATCATGAGGTCGAGATTGTGAATGCCGATGCCGGCCAATGCCCCGGCCGGCGTTTCAAGCGGATCGGTGCGCCAGGACGAGATGTCTTCCCATTTGCCGGCCGAATGGCTCTGTTCGCCGATCAAGGTGCAGAGCGTGCCGAGCCTGCCGTCGCGCGCGCGGGCCAACAGTTCGCGCGTCGAGGGATGAAAGCGGCGGACGAAGCCGGCGGCGAGGACAACGCCGGCCTTGCGGCAGGCCTCGGCGGCGCGGCGCGCGCCCGCGCTATCGAGAGCCACCGGCTTTTCGACCAAGACATGTTTGCCCGCCGCCGCCGCGGCGCAAATCTGCTCGACATGCTGGCTGTGCGGCGTCGCCAGCACGACGGCATCGATATCGGCTGACGCCAGCACGGATGCGAAATCGTCCATCAGGCGGATGTTCTTTTGCCGGCAATAATCCGCGGCGCTGGCGGGCGTGCGCGTTTGCGCCGCGACAAAGCGGATGGAGTCGCTGCGGTCCTGCACCGAATCGACGAGGCGCCGTCCCCAACGCCCAAGACCGACGATTGCCGCTCTGATCACGCGTTGCCTCCGTCCTGCTCCGGAATAATCGGCAGCAACAGATAAGGCGCGGCGCCCGCACGCGCATGCAGCGTAACCTTGCCACCGAAGATGGCGGCCGGCCGATCTTCCGGCTCCTCATGGGTGAAGGGACCGCAGCCCTTCATCGGATTCTTCATGTTGGACAGCGTCGCCGCGGCGCCTTCCCATTCGTAGTCGCGGCCGCGCACCGACAGCCCGATGCTGTAACCGGCCGGCACGACGATCGAAGTCGGCCAGATTTCGACGTCGAGTTCGGCCACCTCGCCCGGCACCAGCGGCTTGAGTTCGTCGTGCGGATGAAACGGACGCCACGGCTGCGAGCGGGCGGGATCGATCTTGCGATGCGACGCCCGCAGCCAGCCTTGGGCGATCGGCGTATGGGGATCGACGGCGCCGCGAAACACAACTTCCTCGCCGTCAGGCGCGAAGACGCGAACCACCAGAAACAAATCGGCGTCGGCCGTCGCCGAGGACACGAACAGCTTGGCCGCGGACGGACCGGTGATCTCGACCGGCGCGTCGAGGGGACCGGTGCGGAAATCGACGCCATCGCCGCTCGCGTCGTAGGTCATCTGCGAAGCCGCCGCAGGCTCGCTCCGCACCAGCGCCCGATTGTCCAGGTCGAGATAGAAACGCGTCCAGTGGGTGCGCGCCAGCGGCCATTCCCGCTCCGCACGCTCGACGAAGCGGTCGAGATGGCGGACCTGCAGCGTGACCGGCGGCTGACGATCCCAACCGGCGCCCTCGCCTTTGAGGAAGTGGCCGAAGAACCGTTTCTGCAAGCGGATGCCGGCGTCGGTATAGAACTCCGCCCAATGCGCGCCACCGTGAATTTCGAGCCATTTCTGCGTCGACGCCGCGGCGAGGTAACCCTCGACATTGCCGCGCAGATGCAGGCCCTGGCCGCCCCAATTTGCACATGACAGGAGCGGCAGCGTGATGCGCGCGGTATCGGCCGTTCGCTCCCGATAATAGTCGTCGACGAGCACGCGCTTGGACAGCTCCTGCCAGATCGGCGCGCGCTTTCCCGCCAGTTCCTGTTCGGGAAGCGTTTCCGGGCCGCAGACCAGTTCGCCCGTCACCGCGCTTTTCGGACCGCGCTCGCCGCGGCCGTGCTGCACGGTCTGCACCTGCATTTCCTGCCAGTTTTTGGTGAAGCTGCAGAGAATGCCGCCGTGGCGTGCGGCATCGCGATAGCGATCGTAATAGCCTTCCCAGATGCAGACGGCGGCGAGATGCGGCGGCGCCATCGCCGCGACCCGCCACTGGTTGACCGCGTAATAGGAAATGCCGGCAAGCCCGACCTTGCCGTCCGACCACGGCTGCTGCGCAGCCCATTCGATGCAGGCGCAGATGTCCTCGATCTCGCGCGGCGAATGATGGTCGATCTCCCCCGGCGAGCGTCCGGCGCCGCGCGAATCCACGCGCACGATGACGTAGCCGTCCGGCACCCACTTTTCCGGATCGCAGACTTCCCAGTTCTGGTAGCGATTGCTCGAACCCCGCACGGCGTCCGGGTGGTCGCGGACCAGAAGCTGCCAGGCCGTGGAGTAGCCTTCTTGGAAGGAAAGTCCCTTGCCGTAGGGGCCATAGCTGAGCAGGACCGGAAAGCGGGCCGCGGCTGGCGGCCGAAACACGTCGGCCCGCAGCACGATGCCATCGTCCATCGCGATGGGCACATCCCAGTCGATGCCCATCTCGATCTTCGCTCTCTCGTTCACGCTCGCTTGCCTCCGTCGCCTCGCCGCGCCGCTTGGCCGCGGCGCGATTAATCGGGCGGATGCTACCGGCAAGCCGCTGAGGCGGTCAATCGGGAATTCATAATTATGAATGCAGCGTTGACAGCGCGGCCGCGCAGGCGCTACCAAAAGATAACGCAGGACCAAAAGAAAAAACCATGTCCGGGAGGACGACACGGATGAGCTTCTACTGGGCCGAACTCCTCGATTGCGAGGTTCGCCAGCTGCGCGGCCGCTATCGGACCCGCGCCATCATCGGCGGCAACGGACCGGCCCTAGTTCTCCTGCACGGCACCGGCGGCCATGCCGAGAACTACATCCGCAATATTCCGTTTTTTAGCCGCCATTTCCGCACCATCGCCATCGACCTCCTCTGGCATGGCGGCTCGCAGACCGACGGCTTCGACGCGCGCATGATTCCCTGCTTCGTCGATCAGATCGTCGATGTCATGAGCGTCCTCGGGCTGTCGCGCATTCATCTCGAAGGCCAGTCGCTCGGCGGCTGGGTGGCGATGCAGTTCGCCCTCACGCATCCGCGCCTTCTCGAAAAGCTCGTGCTGACGACGCCGGTTGGCTACGCGCCGGACCCCGTGCCCGGATCGAGCGCTGCGCCGAGCACGGCCAAAAACCGCGAGCAATCGCTGGCGATCCTCGCCGATCCGACGTTGGCGAATATTCGCCAACGCCTGGAGCGGATCGTGCACGATCCCTCCATCATCACCGACGAGGCGGTCGCGGTGCGCCACGCCTTCTACAACAATCCAGATGTCAACCGCGTGCAGCGCCAGCTCGCCGAAAACTATTATCTCGGCGGCACGGAGCTTGCCGCGCAATATGCGGTGACCGACCGCATGGCGGCCGCCATCGGCGCGCCGACGCTGGTCTATTGGGGCGACAAGAATCACACGCCAACTGCCGTCGGCCGGCAATTGGCCGCGCAGATTCCCGGTGCCCGCTTCCATTCGTCGGCCGGAACCGGCCATTGGGCGCAGTTCGAAAATGCTGACGAGCATAATCGGACTGTGCTTGAATTCCTGCGGGATACGTCGCGGCAATCGGCCCATGCCGCGTGAGGCTCCCAACAGAACTCCCAACAGAGGAGGCATACCATGCTTGGCTTAGGCATCGCGTCGTCGCACGCCGGCGCGCTTTTCGTCACCAAGGAATACTGGCCAGCCGTCTATGCGGCGATGCCGGAATACATGAAGAACTCGCAGCCGCACACCGCCAAGACCGAGCCGGAGCGGATCGACGACTATATCGCGCGGAAGGAAAAAGCTTTCGCAATCCTGCGGGCCCAGATCGAAGACTATAAGCCCGACGCGATTATCTTCATCGGCGACGATCAGGCCGAAGTGTTCAACAAGAGCAATAACCCGACGCTGTGCGTATTCACCGGCGACGAAGTCGTCGGCACGACCGATCCGATCCACATGAAAACAGCCCCGGAAGCATCGCGGATCACGATCAAGATTCATTCGCGGCTGGCGAAATACGTGCTCAAGCAGCTCATCAAGAAGGGCTTCGACGCCGCCAACGTCGCCGAAATGGTCCCGGTCGGCAAATATGGCGACCGCGGCGTGTCGCACATGCTGGCACGGCCGATGCCGAAGCTCGTTCCGCGGCTCGATATTCCGGTTATTCCGATCTTTTTGAACGAGTATTTCCCGCCGCTGCCCGATGGCAAGCGCTGCTGGAATCTCGGCATCGCGCTGCGGGAAATCTGCGACGGCATCCCGGAGCGCATCGCCATCTACGCCTCCGGCGGCCTGTCGCACGATCCGGGTGGCCCACGCGCCGGCTGGGTCGACGAACCCCTCGACCACTGGGTGCTCGAGCGCATCGAGCAGAATCGCGGCGAGGAATTGTGCAATCTGTTCACCTTCGACTCGGCGACGCTGCGCGGCGGCACCGGGGAAATCCGCGCCTGGATCACGGCCGCGGGCGCCTGCCGCCGTCCGGCAACCGTCATCGATTATTTCGCCTCACACTATGCCAAGACCGGCTGCGCTTTCGCTTATTGGCCGGAGGAAAAGGCACGCTCCAAAGACAAGGCTAATCTCGCCGCCGCGGCGGACTGATCGAGGCGGCGCATCGCGCCGGCGCCGCGGATATTTGCCAGAAGCTTGCGGCGCCGAACCGCAAGCCGGAAAAAAACACGAAAAAGCAGGGAGGGAGAAACCATGGAACGGAAAGAGGAATATGAGCGGAATCTGGCTACGCGTGGGCTTCCACGCCGGGAGGTTTTGCGCCTTGCGGCCGCGACGGCGGCGCTGACGGCGGCCGGCTCGCGGGCTTTTGCCGACACTTATCCGTCCGCGCCGATCACGCTGGTGCTGCCGCTGCCGCCCGGCGAAACGCTCGACGTGCTTGCCCATTCGGCCGATGCCGTCATTCGCAAGGATTGGGGCCAGCCCCTGGTGGTCGAGCACTATCCGGGCGCCAGCGGCAATATCGGCGCCGATCGCGTGGTGCATGCCAAGCCTGACGGCTACACGATCCTGTTTTCCACCAGTTCACCGCTGGTGACCAACAAGTTTCTGTTCAAGGACATGCCGTTCGATCCGGCGAAGGATCTCGAGCCGGTGATTCTGATCTCGCAGTCCCCGCTGGCGCTCGTCGTTCATTCCTCCGTACCGGTGAAGACGCTCCAGGAATACATCGCCTATGCCAAGGCCAATCCGGGCAAGATGACGTTCGGCAGCTCCGGCATCGGCACGCCGCATCACATCGACGGCGAATTTCTCGCTTCCCTTGCCGACATCAAGCTGAATCACATCCCGTACAAAGGATCCGCCGAAGCGGTCGCCGACGTGGTCGGCGGACACGTCATGTCCGCTTTCGTGTCACTCGGCGGCATCCTGCCCTATGCCAAGGCCGGCAATGTCCGCATCCTCGCCATCACCAGCGACAAACGCTCGGACGCGGCGCCTGACGTGCCGACCATCGGCGAAATCGTGCCGGGCTTCAAATCGGCGCCGGCCGCCTGGAACGCCATCTTCGCTCCGGCCAAGACGCCGCGTGACATCGTCATGAAGCTGAACGCGGAGTTTAACAAGATCCTGAAAGATCCGGATCTCGACGAGAAGCTCAAAGCCGTCACGCTGGAACCGCTGGGTGGGACGCCGCAGGACGTCACTGCAAAGATCGACCGCGAGACGGCGGTGACCCGCCAGGTCGCCGAGAAGATCGGCCTCGTACCGCACTAAGCTTGATCGTTGGCGCTAGGCCTCGCTGCGAGGGCTCGCGAGCCTCCGCCGGCTGAAGATCGGCCGATTGCGCCGGCCACCGCGTGCGCGGAGTTGCCAAGACGGCTCGCCAGGTGACAGTTTTCACTTGGCCGATTGAGTGACGAACGGGCAGCGCGCGGCGACGGGCCGCAACCGGCTTTTCCTGTTCGATTGGATGGCCACCGGAGATGCGCCATGGCGACACCCTACGATTCCGGGCTCAACCGCAACGCGGCAAATTTCCAACCGCTGACCCCGCTGTCGTTCCTGGCGCGCGCAGCGGAAGTCTATCCGGACCAGACCGCGATCATCCACGGCGCGCGGTCGTGGAGCTACGCCGAGTTTTACGCCCGCGCGCGGCGGCTTGCCTCGGCGCTCGCCAAGCGCGGCATCAAGCGCGGCGACACCGTTGCGGTCGTACTTCCCAACACGCCGGCCATGCTGGAAGCGCACTACGGCGTCGCCATGGCCGGCGCCGTGCTCAACACCATCAATACCCGGCTCGATGCCGCCATCATCGGCTTTATTTTCGACCACGGCGAAGCCAAGGCCGTGATCGCCGACCGCGAATATTCCAAGGTGGTCAAGGACGCACTCGCATCCTGCAAGGCGCGGCCTTTGGTGATCGATTATGACGACCCGGAGTTCACCGGCGCGGGCGAGCGGCTCGGCGATCTGGAATACGAGGATTTTTTGCGCGAGGGCGACACCGATTTCCGCTGGCTGATGCCGGAGGACGAATGGGACGCCATCGCGCTCAACTACACCTCCGGCACCACCGGCGATCCGAAAGGCGTCGTCTACCACCATCGCGGCGCCTATTTGCTGGCGATGGCAAACGTCATCACCTGCGGATTGGGCAAGCATCCGGTCTATCTGTGGACGCTGCCGATGTTCCATTGCAACGGCTGGTGCTTTCCTTGGACCTTATCGGTGGTCGCGGGCACCCATGTTTGCTTGCGTGCGGTTCGCGCGGCGCCGATGTTCGATGCCATCGCCGCGCACAAGGTGACGCATTTGTGCGGCGCGCCGATCGTGATGTCGACACTGCTCAACGCGTCGCAAGCCGAGCGTAAGCCGCTGCCGCACCAGGTCGAATTCGTCACTGCCGCTTCGCCGCCGCCGGAATCGGTACTGGCGGCGATGAAAATCGCCGGCTTCAACGTCACCCATGTCTATGGACTGACCGAGACCTACGGACCGGCGAGTGTCAACGACTGGCATTGCGAATGGGATAAGCTCGGCGGCTCCGAGCAGGCGGCCAAGAAAGCGCGGCAAGGCGTGCGCTATCCGGTGCTGGAAGGGCTCGACGTGTTTGACCCGGCGACCATGCAGCAGGTCCCCCGCGACGGCGAGACGCTCGGCGAAGTGATGTTTCGCGGCAACGTGGTGATGAAGGGCTATCTGAAAAACCCAAAGGCCAGCGAAGCGGCGTTTGCCGGCGGCTGGTTTCACTCCGGCGATCTCGGCGTCATCCATCCCGACGGCTATATCCAGCTCAAGGACCGCTCCAAGGACATCATCATTTCCGGCGGCGAGAACATCTCCTCGATCGAAGTCGAGGATGCGCTCTATAAGCACCCGGCGGTGGCGGTCGCCGCGGTCGTCGCCAAGCCGGATTCGAAATGGGGCGAGACGCCATGCGCCTTCGTCGAACTTAAATCGGGCGCCAGCGCGAGCGCCGACGAACTGATCGCCTGGTGCCGCGATCACTTGGCCTCCTACAAATGCCCGCGGCACATCGTGTTCGCCGAGATTCCAAAAACCTCGACCGGAAAATTGCAAAAATTCAAGCTAAGGGAGCAGGTGAAGGGGATGTGATCCCTTTACGCTGCTTCAGCTTCGGTCACCCCAACCACCAACCGCTTGCCGAGAGCGCGCAATGCGGCGGTGAGCGCGGGCAGTTTTGTGGGATGCTTCGGATCGAGAATGCGGCGCACTTCCTTTTCGTCCTTGCCGATGCGGTGCGCCAACTCGGTCTTGCTGATGCCGGCGGCGGCGAAGGATTCCAGCACCGCGAGCTTGGCCGCCACGTCGGGCGCAACCGCAATTTCGACAAGCCCGTGGCCTTTGCTGCGTCGTTTGGGCAACGGCCTGCCGCGCTGCAGATAGTTCAGCAACACAAGACCGAGCGCCTCTTCCGCCATTGTTCGTGCGTCGGCTTCGCCGTGGCCCTGCGTCATGGCCTCGGGCACGTCGGGAAAGCTGACAACGATAGTGCCGCGGCGGTCACCCCGCTCGAACTCTGCGCGATAAGCATAAGCTCTCATGGTTTTTCCTTCAGTCCGCCAGGCCAAGCTGCTTCCTGATCTTGCGCGCCGTCTTCGGATCGATTTCCCGCGACGGCACCGTGGTCAATCGATCGCCGACGAGCACCATCATGTGTCCGCCCTTGCCCCATTTCTCCGCGCGGAAAGACAATCCCTTGTGGCGCGCCTCGTCACGCAATTCGGCAATGAATTTGTCACGTTTATCCATGCCAAGCAGAGCGCTCGAAGAGCCTGAACCAATATCGGACAAATTTGTCCGAATATCAAGCCGACCGCTCGCGGCCCAAACGCAAATGCCCGGCACGAGGCCGGGCATGACGAAAATACTCTACCTGTTCCCCGCTCTCGCGGGGCTCGCCGCTCCGTAAACCCCAGACTTTACCGGCTAATGGACGAAAGCATCGAGCCGCAACCGCTCGATCTCATCCTTGACGTGCAATTTTTTCCGTTTGAGTTCCACAATCCGCAAATCGTCCGCGGAGGGGTGGGTCTGCGCTTCGTCGATTTCATGCTCAAGCGCCTGGTGTCGTTTTTCAAGTTCTGCAAGATGCGATTCAATCGCCATGTAGCTTGCCTCCTTGCGTCAGTTTAAGCCTGGCCGGATCGTCCTACACCCTGACAACCAGATGCAAGCATACTCCGTTTCAGGCCTTACGAAAATCCCCCGATCGGCCCCTTGTGCATTGTCGTAAGGGGGCGCGCTACGGGCTTGTCCGTCATTAACCAAAACGCGATAATCCAGAGCAACTTAATGGGTTATCACAGGCGCCTTCCGGTCCAGGCGTGGTACCGGCCAAGACGCGATGCAGGGCGCGCGAATCGCGCGTGGCCAAGGGGCGATGACGGAAGAGGAAGAACGCGAGTTTCGGGTGCAACTCGCGCGCCTGAACCAGGAGCATCGCGACCTTGATGCCGCGATCGCAGCGCTGCAAGGCACGCCGGGCTCCGATCTCATCCAGGTGCAGCGGCTGAAGAAACGCAAGCTGCACCTGCGCGATCGCATTACGTTCATTGAAGACCAGCTCACGCCGGACATCATTGCCTAGCTGCCATCATCATTGCTCAGCCGTCCTTATTGCGAAGCTGTCGTTCCGCGACGTCCGGTTCGCTCCGCCTTGCGCGCGTACATCGCAATGTCGGCGCGCTGAAGCACCATCGAAGGCGTGTCGAGCGGGCGTAATGCCGCGACCCCCACCGAGGCCGCGACGACAAAGGTCGAAGCACCCCACGAAACCGGTGTCGCATAGACCGCGGCCTCGAGCGCCGCAGCCTTGTCCGCCGCTTCCGCCTCACCGAGGTTCCACAGCAACACGGCGAATTCGTCGCCGCCGAGGCGCGCCACGAGATCAGACGCGCGAACATGACGCAGCAGTGTCACCGCGACCGCCTTGAGCACCGCATCGCCGGCGGCATGGCCATGACCGTCATTCACCGGCTTGAAGTCATCGAGATCGATATAAAGCAGCGCCGCGCTGGTGCCGTAGCGCTTAACATAGGCCAGCGAGCGGGCGAGCTCGCGCTCGAAACCCCGGCGGTTGAGGATATCGGTCAGCGGATCGATGTCGACGCGCGCCTCAAGGTCGGCAATGCGCGCGCGCGAAGCTTGCAGTTGGGCGGCAAGCTTGTCGACCTCGGCTGCAAGCTGCATGACGCTCGCCCGCGATGGCCGCCGGGGCGGCTGCGGCGGACCCGGAT
>JBARER010000135.1:0-1611 GCA_049796395.1 Xanthobacteraceae bacterium
CGTCTGCCGGCGGTCCACTTCCTTCTTTTTATTTCTTCGTCATTGCGAGCGGATACACGCAATCCAGTCTGAAATTCCGCCCTGGATTGCTTCGTCGCTACCGCTCCTCGCAATGACGGGAAAATGAAATCGACGGCGTTTTTCTCTCGCCTTTGCGCAAAGGGGCGAGGGGAAGGCAATGGCGTCGTTGTTTGGCATCGTTGGCGTAGGGCATCCGCGCCCCGCGGCGTGAACGCGCCGCGCCTTGACCTCGCATCGTGGCGCGGCTTCAATCCGGCGAAAGCGAATGTATTTCCGGCAGGTTGCCAAGGGCACGAAAAATGGGGCGGCTGGTTCCACCAAGGAGCACGATCATGACCTTCCGCATCGCCGGCGTGCAGCCGCTTTCGCACCGTCCGCCGCACGGCCGTCGCAAGGTCGCCGAACATGCACTCCGGAACGACGCCTAACGTGCCGTCGCGCTCCGATCTCGGTCCCCCGCCAGAGCTCGGCTATGTCGCGAGCCGCGTCGAACGCATGGCGGAATTGCGCAGCGATGACGCGGCGCTCAAGCGGTTTTCCGCGCATCCCAGCGCCGGCGTCTACGTGATCGGCGGCGAACTCGTGGTGCTGAAAAATACCGGTGGGCGCGGCGAGCCGCTGTTCACTCCGGACGCGGCGCGTGCACTCGGCGCGGTGCGCGAAACGGTCTTTCTCGGCCTGATGGACGGGGTGCCGCGGTTCGGCTTTGGCCTCGATCCGCAGGAGATCGAGCCATTGAAGCCGCGCGACGATCTGAAGATCACCGACCTGCGCTCGGTCGCGGTGCAGGGACTGGTCGAGGCCTCGCATCTGCCGCCGCTCGCTGAAGCCAAGGCACTCCTCGGCTGGCACGCGCGCCATCGCTTCTGCCCGAATTGCGGCGCGCCGACCGAGACCGTTAGCGCCGGCTGGCGGCGCGATTGTCCGGCCTGCAAGGTCCAGCATTTTCCGCGCACCGATCCGGTCGTCATCATGCTGGTGATCGCCGGCGAGCGCTGCGTGCTCGGCCGCTCGCCGCGTTTCGCGCCGACCATGTGGTCGTGCCTCGCCGGCTTTGCCGAGCCCGGCGAATCGCTGGAAGAAGCGGTGCGGCGCGAGGTGCGCGAGGAAGTCGGCATCGCTTGCGGCCGCGTCAAATATTTTGCGTCGCAGCCGTGGCCGTTCCCCTCTTCGATCATGATCGGCTGTCACGCCGAAGCGCTGTCCGAGACGATCGTCGTCGATCGCGACGAATTGGAGGATGCACGCTGGTTCGAGCGCGAGGAATTGGCAGCGATGCTCATGCGGCGGCATCCGGACGGCCTGACCACGCCGCCGCCGGTCGCCATCGCCCATCACATCATCCGCAACTTCGTCGAGGAGAGCGCCGATGTCCTTGGTTGACGCCGCGTCGCCGCGCTCTCGCACGCCGCACATCCTGTGTGCCGGCATCATCGTGCTCGACGAGGTGTTTCGCGTCGACGAATTTCCGCAGCCGGACTGCAAGGTGCAGACCAATACATTTTTCGTCGTCAACGGCGGCTGCGCGGCCAACGCCGCGGTGGCGATCGCGCGGCTCGGCGGTCGCGCCGCGCTCGCCGGGCCGATGGG
>JBARER010000136.1:0-6611 GCA_049796395.1 Xanthobacteraceae bacterium
ACGGCGTCGAATATGTCCGGGCCGGGCTCGCGGCCAATCTCGCCATCGACCGTTTTGCCCCGCGGTTGTCGTTCTTCTTCGGCATTGGCATGAACTATGTCATGGAGATCGCCAAGCTGCGCGCCGCACGCATGTTGTGGGCGAAGCTGATGAGGGGGTTCAACCCGCAGGACGCGCGCTCGTTGTCGCTGCGCACGCATTGCCAAACCTCCGGATGGTCGCTCACCGCGCAGGACGTCTTCAACAATGTCACGCGCACCGCCATCGAGGCGATGGCGGCGACGCAAGGCGGCACCCAATCGCTACACACCAATGCGCTCGACGAGGCGCTGGCGTTGCCGACCGATTTCTCCGCCCGTATTGCCCGCAACACCCAGATCGTGCTCCAGCGCGAGAGCGGCACGACGCGTATCATCGATCCCTGGGGCGGGTCGTTCTATGTGGAGCGGCTGACCCAGGATCTGGCTGCCAAGACCTGGGGTCATATCGCCGAGGTCGAGGACATCGGCGGCATGACCCGCGCCATCGAGGCCGGCCTGCCCAAGCTGCGGATCGAAGAAGCCGCCGCCCGCACGCAAGCGCGTATCGACGCCGGCGCGCAGGCGGTGATCGGCGTCAACAAATACCGCCCGGGCGACGAGGCGCCGATCGACGTGCTCAAGGTCGACAACGCCGCGGTGCGGCAATTGCAGGTCGACAAGCTCTCCCGGCTCAAGCGCGAGCGCGATCCGAAAATTCTCGCCGAGGCGCTGGACAGCCTGACCCGCAACGCCGCGGGCGGCAACGGCAATCTATTGGCGCTAGCCATCGATGCGGCCCGCGCCAAGGCCACCGTCGGCGAGATTTCATTGGCGCTGGAAAAAGTGTTCGGGCGTCACCAGGCGGAGATCAAGGCGATCTCCGGCGTTTACAGGCGGGAGATCGGCATGACGGATGCCGTCGCGCGGCTACAGAAACTCGTCGCCGAATTCGAGGACAACGAAGGCCGCCGGCCGCGCATTCTGGTCGCCAAGATCGGCCAGGACGGCCACGATCGCGGTCAGAAAGTGATCGCCTCAGCCTTCGCCGATCTCGGCTTCGACGTCGACATCGGCGCCTTGTTCGCAACGCCCGCTGAAGCTGCGCGCCAGGCGGTCGAGAACGACGTGCACATTCTCGGCGTCTCGTCGTTGGCGGCGGCGCATCTGACGCTCGTGCCGGAGCTCAAGATCGAGCTCGAAAAGCTCGGCCGCGGCGATATCGTCATTGTGGTCGGCGGCGTGGTGCCGCCGCAGGACTATGACGCACTGAAGAGAGCCGGCGCCGAGGCCATCTTCCCGCCCGGCACGGTGATTGCGGACGCCGCCGAGGCGCTCCTCGCCACGCTCAACCGCCGTCTCGGCCACACCAAGGCGGCGGCGGAATAGCTTTC
This sequence comes from Xanthobacteraceae bacterium, assembly GCA_049796395.1. GTDB lineage: Bacteria > Pseudomonadota > Alphaproteobacteria > Rhizobiales > Xanthobacteraceae > BOG-931. The sequence continues at coordinate 1,412 of JBARER010000136.1, forward strand.
ACGATCAGAACCGGCCGGCTCACGCATCAGTCGTGCGTGTGGAAACGTAGGCGTGGACTCGGCGGCGCGTGATCATGGTCGTGCTGGTGCGGCCCGTGATGATCGTGCCGGTGTGGCCCAGCGCTGTGATGAGGTGCCGTCTCGTAGTGAAGACGCAAGAGGTCCATGCCGAAGTCATTGCCGTTGGGAGTGCGCACGATGGTATGGACGTGAAATTTCTCCGGTTCGGCGTTGTTCAGCACCACCCCTTGCTGGTGGTCGAACTCGATCATCACGACCGGGCTTTGGATGCGATAGTAAAAAGCGCTCTCATCGCCCATTGAACCGGCCCAGCAGAAATGTGTCTCGAGAAGGTGCCGTTCCACGTCGCTCATGCGGGCCGCCAACGGCCCGGGCGGCAAGGTGGATAGATAGCACTCCATGAGATCAAGCAGCGCTCGCCGCTGCGCTTCGTCGAGATCGGCGCCGCGGATTCCTTCATAAGGAATGATCGCATTGTTCTTTTGCCGTGCGGACAGGATTAGCCCGTCGACGCCCTGATGCCGGCCCGGCGGAAGCCCGCCCGGAAGGATGGTATCGGAAAAAATTGCTTGGCGCTTCTGCTCTGCCGACAAATTGCGCGCGAATTGCAATCCAAGACGCTCTTCGTCCTCCAGTGCGACGGTTCCGGCGTATTTCCCGTGATCCGCATATCTCGGCTCCGCGCCCATGAAGGTCGGTGTCAGTGTCATCTGGTCGCCCAGGATGAAGCATGTGACGATCAAATGATGGCCGCTTATCTGCCACCCCCACGGTCCGGTCATCGACGGCTCGCCATAGATGTGCAGTTGGTAGGACCACTCACCAAGGAGCTTCGGCGCACCGACCAGTTCGCCGAGAAAGGCGTTCAGCTTCATCAGATTGCGCGTCTTCTGATAGCCGGCAGCGCTGAGGCTGGCTTTGACGACCGCCATGGCCGCTTGTCGCAAGCTTCCCGCAACTTCATCGAGTCGAAGACCGAAATTCTCATAGCGGGCGATACTGTTCTGCCACAGCTCACGCTCGCGCGATTCCAACGGCAGGCAGACCGTCTTTTTTTGCTCCGGAGTGAGCTGCGCCAGAAGCGCCCAAACTGCATTCAGGATGTCTCGCGTCGGTGCGAACTCAGACCTGAGCGCGAAGAGATTGGGAACGATATGGCCGTCCGTAGTGATGCCCTTGAACGGCGTCGACAGATATCTCTCTACGTTGGCCCTTTCGCGCTCGCCGCGAGACGGAATCACAGCATCAAAAAACTGCTGGGTGGACATTCCGAAATGAAGGGCCTTTCCCATTTCCGGAACGAATTTGCGAATATCGGACTTCGCCATTGCAACATGAACCTGCGGTCGCCTGACCGATCTCTACTCTAGCCTCGCTGGCCGACCGAGCAACAAAATGTGAGGGCGCGCCGAGCGGCCGGGAACGGCTTATCGCCGACGCCGCCGAAGCGCTCCTCGCCACCCTCAACCGCCGGCTCGGCCACACCAAGGCGGCAGCGGAGTTACGGCTAATTCGCCCTCGCCTCGTGCGCCGGGAGCAACGGCGGCACGACTGCGACCGGCGCGGTGCGCGGCCGCGGATGCGGCGGCATTTGCGGCCCGCGCGGCAGCGTTCCCATGAACGCATGGAACGTGGGATTGGCGAACAGCGCGTCGTGGCCGGCGGCGATCAGCAAATTGACCTGATCCGGCGGCAATTTGAATCGGGTCTGCACCGCGTTGAGTGCCGCGGCGCGCTCCGGACCCAGATCGTCGAAGGTAAGGCGGCTGATATAGAATTGCACATCGCGGCAATTCCAGCCGGGCGGTGCGCCGTAGCGGCGGCGATCGGCTTCCGACAGCCCGCAGCGCCATGCCACCATCTTGTTCCTCCAGTCCTTCATGGTGTCGTCGAAGGCGGAGTAGCTGCCAATGGCGCCGGACTCAGTGGCGGTGTCGGACGATGCCAGGATGAGATCGACCCCGGACGGCCCGGCAACGGTCTGCGCCCACTTGCCCGATGGATCGCGGCCGGAGTCGACGACGAGGAATAGAAAGCGGTGCAGCTTGACGGCTTCCGCCGGGGCGAGCGGGCCAAACGGCGTATCCGACGCCAGCCGCGCGATGGTGAAGCCGGCCAGCCCATAATTGTCGACCAAACCGCCGTCGAGCAGCTTGACGTATTTGATCGCACCGGAGCGATAGCGCTCCAGAGCTTCGGCATAGGCTTGGATCAGCGGCGGCGAGTTGGGGTCTTTGCGCGCCCGCTCCACCCAGGCCGGCAATTCGACCGGACAGGCGCCGGGGTAATTCTGAATGACGATCGGCGCGAACACCACCGGCACCGCCGCCGACGCGGCCACCGCGAGCGACACTGGGTAACTCGACAGATCGCTGCACAGCGCGCTGAACGTCACCGGCGCGAAAATGAACGCGGTGCGGTTGTAGATGTCGGAGGCGTTGATCCAGACCCGTGGCCGCGGCCGGGTGAGCAGGTCGCGAAACGTCGCGTGGTTGTAAAGATGCGTATCGAGCCAGACCGGAAACTGGGTGGCATCGTTGACGCCGCCTTGCAGGCCGCGGGCGATATTGCCGACGCTGAGCTGTGTTTGCAGGCCCTGCTCCGCATCGACGTCGAGAAAGCGCTGCTTGAAATCGGCCAAAGCCGCGCGCCCGCGCAAGCCATAATAGGCCGCCAGCACGGAGCCGCCGGAGACACCCGAGAGGAAATCGAGGCGATCGAGCAGCGATACCTGGCCAGACCGGGTCGGCACAAGCGTCTGTTCGAAGGCGGTCAGGACGCCGAAGGAATAAGCCGCCGCGCGCATACCGCCGCCGGAAAACGACAGCGCCACGACCGTGTCGTCGTAATTGTCGGGAACGGTGGGGGTAAGCGCCGCGGCCGCCGCGGACGGATTTGCCACAAGCGGCTGATTGACCGGATCGTTGTGGATGACGGCGGTGCAGCCTGCCACCATGACGGCACAGGCAACGACGCGTCCCGCGCGAATAGCACGCTGGTACAATGCCCCAACCATTTACAAAAGGTAAAGACTTCCCCTCCCTGCCCGTCAAGCAACGCCGAGGTGCCGCAGAGGTTTACAGGAGGCAGTGGTTAACGGCGTTCGTGGTTAATCAAAGGCGACGCCCCAGGCCGCTGGCGGCCTCGACCAGCCCTAACTCGACCCGTCGTTCGGGTAACGGGCGATTCTCACCACGATTCCAGTAGGTTATTCAGATCGCGCGGCACCGGAGCCAGCGATAGCCCCGGTTTTCCGGGTCATTTCACTCAGAATCAGCAAAAAACCCCGCCAATGCGTGACAGTGGGGTGACGATCCCTGCATAGGTGGAACCGCCTATCGGCCCGGCGAACTGCAAACCCGACCGACCAAAGGCGGAGGCCCGACATTCTCGACGGGCTTTCCAACAGCAAAAAAGCCGTGGCGCCGTCATGGCTCTTCCGGATTCCTCACGAATCTCCGATACTTGCGCATCCCGCGCAGATTCGTCCCCGTAATCCCCACATTTAGTGGTTGATTCAGAAATTCGTACTAAAGCTTGACGCACGCGCCTGGCTTGGCCTAGCCTCCAAAAGTTCGGCGCGCGGGTGACGAAGTCCGCCGGGCTCTCCAGAAAGGGTTTTGGGAGTGCTTCGCGCCCCGTGGCGCGAGCGTGCACTTTTGCGCTCCGAAGGGACGGCTCGGACATCTCAGAACAAGACCGGCTGGCAAAGCCGGATGGGTTGGGTGGGCAGACAGAAACAGGGGTGAGTTCGATGCGGCAGAGTTCGCTTTGCCGCGTCGCGGGAGCACCGTCGGCGGCTTATATTAAGAGCGTTTCCGCCGATACCAGAAACACGAGAATTAGGGGCAGAAAATGCGGATCGAGCGGCGTTACACCAAAGACGGACAATCGCCCTACGCGGACATCGTCTTCCGTCTGACCACCAGCGAGATCCGTAATCCGGACGGTTCCGTCGTCTTCCATGCCGAGAACGTCGAAGTTCCCGAGCAATGGTCGCAAGTTGCCTCCGACGTGCTGGCGCAGAAATATTTTCGCAAAGCCGGGGTGCCCGCCCGCCGCAAGAAGGTCGAGGAAGAGACAGTCCCGTCGTGGCTGTGGCGTTCGATCGCCGACGAAGCCGCGCTGAAGGACCTGCCCGAAGCCGAGCGCTTCACCGGCGAGCAATCCTGCAAGCAGGTGTTCGACCGGCTGGCCGGCACCTGGACTTATTGGGGCTGGAAGGGCGGCTATTTCTCGTCCGAGGCCGATGCGCAGGCCTTCTTCGACGAGCACCGCTACATGCTGGCGATGCAGATGGTGGCGCCGAACTCGCCGCAATGGTTCAACACCGGCCTGCACTGGGCCTATGGCATCGACGGCCCGAGCCAGGGGCATTTCTACGTCGACTACAAGACCGGCCAGCTCGTGCAGTCGGCGACCGCCTACGAGCACCCACAGCCGCATGCCTGCTTCATCCAGTCGATCAATGACGACCTCGTCAACGAGGGCGGCATCATGGATTTGTGGGTGCGCGAGGCGCGCCTGTTCAAATACGGCTCCGGCACCGGCTCGAATTTCTCAAAGCTGCGCGGCGAAGGCGAAAAGCTCAGCGGCGGCGGCAAGTCGTCCGGCCTGATGAGCTTCTTGAAAATCGGCGACCGCGCCGCGGGCGCCATCAAGTCGGGCGGCACCACGCGCCGCGCGGCGAAGATGGTCATTCTCGACGCCGATCATCCGGACGTCGAGCAATTCATCGACTGGAAGGTGATGGAGGAGCAGAAAGTCGCCAGCCTGGTCACCGGCTCCAAGATCAACCAGAAGCACCTGCGCTCGATCCTCAAGGCTTGCATCAACTGCGAGGGCTCAGGCGACGATTGCTTCACGCCGGAAAAGAATCCGGTGCTGCGGCGCGAGATCAAGGCGGCGCGCCGGAACCACGTGTCCGACAATCTGATCCGCCGCGTCATCCAGTTCGCCAAGCAGGGCTATACCGACATCAACTTCCCGACCTTCGACACCGATTGGGATTCGGAGGCCTATCTCACGGTCTCCGGCCAGAATTCCAACAATACCGTGCGCGTCACCGACGAATTCCTCAAAGCGGTCGAAGCCGACCGCGACTGGGATCTGTTCTGGCGCACCAAAGGCGGCAAGATCGCCAAGACGGTGAAGGCGCGCGATCTGTGGGAGAAGATCG
>JBARER010000137.1:0-27540 GCA_049796395.1 Xanthobacteraceae bacterium
GCGAAATGTGGGCCTCGCGAAACCGCAGCCGCAACCGATCCGGCACGGCCCAGGGCGCAGTCCCGGTACCGAGGATGAAAAAGTCCAGACTTTCCGCTCGGGCGAAAATCGGCGCCAAGAGATCGTCGGTCAGGTCTGCCGGCATTGCAACCGGCCACGCCCAGACGCCGTCAGGCAGGCACAAGAGCGAGCCGTGATGCGATAGGCCGGCCAACCGGAAGCCGCCGCCATGCGCCTCGATTGGCGCCTGGTGCGGCAGATGGCGATCGTCCACTAGCGGCGCGTCCGCCCACGCCGCGATGGCGAGGCCGATCGCGATGGCGGGCCTGATCGCGCCGGCACCGTCGCAGGCGCCGCGGTGACCACCGGCGGCTCCGTTTCCTCCGGGCCGCCCATACGGCCGGCGCCGACGCCGAGATAGATCAAGATGGGCGAGGCGATGAACACCGAAGTGTAGGTGCCGACCAGCACCACGCCGAACATCATGGTCGCGGTGAAGCTGTGGATCGCCTGGCCGCCGAACAACAACAGCGCCAGCAACGACATCGCCACGGTCAGGTGGGTCACGATCGAGCGCGACAGCGTCGCATTGACCGACGCATTGAGCAGATCCGGCATCGACAGGCGCTTGTAGCGCCGCAGCATTTCGCGGATTCGGTCGTAGATCACCACAGTGTCGTTGAGCGAATAGCCGAGAATCGTCAACAGCGCCGCGATGCTGGTGAGGTCGAAATCGATATGCGTCAGCGACATGAAGCCGACGGTGAGCACCAGATCGTGCACGTTGGCGATCATGGCGCCCAGCGCAAACTGCCATTCGAAGCGGAACCATAGATAGATCAGGATTGCCACGATCGCCAGCACGAGGCCGATGGTGCCGTAGGACAACAGCTCGGTGGACACGCTCGGTCCGACCACTTCGACGCGCCGGTAATCGACGCTGTCGCCGAGCGCACCGCGGACCTTCTGGATCGCCGCCTGCTGGGCTTGATCGCCGCCGGGTTGCTCGGAGATGCGGATGAGCACGTCGTTCGGCGCGCCGAACTGCTGAAGCTGAAAATCGCCGAGCTTTAGCGAGCCGATGGTCGAGCGCATTTTGGCGAGATCGGCAGGATTGTCCTTGGTCTGCACCTCGACCAGCGTGCCGCCGATGAAATCGATGCCGAAGTTCAGGCCATGAAAGAAAAAGAGCAGTATCGCTATGATCGACAGCATCGCCGAAACAGGGAAACTGATGCGCCGGAAGCGCATGAAGTCGAACTTGGTGTTGTCGGGAACGATGCGAAGGAGGCGCACTGGGTTTCTTTCAGGTACTGGCTTCTTTTAGATGATGTTCATTCGGCGCACGATCTTATCCGAAAACCGGTATCCGCTTTTCGGGATCATGCGCTAGATCGGCACGACGCGCGGCCGCCACCAGCGCACCCAATAGGACACAATCAGCCTGGTCAGCGTGAACGCAGTGAACAGCGTGGTGAGAATGCCGACGCCGAGCGTGACGGCGAAGCCGCGCACCGGCCCGGTGCCGATGTAAAACAGCACCGCCGCGGCGATGAAGGTGGTGATGTTGGAATCGAGAATGGTGGCAAGCGCGCGGGAGAAGCCGGCATCGATGGCGTTGATGGCGCTTCGCCCGGCGCGCACCTCCTCGCGGATGCGCTCGTAGATCAGCACGTTCGAATCGACGGCGATGCCCACCGTGAGCACGATGCCGGCGATGCCCGGAAGCGTCAGCGTGGCGCCGAGGAACGACAGCACGCCGAAGATCATAGCCACATTGATGGTGACGGCGATATTGGCGAACAGCCCGAACAGCCCGTATGTCAAGAACATGAAGATGATGACGAGCGCCGCGCCGGCATAGGCCGCGTGCTCACCGGCATTGATCGAGTCCTGGCCAAGCCCCGGCCCCACCGTGCGCTCTTCGACGATCGTCAGCGGCGCCGGCAGCGCCCCGGCGCGCAACAGGATGGCGAGATCGTTGGCCGATTGGACCGTGAAGTTGCCGGATATTTCGCCCGCGCCGCCGAGGATCGGCGTGCGGATCACCGGCGCGGAAATCACCTTGTTGTCGAGTACGATGGCGAACGGCTTGCCGACATTGGCTTGCGTGGCGGCGGCGAATCTCTGCGCGCCTGCCGAGTTGAAGCGAAAATTGACCACCGGCTCGTTGGTCTGCTGATCGAAACCGGCCTGCGCATCGACGAGGTCGGCGCCGGAGACGAGGATGCGCTTCTGAATCAGATATTTCTCGCCGGCCTGCTGACCGTCGAGAATTTCCGAGTCCTCCGGCGGGTGGCCGGCCTCCGCCTGCTCGGCCGTCATCGACTCGTCGACCATGCGGAAATCGAGCTTGGCCGTTTTGCCAAGGATGTCCTTGAGCCGCGTCGGATCCTGCAAGCCCGGCACCTGAACCAGGATGCGGTCGAGACCCTCACGCTGGATGCTCGGTTCGACGAGGCCGAGCTCGTTGACGCGGCGCTGGATGATTTCGATGGACTGATCGACCGCCTGGCGAATGCGCTCGGTCATCGCCGGATCGGTCGGCGTCAGCGTGATCAAGCCGTTGTTTTCGCTGACGTCGATGTCGCGCTGCCCGGTCGAACCGGCGAGGCCCGACATCGGCTGCGACAAGGCCTGCAGCTTGCTCTTTGCATTATCGAGGTCAGCCGGCCGGGTGATGTGCACCTCGACGCTGTTGCCGCGCACCGCCCGCCCGGTGAAGGGGACGCGTGCCTCGCGCAGCACCCGCAATACATCTTCGTCAATCGCTTGCAGCCGCTCTCTGCGCACCGAATTGGTGTCGACTTCGAGCAACAGGCTCGAGCCGCCCTGCAGGTCGAGGCCGAGCACGATGTGACGCTGCGCCCAGGCCGGCCAGCGTGCGACGGTGCTTTCGGGGAAGAAACTGGGCACCATGCACAGGCAAACGATCAGCGCCGTGAGCAGGATAGCCGCCGCCTTCCACCGCGTGAAAAACAACATGGAGTTCGAAGTTCCTTAAGTTCGCAAACGGCGTGCGATCAGCTCGCGCTATCGTCTTTTACCGGCTCGCTCTTGGCCCGGACCTCGCTGATGCTCGAGCGCAAGTGCCGCACCCGCACACCGTCCGCGATTTCAACCTCGACCTGGCTGTCGTCCACCACCTTGGTGACCTTGCCGATCAGCCCGCCGTTGGTCACCACGGTATCGCCGCGCCGCAGCGCCTTCACCATCTCCTGGTGCAGCTTCACTTTGCGCTGCTGCGGCCGCAGGATCAGGAAATACATGATCACGACGATCAGAATCAGCGGCATGAACGAAGTGATCATGCTGGCGGAATCGCCGCCGCCGCCGAATAGGCTGCTCAACGGATTGCTTTGCGCGAACGCGGGCGTGATGAACATCGTTCCTCCAATGGGGCGGGCAGTCAAAGCGCGCCGCCCGGGATGAAGGGCCGCTTTTGCGCGCAAAATCGCGCGGACTATAGCTGCCGGCGGCCCAATTGCAACGCTGCGGAAGCGGCCGGGCAAGCTTGCAGGCGTGCCGCAGCCTCGCTAAGGGGATGGCCGCAACCCGGTGCAATCATGGCCAAATCTCCCGCGCGCCCAGGCAAAAAACCGACCCGGAAGCCGCGCCGCGGCGGGCGAAGCGGCGAGCCTTCTACCGAGGGCCATGCAGCGCTGCTCACCCGGATCGCCGGTGCGCTGGAGCGGCTTGCCCCGCACCCGCCGGCTGAGCTCGATTTTTCGGCCGCCGACGCCTTCGTCTGGCATCCGGATGCGCGCCAGCTCGCGGCGGTTCGCCGCGTCAACCGTGTCGACATGTCGCTGCTCAAAGGCATCGACCGGGTGCGCGACCTCCTGGTCGAAAACACCGAGCGATTCGCGCGCGGCCTGCCGGCGAACAATGCCCTGTTATGGGGCGCGCGCGGCATGGGAAAGTCCTCCCTGGTCAAGGCATCGCATGCCGCGATCGGCGCCGCACATCCGGCGGCGGGCCTGAAGCTGATCGAAATTCACCGTGAGGATATCGAGTCGCTGCCGGAGCTGATGGCGCAATTGCGCAATGCGGGCGAGCGTTTCATCGTGTTCTGCGACGATCTTTCCTTCGACGCGGAAGACACCTCCTATAAATCGCTCAAGACCATGCTCGAAGGCGGCATCGAAGGCCGGCCGGAGAACGTGATTTTCTACGCCACGTCGAACCGGCGCCATTTGATGGCGCGCGAGATGGTGGAGAATGAACGGGCGACCGCGATCAACCCGGGCGAGGCGGTGGAAGAGAAAGTCTCGCTGTCGGACCGTTTCGGGCTGTGGCTCGGCTTCCACCGCTGCAGTCAGGACGAATATCTCGCCATGGTCGACAGCTACATCGCCCATTATCGCGTACCGCTTTCAGGCGATGCGCTGCGCCGCGAGGCGCTGGAATGGGCGACGACGCGCGGCGCGCGCTCGGGCCGCGTGGCGTGGCAATACGTGCAGGATCTGGCCGGCCGGCTCGGCGTGAAGATGGAGAGCTAATCAGGCGCCGCTGAGATATTGCGACGGATCGACCGGGGTGGCGCCCTTGCGGATCTCGAAGTGCAATTGCGGCGACGTGACGTTGCCGGTCTCGCCCGACTTTGCGATCACCTGGCCGCGCTTGACGGTATCGCCGCGCTTGACCAAAAGCTCGCTGGCATCGGCGTAGGCGGTGACGAAGCCGTTGGCGTGGCGGATCAACACGAGATTGCCGTAGCCTTTGAGCTCGTTGCCGGCATAGGCGACGACGCCGTCCTCGGCCGCCTTGACCGGCGTGCCTTCCGGCACCGCGAGATTAATACCGTCGTTCTGCAAGCCGTTCGGTTTCGGTCCGAATGCGGCGATGATGCGCCCGCGCACCGGCCAGCGGAAGCTCGGCATCGCATTCGACGCCTGCTCGGCCTTCATGGGGTTTTCGCTTGCTACCGGCTCGCTTGGCTCGGCGACCCGCGCGCTATGCGGTGACTCGACGGTTGCGACCGTTGTCGGCGGCGGGACTGGAGCCTCGACGCGCTGCGGCGCCGGCGCCCGGCGTTCGCCCATCTCCGGGATGACGACATGCTGACCGACCCGCACCATGGTGTCTGGCGCAATGCCGTTGGCCCGGGCAATGACTGCGACCGGCTTGCCGTAGAGCCGCGCGATGCTGTTGAGCGTTTCGCCCGGCGCCACGACATGCATGCCCGACGGCGCCACCAATCCGCCGCGCGGCGGGGGTGGCGGCGCCAGCGCCGGCGCGGTCGTTGCGATGCGCGTTTGCGGCGGCATAGCCGCTACCGCCGAACGATAATGTGGAATGACCAGATGCTCGCCCGGATAAACCGAGCCGGGGCTGGTGATGTGATTGGCTTCCATCAGCGCGGAGGCCGGCACGCCGTGGGCGCGCGCGATGCTTTCGATGGTCTCCCCCGGCCGGACCGTAACCGGAGTGCCGCCGTCCCAGCTCCAGGACGGCGGTGGCGGCGGCGGCGGTGCCGCAATCGAGCCGGTAACTTCGCCGCCTTGATAGGAGCCCATGCCGCGGCCGCCGCCGGACGAACCGTTATCGGCGCTGGCGATGCTCGGCAGCGGACGGCTCTCGATGTGGCTTGCCGGCGCGGTCTGCGGGATCGATCCGGTAACATCTCCGCGCGGCGACGACGAAGAAGGCGGAGATGAGCCGAAACCTTCGTTGAAGCGGCCGGAGTCGGCGCTACAGCCCGCCGCCCCAATGCCGATTAACGAGATGGCAACCAGTTGTGGCCACAGGGCCGACCGACGCGATGCGCACATGGTTACTCACTCGGACGCAACAGAAAGGACGAGTGAATAAACAACGTTGCGGTAAACAGCCCTTTAAGTAGGTGAATCTTTTCTGCATTACTGCGTTAAGTATCTTGGCGGTCACAATTCGCGCGCTTGACCCGGCAAAAGCGGCACAAAGCGTACGGCGATGAGATTTTCACGGGTTAATGCGCCAGCCGGTTGCTTGGTCAACCGCAAGAGAGATTGGGCGTCGTGGCGCGGGCCGACCGGAATAATCATCTTGCCGCCCTCTGCCAGTTGCGCGGCAAGAACCTCTGGAATCTGTTCCGCCGCGGCGGTGACCATGATGCGGTCGAACGGGGCCAAATCCGCCGCTCCGGCCATGCCGTCGCCTGCCCGTATGGTCACGTTGCCATAGCCCAGCGTTCCGATCCGCTCGCGCGCGGCCTCGGCCAGCGTTCGGTAGCGCTCGATGCTGACCACTTCCCGCGCCAGACGCGCCAGGATTGCCGTCTGGTAGCCCGAGCCGGTGCCGATCTCGAGCACACGGTGCCCCGGCTCGACCTCGAGCTTCTCGGTCATATAGGCGACAACGAAGGGCTGGCTGATGGTTTGCCCACAGGCAATCGGCAGGGCCTGATCGGCATAGGCGCTTTCAAGGAAGCCGGGTGCGACAAAATATTCCCGCGGGACCTCGTCCATGGCGCGAAGCACGGCCTGGTCGGTGATACCGTGACGCCGCAGCGTCAGCTGAAATTCCATGCGCCCGACGTCTTCGGCTGCGGGGGTTGCGGCCACGATTACCTCGTTCAAGCTGTCCGCTTCGGCTTTTTACCACGGCGCGATCTGCGCTTATACTGACACTGAACATGCCACCGGCGGTTTATGGGCTTCCTCTGCCGTCCGGCCGGCAGTAGAACCGGGCCCGGAACCCGGCGCGGCAATAGCTGTTATGAGGACACGGGGTTGATATGAGTTCTGACGCCACACCTGCGGCCGGCAAGCGGGTCCTCATCGTTGAGGATGAACTCATGATTCGCATGCTGCTCGAGGGCATGCTCACCGATCTGGGCCATTCCGTCGCCGCCGAGGCCGGCACCATCGAAGAAGCCCTGAAGCTCGCCAAGCAGGCGGAATTCGACGTCGCCGTCCTTGACGTCAATCTCAACAACAGGCCGATCACCCCGGTCGCCGAAGCGCTGGTCGAGCGCGGTGTTCCCTTCGTCTTCGCCAGCGGCTACGGCCAACGCGGCGTCCCCGAAGCCTTCCGGCACAGCCCCGCGCTGCAGAAGCCGTTCCAGATCGAAGCGCTGGCGCAAGCTATCGACGCGGCTCTGGCCAACGCCGTCAATTAGATCCCCGCAACTAAAGACCTTTGTCGAACAACCGGCTGAGGCCGGTCATGGTCGGCTCGTCGGTAATATCGATGCGCAATGGGGTCAGGGCGATGCAATTATTCTCCAGCGCCGCAAGGTCGGTGCCGTTCTCAAATTTGAACGAATTCTGCCGCGTATAAGCGATCCAATAATACGGATTGCCGCGGCCGTCCTTGCGCTCGTCGATATGCAGCCGCTCCTGCCGCCGCCGGCCGAGCGCCGTCACCGCGACGCCTTTGACCTCTTCCGGCCGGCAGTCGGGGAAATTCAGATTGATCAGCACGTCGCGGCGCACGCCTTCGTTGAGGATGCGGCGGATGATGTCCGGCGCGTAGCGCAGGCTGGTGTCCCAGAATGGCGGCTGGCCGCTGCTCGATTTGTAGGCTTGCGACAACGCAATCGATGGAATGCCGAGCACCGCGCCCTCCATCGCGCCGGCGACGGTGCCGGAATAAATCACGTCCTCGCCGACATTGCGGCCGCGATTGACGCCGGACAGCACCAGATCGATGTCTTTACCCTCAAGCACGTGCCGCGCGCCCATGATGACGCAATCGGTCGGCGTGCCGCGGACGGCAAAACGCCGCTCGGCGACTTCGCGCAGCCGCAGCGGATCGTTGAGCGACAGCGAATGCGCGACGCCCGACTGATCGTGCTCCGGCGCCACCACCCAGACGTCGTCGGACAGCGTGCGCGCGATGTCGGCACAGACGTCGAGACCGTGCGAATGAATGCCGTCGTCGTTGGTGACCAGGATGCGCACGCGCTATTTCTCGATCTTCTTGATGCCGCCCATATAGGGCAGTAGCGCGTCGGGCACCACGATCGAGCCGTCGGCCTCCTGATAAGTCTCCATCACCGCGATCAGCGCGCGGCCGACAGCGACGCCGGAGCCGTTGAGCGTGTGGAGGTAACCTTTCACTTTCCTGTCCTTGCCGCTGAAGCGCGCGTTCATGCGCCGGGCCTGGAATTCGCCGCAGATCGAGCAAGAGGAAATTTCCCGGTACATGTTTTGCCCGGGCAGCCATACTTCGATGTCGTAGGTCTTTTGCGAGGCAAAGCCCATGTCGCCGGTGCACAGCGTCATGACTCGATAATGCAAATCGAGCCGGCGCAAGATTTCTTCGGCACAGGACAACATGCGCTCATGCTCGTCCTTGCTTTGCTCCGGCGCGGTGATGGAAACAAGCTCGACCTTGGTGAATTGATGCTGGCGGATCATGCCGCGCGTATCTTTGCCGGCAGCGCCGGCCTCGGCTCGAAAGCATGGCGTGCAGGCGGTCAGCCGCATCGGCAATTGCGTTTCGTCGATGATGGATTCGCGCACGAGGTTGGTCAGCGGCACTTCGGCGGTGGGGATGAGCCAGTAATGAGAAGCTAGTCCTGTTTCTTTCTCATAGAGCGACCGGTATTCAGGCATCCCATTTTCAATCGCATCAAGTAAACCCTGGATCGCTTCCTGAGTCGTCATTTCCCGACCAGTAAGCTTCTTATGTTCTTCTTGAACAGCGAGCGTTCGTTCGGCAACATGAGACTTCACCCGTCTAAAAACCTCTTCAAAAGCGGCTAAGGGAATCTGGAATTGGTCTTCAGCAAATTTTGGTAACTGCGCTGTACCGACCATGGTGGCGTCCCGCACCATTAGCGGTGGATCAATCTCGGTATATCCGTGCTCCTGGGTATGCACATCAAGCATGAATTGGCCGAGCGCGCGTTCCAGCCGCGCCAAGCCTTTCTTCAGCACGACAAAGCGCGCGCCGGATAATTTCGCCGCGGCCTCGAAATCCATCTGACCGAGCCCTTCGCCGAGCTCGAAATGCTGCTTCGGCGCAAACGCGTAAGCGCGCTTGGCGCCGAAGCGATGATGCTCGACATTATCGTCGGCGCTTTTGCCGTCGGGGACTTCGTCGAGCGGCAAATTGGGAATTTGCGCTAGCGCATCGTTGAGCGCCTTGCTCGCGGCCTTCTCCGCAGCCTCATGTTGCGGAATCGCTTCCTTAAGCGCAGCGACTTCGGCCATCAGCGCCTGCGCAACCTGTTCTTCGTTACTCTTTTTAGCCGCGCCGATGAGTTTGGAGGCCTCATTACGCCGGGCTTGTACCGTCTCCAGCTCAAGAATTTTTTCCCTGCGCTTTTCGTCCAGCGCGATCAGCCGCTGCGCCTCGCCCGGCAGGCCACGCCGCGCCAACGCGCGGTCGAAAACGTCGGGATTGTCGCGGATGAAGCGGATGTCGTGCATGCGGGTTTCCCAAGGCCGTCATGCCCGGCCTCGTGCCGGGCATCCACGTCTTGGCCTAAGCTTGTAAAGACGTGGATGGCCGGGACAAGCCCGGCCATGACGAATTAAGAAGACGAATCAACGGCCGAAATAATACACGTTTATTCCGTCGGCTTCCCCGCCGCCGCCTCGCGCTCGGCGCGCTCCGCTGCCGCGCGCTTCTCGATGATGCGCACCGACCACACCGAGCCCTCGTAAAGCGCCAGGAGCGGTAACGCGAGCGACATCTGGCTGAGCACGTCGGGCGGCGTCAGCACCGCGGCGATGACGAAGGCGACGACGATGAAATAGCGCCGCTTGGATCTGAGCTGGTCGGAGGTGATCAGCCCAACGCGGCCAAGCAGCGTCAGGATCACCGGCAGTTGGAAGGCGACGCCGAAGGCCAGCATCAGCTTCATCATCAGCGACAGGTAATCCTCGACCTTGGGCAGAAGCTCGATGCTGGCTTCGCCGGGGCCGCCCATCTGCTGCATGGAGAGGGAAAACCGCGTCACCATCGGCCAGACCACGAAATAGACCACCCCGGCGCCGAGCAGGAAGAAGATCGGCGTGGCGATCAGATAAGGCCGAAAGGCGTTGCGCTCGTTGCGATACAGGCCCGGCGCGACGAACATGTAGAGCTGCGTCGCAATCACCGGAAAGGCAATGAAGGCTCCGCCGAACGCGGCGAGCTTTAACTGAACGACGAAAAATTCGAGCAGGCCGGTATAGATGAATTTGGAGTTTTGCGCGCCGGCGACCCAGAGATAGGGCCAAGTCAAGATGTCGTAGATGTGCCTGGCGAAGAAGAAACACACCACCATGCCGATGACGAAGGCCGCGGCCGCTTTGATCAGCCGCGAACGCAGCTCCATCAGGTGCTCCATCAAAGGAGCCTTGGTGGCCTCGATCTCCTTGTCTTCGTCTTCACGGGTCAGATTCGCCATCAGTTTCGCTCGGTGGCGGCAGGCTCGGCGATGGGCGCGGCAGGCTCCGGCGCAGCGACGGGTGGGTCAGGCTCCAGTGCCGCCGGTGCTGCAGGGTCCGGCGTGGGCAACGCCGACACTTCGGCGTCCGGCGATGGCAACGCCGGTGCGGCCTCCGGCTGCGGCAACGCGGCTGCGGCGGTCTCCGGCCGCGGCAACGCCGGTACGGCGGCCTCCGGCGTCAAGGCGAGAGGAAGTTGCTCCGTCTGTTCCGGCGACGGCGCCGGAGTCGGTTCCGCTGGTTGCTGCGCCGAGGGCTCGGCGAGCGACGTCGCGACATCCTTGCCGATGGACTCGAAGTCGCTGCGCACCTCTTTCAGCGGGTCATAGTTCTTGATGTCGCTCGCCATGTCGTCGACCTGCTTTTTCAGGTCGGCCATTTCGGCTTCGCGCATCGCCTCCTGGAACTGGTTTTGGAATTCGGCGGCCATGCTACGCGCTTTGCGCGTGTATTGGCCGAGTGTCCGCATGACGCCGGGCAGCTCTTTCGGCCCGATCACGATCAGTGCGACGACACCGATGAGCAGGAATTCGGTCCAGCTGATGTCGAACATCGAAGACTCTCCGGCCAGTGTGGCGGATTTGAAGTTCCTGCAGTTCAACCGCCTGCTCTCACAGGAACTTCAAATCCAAAAGCCACACTGTCAACTGACATTGGCTGGGGTCCTTCGATTCCGAAGTTCGCATCGGGCCAAGCGGAAAAGGGCGGCGAACTTCGGAATCGAGACCCCAGTGCCGGGCGATCGTAATCAGCACGAGAGCGCGCGAAGCGCTAGACCTTGCTCTCCGAGCGCTGCTTGATGTCGGCGGGCGTCTGGTGATCGATAGTCTTGACCGGCGCGTCGGACTTGGCCGTGGTCTCGTCGTCATCGTCGTCGGCCATGCCCTTTTTGAAGGCTTTGATGCCTTTGGCGACATCGCCCATCATGTCCGAAATCTTGCCCCGGCCACCAAAGACCAGAAGAAGAACGGCGCCGACGATCAGCCAGTGCCAGATGCTCAAAGAACCCATGAAAACCTCCGTCCGCCATACTCTTGACTACGATGGCGTGCCCGTCCGGGCGAGATCGCGATTTTAGCCAGAAACTAGGCGTCGGGGCCGGCAAAGACAAGCGCAACCGCCATGTCGTCACGCCGCAGGGTGAATGCCCATTCGCGTGCGCTTTGACGGCATTATCAAGGCCGAAGACGATTTATCCTCGCTCCGCGGGCTTGATTATTCCTCGCTGCGCTCCTTGGGCGGCGCCAGCCCGAGATCGAGGTCTTCCGGACCAAGCGGCTCCTCGTCATCGCGAAGCGCCGGATCGTCCGAGGGAACCGGCACCGAAAAGTCGGCCGGCATGGCGGCATCGACGAGCCCGGCGCCTTTGAGCTCGTCGAGGCCGGGCAGATCGGTCAGCACATCGAGCCCGAAATGCGACAGAAACGCTTCGCTGGTCCCGTAGGTCACCGGCCGGCCGGGTGCCTTGCGGCGGCCGCGCAGCCTGACCCAGCCGGACTCCAACAGCACGTCGAGCGTGCCCTTCGACGTCGAGACGCCGCGAATTTCCTCGACCTCGGCGCGGGTCACTGGCTGATGATAGGCGACGATGGCGAGCGTCTCGATCGCGGCGCGCGACAGTTTACGCGTGACCACCGATTCACGGGTCAACAGCCAAGCCAGGTCGCCGGCAGTGCGTAGCGTCCACTTGCCGCCGATGCGCACAAGGTTCACGCCGCGCGGTTCGTATTCGCGCTGCAGCCGCGTGAGCAACACGCGCACGTCGGTTCCAGCGGGCAATCGCGCCGCCAAGGCTTTCTCGTCGAGCGGCGCCTCGGCGGCGAACAGCAGAGCTTCGAGGATGCGCAATTCTTCGGGGCGGCTCTCAGCCGCCGAATTCGAATCCGTCAAATCCGAATCCTCTTTGTCACCGACAATCACACGCATCTCCGCGACGTTCCCCATAGGCTTAGTCTCCCTCTTAGACATTCCCCGGTTCCGCGGTGGCGGCCCCGCCCTCGTTCTGCCGTTTGCGCAAATACAGCGGCGTAAAGGAGCCTTGCTGATGCAACTCCAGGTGCCCCTCGCGCACCAGTTCGAGCGTCGCGGCAAAAGTCGACGCCAGCACGGTCGCGCGTTGCGATGGGTCAACCAGGTACTCGATCAGATACTGATCGAGCGGGCTCCAATCCATCGACTGGCCGACGAGGCGTTCCAGAATCTCGCGCGCTTCCGCCAGAGACCAGACGGTGCGCACCGGCATGCGCACGAACGAGCGCGCCTTGGTCTGTCGCCGTGAGGCATAAGCCGACAACAAATCGTAAAGCGTCGCGGACCATTCCGGGCGCTTGATCTCGGCGATCGGCTCCGGCAGGCCACGCTGGAATACGTCGCGCCCGAGTTGCGGCCGGTTGAACATTTGCTCGGCGAAGTGCCGGATCGCCTCGAGCCGGCGCAGCCGCTGCGCCAGCGCATTCGCCATGTCCTCGGCGCTGGCGCCTTCGGCCGGATGCATCTCCGGCAGCAGCAGGCGCGATTTCAGATACGCGAGCCAGGCCGCCATGACCAGGTAATCGGCGGCGAGCTCCAGCCGCATTTTCCGCGCCGCTTCGATGAAGACGAGATACTGGTCGGCAAGCGCCAGAATGGAAATCTTGGCGAGGTCGACCTTCTGCTGGCGCGCCAGCGTCAGCAACAGATCGAGCGGGCCTTCGAAGCCTTCGACGTCGACCACCAGCGCCGGCTCGTCGGCGGCGCGTTCGGGCAGCTCGGTCTCGAATTGCTCTTCGGCGTTCATGCGGAATCCGGCGCGGGCTCGGTGCCCGCCATGAGTTTGAGAAATTCGGCGCGGCGCACAGCGACATCGAACGGCGCCGGGGGCCGGCGCAACATCAGCGCGGCGTCGGCGCGGCGCGCGGCCGAATCTGCAAGTCGCGGGACGGCGGCGGCGACGACAAGCATCTCGTCCAGCTTGCCATTGCAGTGAAGCACCATATCGCAACCCGCTGCGATCGCAGCCTTTGTGCGGTCGCCGATCGAGCCCGAAAGCGCTCCCATCGAGATATCGTCGCTCATCAGCAGTCCGGAAAACCCAATCGAATCACGAATCACGTCCCGCACTATAGTGACCGAAGTGGTGGCCGGCGCGACCGGGTCGATGGCGCTGAACACAACATGTGCGGTCATCCCCAGCGGCAGAGCCTTCAGCTGCCGAAAAGCGGCGAAATCGGTGGCATCGAGGGTGGCCCGGTCGGTGCTGACCACCGGCAGCTTGTCATGGCTGTCGGCTGTGGCGCGACCGTGGCCGGGAATATGCTTGAGCACCGGCAAGACCCCGCCACGCAAAAACCCCGCCGCAATCGCGGCGGCAATGGCAGCCACCTTCGCCGGCTCCGTTCCATAGGCACGGTCGCCGATGATCGGATTGGCGCCCGCGACCGGCACATCGGCGATTGGCGCACAATCGATATCGATGCCCACGGCGGCGAGGTCCGCTGCCATCAAATTCGCACCCAGGGTTGCCGCCGCCAGAGCGCGCTTTTTGTCCCTATCGTAGAGCAGGCCGAAAGTGGCGCCGGGCGGATAGCTTGGCCAATGCGGCGGACCCAGCCGTTGGACCCGGCCGCCTTCCTGGTCGACCAGGACCGGCGCCTGCCATCCGACGGCGGAGCGAAAATCGTCGATCAGCGCCTTTAGCGAGGCCGGACTCTCAGTATTACGCTTGAAGACGATCAGCCCCCAGGGCTGTGCGTCCTTGAGAAACTGCCGCTCCTCGGCCGCCAGCGCCGGCCCGGCAACACCTGTTATGAAGGAAAGCATCCCGGCCGGTTAGCCCGCCCCACCGATAGGGGTCAAGCAGCAACGGACCGCAATCCCCGGCCTAATTCCGCTGCACGATGCAGTTGCCGCCCGCGGATTTTAGGCTGGAGCACATCGCCGTCGCCTGTTCCGCCGAGGCGAAGGGGCCGACCAATGCGCGGTAATAGACGCCTTTGGTGCCGAGATCGGCGCGGCGGACGACGGCGTCATGGCTGCCGAGCTGGCTCGGGAATTTGGCCTTGAGCGTTCGGAACTCGGCCTTGGCTTCGGCCTCGCTTCTCTGCGAGGTGACCTGGACGGCGTAGCCACCGCTGGCCATCCCTTCGGGCTCGGCCCGTGCTGCCGCGGGAGCCTCGGCCGATCGTGCCAGTGCCGTTCGCAGCCGGGGCGCCGGCGCCGCGTCCTGACCCGGAACGATCGAAAGCGGTGCATTGGCATCGGCGCGTGCAACCGGAGCCGGTCGCGCCGGGACCGGCATCGCGGCGCGCGGGGTGGCCCTTAGCGGCACGGCGGCAGGCGAAGGAGCGGGCGTGGGCGCAGACGACGCATCTGCGGTCATTGGTCCCAACTGATCGGAATGGATGACGACGGTATGGACTTTCCGAGGGGACGTTGCCGCAGTCGCCGGATTCGCTGTCATCGGGACCGACGAAGCAGTCGCCGCGGCAGAAGGCGGAACCGGTGGCCAGATCGAGTTAGCCTGGGCGGGCGGGGTAGAGACCGTTGTCGGCGGCGGCGCGACTGCCGGCATGCTTTGCCCGCCGGCCGGTATTCCCGGCTGCGCGGAATTCGGCACGCCAGCTTGCGCAGAATTCGGATCGGGAAAGATCGGAATGGTCGAGACCACGCGCGGGGTGGTATTGACCGGCGCCGGCATGTCGATCGGCTGCTCCTCGCGCGAGACCAGCTTTTCGCCAGAACTTGTATCGCTCGCATCCGCCTGGTCCGAGCTAGTCTTCGGTTTGGCCGGAATGATCTTGTTGGGCCCGTCGTCCGCCTTGATGATCGGCGGTAATGTCGGCAGCATCGAACTGCCGAACATCGCCCGATAGGCAAAAGCACCGGCCGTGCCGATCACCGCCAGACCGAGCACGAGCGCTACGACAAAAATCCCGCGGCGGCCGCGGCGAGAGGGAATCTCTTCATCCTGATACTCATCGACCGCATAGGCCCGATCGTCCGGTGCGTCGTCCGATAGATCGTCGAATTCGAAACGCTCGTCGGGCCGCGACTGCGGCGGGAAGGCAGGCACTGGGGAATTCGAAGACCCCTGCGGATCCGTCGTTTCACGAAAACGCGATTGCTCCGGCGGCACGTAATAATCGCGGGCGAAGTCCCGCCCGCCATTGAGCCGCGCCGATAGTGCGGGCGCGGGCCTGGCTCCTGGTTCGCCGGCGTGGTCGCCATAGGCCGAGTCTCCGGGACGATAGGACTCGAGTGCCGCCCCGCGCGGTTGTTGGTAGCGATCATCGTAGGCCGGGTCGTAATCTTCGGTCGCGGCCGCCGCCGCGTATCGATCGTCTCCGGGGTGGCGGACACCGTTGCGATCATCGGCGGCCCAGTCGGGGTCTGCCGCCTGCTCATCGTAGGCCGGCGCCGGCGCTCGCGGGTCGGGCCTGGAATCGGCCTCCGGGTCGGTCTGGCCGATAAGCCGCGCCAGCTCGGCGAGCGGATCGTCCTGTTGCGCGCGCGTCAGAGCGCCCGCAGCACGCTGAGGGTAAGAACGAAAGTTATTGTCGGCCATAAAGCTCGACCCCGATTCAGGCGTTACGCGATACTCAAGTCTGCCCCGAAACTGCGTCCCGATCTGCGTCCGCTGGGCGCCGGGACTTACCGCATCTCGTCTGGCGCAGCGACCCCAAGCAGCTTGAGACCAGACGCCAGCACGGTGGCCACACCCCGTACGAGGACAAGGCGAGCCTCGGTAAGTTGTCGATCATTCTGGATAATGAAGCGTAAATGTGGCGATGCATTGCCGAGCGTATAAAGCGCATGAAATTCAGACGCTAAGTCGAACAGATAAAAGGCAATTCGATGCGGTTCATGCGCGGCGGTAGCGGCTTCCACGGTGCGGGGGTAAAGCGCAATGCGCCGCATCAGCGAAAGCTCCGCGGGGTCCGACAGCAAATCCAGATGGGCGGTTTCTGCCAGCCCGACGATGTCTTGCGGCAGGTCCGGGAACGCTGTCCGCGCGTTCCGGAACACCGATTGCGCGCGGGCGTGGCCGTATTGAACGTAAAACACTGGGTTGTCGCGCGACTGCTCCAAGACCTTGGCAAGGTCGAAGTCGAGCACGGCGTCGTTCTTGCGAAACAGCATCATGAAGCGGACCGCGTCGGGGCCGACTTCATCCACGACTTCGCGTAACGTGACGAACTCCCCTGCCCGCTTCGACATTTTCACCGGCTCGCCGGCGCGCAGAAGCTTCACGAGTTGAACCACCTTGACGTCGAGTTCGGCGTTGCCGCCACTCAGCGCTTTGACCGCCGCCTGCATGCGCTTGATGTAGCCGCCATGATCGGCGCCCCACACGTCGATCAGGGTGCGAAAGCCCCGCCGAATTTTGTCGTTGTGATATGCCATGTCCGACGCGAAGTACGTGTACGAGCCGTCGGACTTTTTCAGCGGACGGTCCACATCATCGCCGAATGCGGTGGAGCGGAACAGCGTCTGCTCGCGATCCTCCCAGTCCTCGACCGGAGCACCTTTTGGCGGGGGAAGGCGGCCCTCGTAGACGTAGCCCTGCTGGCGCAGCCCTTCGATTGTGCCAGCGACGAAATCGATTGAGTCTGCTCCCATCTCCTCCTGGTAGATCAATGATTCCTCTGAAAAGAAGCGATCTTGACTAATCCCTAAGACGCCGAGGTCCTCACGGATCGATTGCATCATCGCGGCAATGGTAATTTTCCGAAGCACTCCGAGCCATTGGCTTTCAGCTTGGCTCTTCAATAAATCGCCGTAGGTCTTCGCGAGCATCACACCAAGAGGCTTGAGATAGTCGCCAGGATATAGGCCTTCCGGAATTTCGCCAATGTCTTCGCCGAGCGCTTCCCGGTAGCGCAAGAAGGCCGAGCGCGCCAAAACGTTAACCTGAGCACCAGCGTCGTTGATGTAGTACTCCCGCGTCACCTTAAAACCCGTGAAAGCAAGAAGACTAGCGAGCGCATCGCCGAACACCGCGCCGCGACCATGACCGACGTGCATCGGACCTGTCGGATTGGCGGAGACATATTCGACGTTCACCGGCCGACCACCGCCGATGTCGCTCCTGCCGTAATCGATCCCAGCCTTAACCGCGCTCCGCAGCGCCGCGATCCAGGCCGCGGGCTTGAGCGTGAGATTGATGAATCCGGGGCCGGCGACATCGGCCTTTTCGACCTGACCATCGGCCTGCAGCTTGCCGGCGATCGCTTCGGCAAGATCGCGTGGCTTCAGGCCGGCGTCCTTGGCCAATACCATCGCCGCGTTGGTGGCGATGTCGCCGTGAGTGGGATCGCGCGGCGGCTCTACCGTCACCCGCGACCGGTCGATACCGGCGGGCAGTGTGCCGGCGGCGATCAGGGTATCGGTGGCGCCGACAACGCACGCCAGAACGTCGGCGAAAATGTTTTTGGTGGCCATGACCTGCGACAAGAACTTTCTTGCAAACACGAACTGCCTTGCAACAACAACGCGCCGCGCGCCTAACGCAATTCGGGGGTCGAGTCAAAGAGCCGGGCATGCTCGGCGAGTGCAAAGCGGTCGGTCATGCCGGCGATAAAATCGGCGATGCGCCGGGAGCGCGAGGCCTCGTCAATCCCGAGGTCCGCTTGCCAATCCGCCGGCAGGTCGCCGGGATGGGCGCTGTAGCGGGCGAACAGATCGCCGACCACGGCGGCGGCCTGATCCATCACCCGCATGACGCGGGCGGCGCGGTACATGCGCGTTTCCAGAAAGCCCTTGATGGCACGGTCGGCCTCGGCGATGGTGGCTGAAAACCCGGCGACGGGGGACGCAGCGCGCCGCACATCGTCGGCCGAGCGCGGCGAAAGGGCGGCGAGCCGGCGGCCGGTCTCGGCGACCACATCGTCGATCAAAAGCCCGATCAGCTGCCGCACGACCTCATGCACCGTCCGGTGGGCGTCGAGCGCCGGATAGGCCGCGCGGATACCGGCAATTATCCGGCCGGGCAGCGGCACGGCGGCGATGTCATCAATAGTGAACAGCCCGGCCCGCAAGCCGTCATCGATATCGTGGGCGTCGTATGCAATATCGTCGGCGAACGCGGCAATCTGCGCTTCCACCCCGGCGAAGCTCCACAGTTCAAGGTTCTGCAGCTTGCCATAGGCCAGGATCGTCGCCGGAACGCCATGCTGACGATAACGCGGAAGAGGCGCTCCCGCCCGGTCGGTCAGCGGGCCATTGTGTTTGACCAGCCCTTCCAACGTTTCCCAGGTCAGGTTCAAGCCGTCAAAATCCGGATAGCGCCGCTCCAGCGCGGTGACGATGCGCAAAGTCTGGGCGTTGTGATCGAAGCCGCTGAAAGCGGCAAGGCAGGCATTGAGCGCGCGCTCGCCGGCATGACCGAACGGCGGATGGCCGAGATCGTGGGCGAGCGCCAAAGCTTCGGCGAGATCTTCATCAAGGCGCAGCCGCCGCGCGATGGCGCGGGCGACCTGGGCGACTTCGAGCGTATGCGTGAGCCGGGTCCGGTAATGATCGCCCTCGTCGAAGACGAAAACCTGGGTCTTGTGCTTGAGGCGGCGGAAGGCCGTGGAATGGATGATGCGGTCGCAATCGCGGCGGAACGCGCTCCGGCTTCGGCTCTCCGGCTCGGCGTAGAGCCGGCCGCGGCTTCGCGCCGGGTCGCAGGCATAGGGCGCGATTGGTAGAGTTTCCATGGCCCGGGAAATCGACTCGCCTCCAATTGACCTTAAACCTCGGCGCACTTAACTATCGTATTGGGATTGTTGCAATCGGCGGCTGGCGGCGGCTAGTCAATTCGGAGCCAAAATGGCCGACAACGTCATCGTAACCGAGCGGGCGGCGCGGCGCATCGGCGAAATCCTCGGCCGCGAGCCGGCCGGCACCATGCTGCGCGTTTCGGTGGAAGGCGGCGGCTGTTCCGGCTTCCAGTACAAGTTCGACACCGAGCGGAGCCGCGCCGACGACGATATCGTGATCGAGAAGAGCGGCGCTACCGTGCTGATCGATCCGGTCTCGCTCGATTACATGGCCGGCTCGGAGATCGATTTCGTCGACGATCTGATCGGCTCCTCTTTCAAAGTGAACAACCCGAAGGCGACCGCGTCCTGCGGCTGCGGTACCAGCTTCGCGCTTTAGCGCATGATCCCGAAAAGTGGGCTTCCGGTTTTCGGATAAGATCATGCGCCAGCAAGAATAGGGCGTCAGCCCGTGCGCATCGCCACCTGGAACGTCAATTCGATCAAGCAGCGCATCGATTCCGCGATCGCGTGGCTTGCGGATCGCAAGCCCGACATCGTCTGTTTGCAGGAGACCAAATGCGTCGACGACGCTTTCCCGCGGCTTGAATTCGAAAGCCTCGGCTATAATGTCGCCGTGCATGGGCAGAAGACTTTCAACGGCGTTGCGCTGTTGTCCAAATTTCCGTTCGACGAGGTCAAGAGCGGCCTGCCCGGCAACGATCAGGACGACCATGCGCGCTTCATCGAGGGCGTGGTGTCGACGGCGACCGGGGCGGTGCGGGTCGCCAGTCTTTACCTGCCGAACGGCAATCCGCCGAATACCGATAAATACACCTACAAACTCGGCTGGATGAAAAGGCTCGCGGCTTATGCGCGTGACCGGCTGGCATTCGAAGAACCGCTGATCATGGCCGGCGACTATAACGTGATACCGACGGCGGCCGACGCCAAGAATCCGCAGATCTGGACCGGCGACGCATTATTCCTGCCGCAGACCCACGACGAATTCCGCGCCTTGGTCAATCTCGGGCTGACAGACGCGCTGCGAGCGACCACCGAGGAGCCGGGGCTGTACACGTTCTGGGACTATCAGGCCGGCGCCTGGCAGAAGAACAACGGCATCCGCATCGATCATTTATTGCTGTCGCCGCGCGCCGCCGACAAGCTCTCAGGCGCCGGCATAGACAAGCATGTACGAGCTTGGGAAAAGCCGTCCGACCACGTGCCGGTGTGGATCGATCTGGAGATCGAAGCAAAATCGTAGGACCAAGACTTGTCCTACCTCGCTTCAATTTACAGCCAGATCAACAACATTGAATCCTTCTTTACGCGCCGCGCCGGCTAATCGCTCGTCGAGCGTGACCATTTCCAGAGATGCCGGACGCCGCTCGGCGGCAGCGAACGCTGCAGCCAGCTGCAAGGCATCTGCAGCACGTAATGTGTGTACGCGCAATATTCGGGCGGCGCTCTCCCGGATAAAGCCGCTTGGCTCAACTTCGAGCCATGCATCCGCAAACTCGCGCAATTGATGTAACGCGATCTCCAGAGCGCGAGTGTCCAGAATGCCTTCGCGTTCGCGGCGAACAAGTGCAGACACGCACTCCACTTCAGAGGCCCACCAAACGGCCATCCGTGGATCACTTATCGCAAGCGCTTGCAAACGCCGGCTCGTCCCTTCGGTAATGAGCAGCGGCACGATGGCCGAAGCATCCCAGAATCTCACCGGCCGTCCCGTCTCTCCTCGAGCAAGGCGGCCACCACCGAACCGTCGCCTTTTACTCGAGGAAGCTCTCCGCTCAGGAGCGAGGGCGGCAGCGGCTTTCGTGGTGCGCGGACGACGCCTTCGCGAACAAGCCGATCTATTCGTCCATCCTGCTCATCAATTCCGGCTGGAACAGGTTCAAGGCGCGCCACGGGTCGCCCCCGATCGACGATCAGAACGGGCGAACCACCTTTGAGGCCGTCGATAAGGGCACTCAAACCATTCTTGGCTTCGGTAATACTGACTTTCTTCATTAAGCTAGAATAGCTTTTTCGATCGAGCTATTCAAGGCTTAACAAGACCCGCGTTGCGGCACGTTATTCCCGCCGGCCCTTCAGCCAATCTTCAAGATACACGAGCGCCATGGCCCGCTCGTCGTCGCTGGCACGCTGGAAGTCATTGTCGTAGAGCGGTTTGATCCAGGTTTCGTCATTGCCGGCGCAATCCTTGCCGAGCGTCAGCCACATCAGGCCGCGGGCTGCCTGCCGCGGCACCGCCTGGCCGCGGAACAGCATATCGCCAAGCGCGACCTGGGCGCGGCACTGGCCTTTGCTCGCGGCCAGAAGGAACCAGCGCGCCGCCTGATGCGGATCGCTCGGCGTGTCGGCCAGATAAAGCCGCCCAAGCTCGTATTGGGCTTCGGCGTCGCCAAAGAAGCTCGCCGCATAGTCGAACATTTCTCGCGCGCGCTCCGGGTCGGCAACGACCTGCGAATGCGGGATGCCGGTGAGGTAGTAATGGCCGAGCGCAACGAAGGCATTGGCGACAAAACGCGACTGCGGCGTACCCGGCGTTTCGTCCGGATGGGTGTTGGCGATCTCGCTGAAATAATTGAAGGCCCGCAGGTCGTCGCGCGGTACGCCGTCGCCATCGGCATACATGCGGCCGAGCTTCCACTGCGCCACCGGCTCGCCCTGATCCGCGGCGTATTGCAGCGCGCTGAGCGCGCTCGATTTTGTGACGGCCTCCGGCCCATGCCCACCGCCGCGCAATCCGTCGCTCGGCGACAGCGAGGCGGTCGCCGAGGTGGCGCTGCCGTCGAACGCCAGCGCCGGCGCGAACCAAAGGCCGGTACCACCCGCTCCCAGAGCCAAGCACAAAGCGCCGAACAGCCCCACCGCCGTCCGGCCGGCTGTCAGTCGCGCTATGGCGTCAGACGTCCGCATAGCACGCCTTCTCGGCCGATGCGCCCGGATGGGTCACCGCGCCATCGCGCGCCGTGCCGACCTGCTGAGCGTATTTCCACAGATAGCCGGAGCCGTATTCGCCGTCGCGCGGCTTCCATTCCTTGCGCCGCCGCTCGAGCTCCTCTTGGCTCAGTTCAACGTCGAGCGTTCCTTTGTCGCCGTCGAGCTTGATGATATCGCCGTCACGGAGAAGGCCGATCGGCCCGCCAACCGCTGCCTCCGGACCGATATGGCCAACGCAGAAGCCGCGGGTGGCGCCGGAAAACCGGCCGTCGGTAATCAGCGCGACTTTGCCGCCCATGCCCTGGCCGTAAAGCGCCGCGGTGGTCGACAGCATTTCCCGCATGCCAGGACCGCCCTTCGGACCTTCGTAGCGGATGACCAGCACGTCGCCTTCCTTGTACTTTTTGTTTTTCACCGCCTCGAAGCAGGCTTCCTCGCCATCGAAGCAGCGCGCCGGACCTGAGAACTGCATGCGCTCCATGCCGGCGACTTTCACGATCGCGCCTTCCGGCGCCAGATTGCCTTTCAGCCCGACGACGCCGCCGGTCGGCGAGATCGGCTTGTTCGCCGGATAGATGACGGCCTGATCGGGATTCCACTTCACCGATTTTAAATTTTCGGCGATGGTTCGGCCGGTGACGGTGAGGCAGTCGCCATGGAGATAACCATGGTCGAGCAGCGTCTTCATCAGCAGCGGAACCCCGCCAGCTTCGAACATGTCTTTGGCGACATAGCGGCCGCTCGGTTTCAAATCCGCGATATAAGGCGTCTTTTTCAGGATTTCGGCGACGTCGAACAGATCGAATTGGATGCCGCACGCGTTGGCGATGGCCGGCAGATGCAGCGCGGCGTTGGTCGAGCCGCCGGTGGCCGCTACGACTGCCGCGGCGTTTTCCAGCGCTTTCCGGGTAACGATGTCGCGCGGACGAATATTTTTGACGATCAGATCCATGATCATCTCGCCGGCCAGCATGCAGAACTTGTCGCGAATCTCGTACGGTGCCGGCGCGCCCGCGGAATACGGCAGAGCCAGACCGATCGCCTCGGACACAGTCGCCATGGTGTTGGCGGTAAACTGCGCGCCACAGGCGCCGGCCGACGGGCAGGCGTTCTGCTCCAGCGTTTCGAGATCGGCATCGGACATCCCGCCGACCGAATACTTGCCGACTGCCTCGTAGACGTCCTGGATGGTAACCGGCTGGCCCTTAAACGTGCCGGGCAGGATCGAGCCGCCATAAATATAGATCGCCGGCACGTTGAGCCGGCACATCGCCATCATCATGCCCGGTTGCGACTTGTCGCAGCCGGCAACGCCGATGACGGCGTCATAGGAATGGCCGCGGACGGTCAATTCGACGGAATCTGCGATCACCTCGCGCGACGGCAGCGAGGCTCTCATGCCGGCATGGCCCATGGCGATGCCGTCGGTGACGGTAATGGTGCAGAATTCGCGCGCCGTGCCGCCGCCGGCGGCCACCCCTTGCTTGACAGCCTGGGCCTGGCGCATCAGCGCGATATTGCATGGCGCGGCTTCGTTCCAGCAGGTGGCAACGCCCACGAACGGCTGATGGATCTGTTCGCGGGTCAGCCCCATCGCATAATAGAACGACCGGTGCGGCGCGCGGTCCGGGCCTTCGGTCGCGTGCCGGCTCGGCAGTCGTGATTTCAGATCGGTTTTGGCATCCATGAACGTCTGCGGGCTCCACTCAAGCCCCTTCGCCCCTTCTCCTCCGGCCTAACAAAGAAAGACCGGAAGTACGCAGCGACCTAAAATCCACCGTGGACCCGGTCGTCGGCTATCGATGTCGAGAAATCCTATGGCTAAAAAGCGGCGTTTGACGCGTGTGCAGTGCAGTATTGCGAAATCTTCCACCGCTGTTGCAGCGGAGCCACAGATTCAAGCGTCCGAGCGGTAAACGGTTAGGCTGCGGTTTACCAAACGGTGGCCGGACTGCGACCATAGAGACGTGCCGAAACGCCTGACCAAGAGCTTCTTCAGCCGCAGCGTCCATGAGGTAGCGCCCGACCTCATCGGCGCCACGCTCCTCGTTAATGGCGTCGGCGGCCGACTAGTCGAGGTCGAGGCCTATCACCATACCGAGGCGGCGGCGCACAGCTTCCGCTGCCAGACCCCGCGCAATGCGGTCATGTTTGGTCCGCCCGGCTATGCCTATGTCTACCGTTCCTACGGCATCCACTGGTGCCTCAACTTCGTCTGCGAACCCAAGGGCTCGGCCAGCGCGGTGTTGATCCGGGCGCTGGAACCGACCGCAGGTTTGGCAACAATGCGGCGACGGCGCGGCGTAACCGACGAGCGGCTGTTGTGCTCAGGCCCTGGCCGGCTCTGCGAGGCGCTCGGCATCACCCTTAAGCACTACGGCCTGGCGCTCGATGCGCCGCCGTTCGAGCTGTTCGTGCGGCAGGACGACCTGAAGATCGTTGCCGGCCCGCGGATCGGCCTCACCAAGGCGGTCGATCTGCCCTGGCGGTACGGGGAACAGGGATCGCGGTTTCTAAGCAAGCCGTTTCCTGCAAATGCCGCTTTGTTATACCGATAGTTGCGTCACCGGGTCGGCCCGGTGTTGACGTAGTTTCGTTTTGTAGCTACATTCGATGCACTTTGAATGGGACCCGGCGAAGGCGCGCGCAAACCAGGCCAAGCATGCGGTGAGCTTTGAAGAGGCGGCCGCGGTATTTCGCGGCGCATGGATTCGCAAGCCCGATACGCGGCGGGACTACGGCGAGGCGCGTTTTGTTGCGCTGGGCCAGGACAGCAACGGTGTCGTCCTCAACGTAGTTTATACGCTACGCGATAACAGCGTTCGGATCATTTCAGCTTGGAAGGCGTCCAAACATGAGCGCGAAGCCTACTCGGAAGCGCACCCGGATCGTGCGTTATGAAAGTCTCGATGACATTCCGGTAAAGCCGCTCAATCGAAAGCTAATCGAGATGAGCGACGAAGAGGTCGAGCGCCGCGCTGCCGCCGATCCCGATGCCGGCGTGCTTCCGCCCGGCTTCTGGGACAATGCGGAACTGCGCCTGCCACTGACCAAGCAGCAGATTACGCTGCGGCTCGATCCCGACGTCATCGGCTGGTTCAAGCGCACCGGCAAGGGCTACCAGTCGCGCATGGGCGCAGTGCTGCGCAGCTATGTGGAGGCCAAGCGCAAGCGCAGCGCTTGAGGCGTAATCCGGAAAAAAGAAAACCGCTTTGCCCGAAGGGGTCATTCTTCACTAAAAAGTTAGAGCGCTAATCGAGTCCACTCAAAGCGGTTGCGCTCCAAGTTTCAGTCTGAATCCTGGGTCAAATCCCAGCTCTCGCCGCGCTTTCTCGACCGTCACCGCGCCGTCATCCTCGGCGATGTTGTAAATGCCCGGGCCGCCGCGGCTGACCGCGAGCAGCGCCGCCTGCGCCGCAGCATCGACATGGAGCGGCCCGCGGCCGGTCGCTGCCGCAAACCAGGTGCCGGGGCCGTACAGCCGGCCATAGCGCAGCACGATGCCGTCGATGCCGGGTGTATTGAGCGTGGCGTCTTCCAGCGCACGCACCCCGCGCGCGGTGAGCGCATTGAGATCGTCGCCTTCTGGCGAAGCGAGCGGAGCGCTCTCCGCGTGGGGCTCAGGCCCGTCGGCGTAGATGAAGGCGATGCTCTGCGAGATCAAGCGTCTCGCGCCGGCGGCCTGCGCCGCCGCGACGAGGTTCGCGGTGCCTTCGATGCGCAGCTTGGCATTGCGGACCAACGCCTCGCCGCGCCGCGCCGGATCGAACACCTGCGGCAGATCGGTCAGTTGATGGATCACCACTTCAGGCCGCGCCGCGACGGCGGCCTCGCGCATAGCGTTGCGATCGAAAACGTCAACGATGGCGGCTTGCGCGCCCTGCCCTTTCAGCGCCGCGGCCTTGTCGGATGCGCGGGTCGTACCGGTCACCTCATGACCGGCGGCAATCAGGAGCGGTGTCAATCGCTGCCCGATCACTCCGGTCGCTCCGGCGAGAAAGATACGCATTCGGTGCGTCCTCTTCCGCTCGTCCCCGCGTAGGCGGGGACCCAGATTAAGTTCTAGATTCCCGCTTTCGCGGGAATGAGCGGAGACTGTTCCAGCCTTACGCCGCCCCCTTTAGCCGTTCCAGCGCTTCGGCGATCTTGGCCTTGCGCGCTTGCGCCTCTTCGCGCTTCTCTTTTTCTTCCTCGACCACTTCTTCCGGAGCGCGGGCGACGAAATTGGCGTTGCCGAGCTTGGCGTCGACGCGGGCGATGTCGGCGTCGGCCTTGGCCATTTCCTTGGCAAGGCGCGCCCGCTCGGCGGCGAGATCGATCACGCCGTGGAGAGGGATCGCAACAATTTCGCCGCCAACAATGATTTGGACTGAACCAGGTTTAACTTTATTGGAGAATACACTTCCCGAAATTCTTGCGAGTCTATTAAACGTGGCATCCCATATCTTTGCTCTTTTGCGAGTCGACTCTGACGGATTTACGAATTCGATTTGAACCAACGAACCCGCAGGAACGTTCATTTCAGTCCGCACCGAACGAACAGCGGTAACCAGTTCAATAAGCCAACTGACTTCTTCACGCGCATCCATGAAGTACGGCGGTTCATCCGGCCACTCGGCAAGGACCAGCATTGACTTGCGAGGCTTGCTGGCCGTGAGATGCCAAAGCTCCTCCGTGATGAACGGCATGAATGGGTGCAATACTTTTAAGATCAAATCGCGAATAAACGCGACAGTCGCCCGTGTTTCGTTTTTGACTTCAGCATCAAATCCAACAAAGATTGGCTTGGTCAATTCTAAATACCAATCGCAGTAAAGACTCCACACAAAGTGATAAATTGTTGAGGCCGCATCGTTAAAACGATAATCATCTAACGCCTTTTCAACGTTGCCCAGCGTGTCCGCCAACTCAGTGATGATCCATTGATTGATAAATTCCTTAACTAGGCGCGGATCGAAATCGTCACGCGACGCGCACTCATTCATCTCGGCGAAGCGAGCAGCATTCCACAGCTTGGTCCCGAAATTGCGGTTGTTCTCGACCTCCTGCGGCGCAAGGCGAATGTCATGGCCTTGGGCTGCGCCGCGAGCCAATGTGAAACGAAGCGCGTCGGCGCCGTATTGATCGATGACGCCGAGCGGATCGACGACATTGCCCTTCGACTTCGACATCTTTGCGCCGGACGCATCGCGCACAAGGCGGTGGATGTAAACGTCGCGGAATGGCACTTCTTTCATGAAATGCAGCCCCATCATCATCATCCGCGCCACCCAGAAGAAGATGATGTCGAAGCCAGTGACCAGCGCCGACGTGGGGTAATAGCGCTTGAGTTCCGGCGTCTGGTCGGGCCAGCCTAATGTCGAGAACGGCCACAGCGCGGAGGAGAACCAGGTATCGAGCACGTCTTCATCGCGAAAAATGTGCTCTTTGCCAATACCAATCCACGACGTATCAAAAACGTTCTTTGTAACAATTACATCTTTTCCATAGTATTCGAC
>JBARER010000138.1:0-4485 GCA_049796395.1 Xanthobacteraceae bacterium
CGCTGATCCAGCGCCGGTGCCGCAGCAGCCTGCTGCCCGGCAGGCTGCGCCTGCCCGGCGCCCGGTTAAACCGGCGGCCCCAGAACCCGAGCCGTCGACAGACGATTAATCGGGTCAATTTGCCGTAAGGTACGCCAAGGCTTCCTGCCCCGAGACCGCACGGTCGAGCGGCAGCGCGCCGAAGTTGCCTTCGCCAACCAGCGCCGCGTCCAAGAGCTTGTGATATGCCGGCCGGGATACTTCAGTCGCGCCGAATGTCCGTAGATGCTCGGTGACAAATTGCGTATCGAGCAGCCGGTAGTGACCGGCCTTGAGCCGCGCCACGAGGTGGACCAGCGCGATCTTGGAGGCGTCGCGTGCGCGATGGAACATGCTTTCGCCGAAAAAAGCGCTGCCGAGACTGACGCCGTAAAGTCCGCCCACCAGCTCCTCGTCGTCGTAGACTTCGACGGTATGGCAATCGCCCCGCTGGTAGAGCTTGCGGTAGAGATTGCGGATACGGGCGTTGATCCAGGTGCGGGCCCGTCCTGGTTGCAGTTGCGCGCAGCCGTCGATAACGGCATCGAAGTCGCGGTCGACACGCACGCGATAGCGCGTGGTCTGCAAGGTGCGCGCCAGCCGGTCAGGCACATGGAATCGGTCCAAGAGAATGATGCCGCGCTGCTCCGGCTCTATCCAATACAGCGCCGGGTCGTCGGCGCTTTCCGCCATGGGAAAAATGCCGCAGGAATAGGCCTTCAGCAGCACTTCGGGCGTGATGTCGATGAAACCGGCGTCGCGGTTGGCCATAGGTCGTTTAACCGGGCCGCGGCGTCCGATTCAAGAGGCGGTATTGGCCGGGACGGGCCGATGACGGAGGCTGGCGCCTGCCCCGGCCGTTAACGCGCCGCAAAGTATAAATCAGTACGATTTTCATTAGCTTGAACACTTCCACGTAATTGGCGTTACCTCTCCATGGACGATGAGGGGATTGGGTGGATGCTATGGAACCGAACATCATAGAGAGCGCGCCGATTCACGTTCTTGTCGTTGAGGATGAATTCCTCATCAGTGAATGGGTCTCACAGGCTCTGTCGGAGCAAGGCTTCGACGTGCAAACCGTGGCCAATGCCGCCGATGCGCTGCAGCATCTTGAGTCGGATCAGGTGGACGTTCTGTTCACCGATATCAATCTGCCGGGCGGCATGGATGGTGCGGCGCTGGCGCGCCGGGCCCGCGAAATGCGGCCGCATTTGCCGGTGATCTATGCTTCGGCGCGTGCCACGCTGTTGCGGCAGGATGCGCGGGTGCCGGGTTCAATGATCGTGCCAAAGCCTTATGAGCCGGCGCTCGTCGGCCGTCTGCTCGCCGCGGCGACCAAGGCGGCGACTGCTGCGATACCGGCCTGATCTAGCCGTTGCCGCCGCGGGCGAGGAATTCCTCAAGCCAATGGATATGGTAATCGCCATCGATAATATCCTTGTCGCGCGCCAGCGCGCGGAACAAGGGCAGCGTCGTCTCAATGCCGTCGACGACGAATTCATCGAGGGCGCGTTTTAGCCGCATCAGGCATTCGCTACGCGTCTTGCCGTGAACGATGAGCTTGCCAACCAGCGAGTCGTAGTACGGCGGGATGGTGTAACCGTGATAGACGGCGGAATCGACGCGCACGCCCAAGCCGCCGGGCGGATGGTAGTGCACGATCTTGCCAGGCGAGGGGCGAAAGGACACCGGGCTTTCCGCATTGACGCGGCATTCGATGGCGTGACCGTGGAATTTTACGTTGTCTTGCGTGAGCTCGAGGTCGCCGCCTGCGGCGACGCGAATCTGTTCGAGGATGAGGTCGATGTCGGTGATCATTTCAGTCACCGGGTGCTCGACCTGGATGCGCGTGTTCATTTCGATGAAGTAAAAGTTGCCGTCCTCGAAAAGGAATTCGACCGTTCCGACCCCGAGATATTTGATCTGCCGCATCGCCGCGGCGACGGTTTCGCCGATTTTATCCCGCGTGCCGATGTTGAGCGCCGGGGAGGGGCCTTCTTCCCAGACTTTCTGGTGCCGGCGCTGCAGCGAGCAATCGCGCTCGCCGAGATGGATGGCGCGGCCTTTGCCGTCGCCGAGGACCTGGATTTCAATGTGGCGCGGCCGTTGCAGATATTTTTCGAGATAGAGCGTGTCGTCGCCAAATGCGGACTTGGCCTCGGCTCGCGCCGAAGCCAACGCCGCGGCGATTTCTGAGTCTTCGCGGACCACCCGCATGCCGCGCCCGCCGCCCCCCGCGGCCGCCTTGATGATGACCGGATAGCCAATGTCGCGGGCGAGGCTGTGGGCATCGGCGTCGGAGGTAATGCCGCCGCCGGAGCCGGGCACCACCGGAATGCCGAGTTCCTGGGCGGCGCGTTTGGCCGCGATTTTGTCCCCCATCAGTCGAATGTGTTCGGGCCGCGGGCCGATGAAATCCACATTGTGCTCGGCGAGGATTTCGGCAAAGCGCGCGTTTTCGGAGAGAAAGCCGTAGCCGGGGTGCACGGCGTCCGCGCCGGTGATTTCGCAAGCCGCCAGCAGCGCCGGTATATTGAGGTAGCTATCTTTGGCGGCGGGCGGACCGATGCAGACACTTTCTTCGGCCAAGCGCACATGCATAGCGTCTTCGTCCGCCGTCGAATGCACCGCAACCGTCGGGATGCCGAGTTCCTTGCACGCGCGTAGCACCCGAAGCGCGATCTCTCCGCGGTTGGCGATAAGGATCTTCTCGAACATCACGGCGGCTCAGCGCGGCATCACTCGATAACCATCAGGGGCTCGCCGAATTCAACCGGCTGACCGTCTTCGACGAGAATCTGCAGCACCGTGCCGGAGCGCGGCGAAGGAATCTGATTCATCGTCTTCATGGCTTCGATGATGAGAAGCGTGTCGCCCACCTTCACCTGGCTGCCGACGTCAACGAACGGGCGCGCTGCCGGCGCCGATCCCCTATAGGCGGTTCCGACCATCGGCGACGCAACAAGGCCGGCATGCGTTGCCACGGCGGATGCCGCGACGGCGGATATGTCCGGCGAAGCTTCGGTGAGGCGCGTCCGCGCCGCCCCCGCAACGCCGTGCCGGGCGACGCGAATTGACACGCCGTTGCGCTCGAATTCGATTTCGGTAAGGCCGGTTTCATCGAGCAGCTTCGCCAGATCGCGGATCACCTCGTGATCGACGGCCGGCAAATGCTCTGACGGTGGGCTCCCGGGCTTGCGCGCCACGATTACTCCTTGGCGTCGATCATTGTGGCAAGGCCGGTAATGGCCAGCGCATAGCTGTTGGCTCCGAAGCCGCTAATCACGGCGTGGGCGGCCTTCGATACGTAGGAGCCTTGGCGAAATTCCTCGCGGGCATGGATGTTGCTGAGGTGGACTTCGATCACCGGGACCTCGATGACCAGGAGCGCGTCCAGGATCGCGATTGATGTCGTGGTAAATCCGGCGGGATTGATAAGAACCCCCGCCGCCTTCTCGGCGAAGGCCTCATTCAGCCAATCGACGATCTGGCCCTCGTGGTTCGATTGACGAAACACGACATCGAGGCCATGGCGCTGCGCCGTCTCACGGCACAGTTTTTCGACCTCGGCGAGCGTGGCCTTGCCGTAAAGCTTCGGCTCGCGCTTACCGAGCAGATTGAGATTGGGTCCGTTGAGGACGTAAATGGTCTTCGCCATCGGGTACGCACTGAGCCGGCTCTCATGGGCGTGGGCGGATGACCCAAGCCTGAGCCGTTATAGGGAAGGCTTCCGGAAAGGGGAAGCCGGAACGGCGGAAGGCTCGCCGTTCCGATCCGAATTCGCCAGGAGTTACAGGCTTTTCCGCGAACGGCCTGCGGCTCCAGCCTATTCCGGCTGGGACTTGAGCTTGGCCTTCAATTCGTCGAGCCCGACTGCGCCAACCACCACCTCATCGCCAACGACGTAGGTCGGGGTACCACTGACCCCGAGCGCGTCGGCGAGCTTCATGTCTTCGTCGATGGTAGTTTTCACCTCGTCGCTGTCCATGTCCTTCTCGAGCCGCGGCATATCGAAGCCGACCTCTTTGGCAACCGCGAGCGCGCGCGCCTTGTCGGCCGGTCCGCGCCCGCCAAGCAGCTTCTGGTGGAACTCAATATATTTCTTGCCCGCCGGGTCCTGCATGCGGGCGGCGACGGCAACGTGCGCGGCTTCGACCGAACCCGGACCCAGGACCGGAAATTCCTTCAGCACGAATTTGAGATTGGGATTGGTCTTAAGCAGCGTCAGCATGTCGGGCAGGGCGCGCTTGCAGAAGGCACAGTTATAATCGAAGAACTCGACCACTTGTTCGGTGCCCTGCGGATTGCCCAGTACGACCTGGTGTGGCGAATCAAAAAGCGTGGCGTTGTCCTTCTTGATCGTCGCTTGCGCCTTCTCGGCATCGGCCTGCTTCTGCTGCTTGTCGAGCGCGTCCATCGCCTGCTGCAGCACCTCCGGGTGGGCGACGAGGTAATCCTTGACGA
>JBARER010000139.1:0-11495 GCA_049796395.1 Xanthobacteraceae bacterium
GTCAAACGGCCTTCCGACCAATCGGGGCCGACCTCGACGATGTGGCCGCGGCGCTTGAGCTCATCGACCGTCGTCTTCGGCACACGGCCCTCGACCACCAGCACGCCCGGGCGCGCCGTGCGCGGCCAGAACGAACTCGGGAAATGCTCGGAATGCCAGGCCGGCGCGTCGATCGCCTCCTGCATGTTCATGCCGCAATGCACGTGGCGGGCAAAGAATTGCGCAATCCATTGGTCTTGCCCGTCGCCACCGGGCGAGCCCCACGCCAAATACGGCTCGCCGTCGCGCAATGCCAGCGTCGGCGACAAAGTGGTGCGCGGCCGCTTGCCCGGTGCCAGCGCCGCCGGATGGTCCTCTTCGAGCCAGAACATCTGCGCGCGGGTGCCGAGGCAGAAGCCAAGCTCGGGAATGACCGGCGACGAATGCAGCCAGCCACCCGACGGCGTCGCCGAAATCATGTTGCCGGCCTGGTCAACAATATCAAAATGCACAGTGTCGCCGCGCATGGTGCCGAGCTTGCCGACGGTGGGTTCGCCGGCACCGAGGCTGCCGACCGTCGGCTCACCGGCGCCCGCTGCGATCGCGCCGTCATTGCGGCGCAGCTTGATCACCGCACCGAAGCCTTCGATCGAGCCCGGCCGCTGTTCGAGCGAGGCCTGCTCGGTGACGAGCTTGCGGCGTTCGGCGTTGTAGGCATCCGACAACAGCGTCGCCATCGGCACTTCGACGAAATCGGGATCGCCGTAAAATACTTCGCGGTCGGCGTAAGCAAGCTTCGAGCACTCGACAATGAAATGAATGAAATCAGGTCCCGCCGGATCGAGCCCGTCGAGATCGAAACCCTTGAGCAGCGCGAGCTGCTGCAGCGTGACCGGCCCCTGGCCCCACGGACCGGTCTTGCACACCGTGTAGTTTTTGTAGTCGTAGGTGAGCGGCGGCTCGACATGCGGCGTCCAGCGCGCCATGTCGTCGGCGGTCAGCACGCCGCGGTGGCGTGCGCCGCTGGTGTCCATGATCTCCTGCGTGCGGCAGAAGCGGTCGATCGCCTCGGCGACGAAACCGTGGCTCCAACCCTGGCGTGCGCGTTCGATCTGCGCCACGCGGTCGCCGCCCGCGCTCTCGGCGTCCTTGACGATCCGGGCATAAGTATCGGCAAAGGTCTTGTTGGTGAACAGCGAGCCGGTTTCCGGCACTTTGTTGTCCGGCAGATAGACGGCCGCCGACGTCGGCCAGTGCTCGCGAAACAGCTGCGCCACGGTGGCGATGGTGGCATGGGCGCGCTCGAGCAGCGGATAGCCGTTCTGCGCATAGCCGATCGCCGGCGCCAGGACCTCGCCAAGCCGCATCGTGCCGTAGTCGCGCAACAGCAGCATCCAGGTCTCGAAGGTGCCGGGCACGACCGCGGCAAGAAGCCCGGTGCCGGGAACAAGATCGAGCCCTTCACTGCGATAATACGCGATGGTCGCCTTCGCCGGCGCCACGCCCTGCCCGCAGATCACCTCCGGCCGGCCCCGCCGCACGTCATGAAGGATCACCGGCACATCGCCGCCGGGGCCGTTGAGATGCGGCTCGACCACTTGCAGCGTGAACGCGGTGGCGACCGCAGCGTCGAAGGCATTGCCGCCGCGCTCGAGAATCCCCATGCCGACGGCGGTGGCGATCCAGTGCGTGGACGTCACCACGCCGAACGTGCCCTCGATCTCCGGCCGCGTCGTGAAGGTGTTCGGATTGATGTTGGTCATGAACAATCTCTTGCTGAGGTCTGACATGCGAGTGGTTCACCCGGAGACGCGATTCTATTGCGCAGGCTTTGGCCGGCGCATAGAGAATGTATCGAGCCATTGGCGGCGCCACCAGGGGACCAACCGCACGTGCCGAAAGAGAGTCTGAGAGTCGGTTTGGCGGGACTCGGCGCCGTCGGCCTTGGCGTCGCCCAGCGGCTCGAAACCGGTATTCCGGGGCTGGTGCTTGCCGCCATTGCCGTACGCGATAAAGAAAAAGCGCGGCGACATCTGCCAGACGCCGGCGGGCGGATTGCAATCATCGCCGCCGATGCTTTGGCGCAGTCCTGCGATATCGTCGTCGAATGCCTGCCGCCGGCGCTGTTTCGCGGCGTGGCCATTTCGGCAATCGACGCCGGCAAGATTTTAATGCCGCTGTCGGTCGGCCAGCTGCTGGAAAACTGGGATTTGGTGGAGCGCGCGAAAGCCACCGGCGCCCGCATCCTGGTGCCGACCGGAGCCCTCCTTGGCCTGGACGCGGTGCGCGCCGCCGCCGAGGGCACCATTCATTCGGTGAGGATGATCACGCGCAAGCCGCCGAACGGGCTTGATGGCGCGCCTTATCTGGTGGAGCGCGGTATTTCGCTTGATGGTCTGAAGGAACCGAAGAAGATTTTCGACGGTAGCGCGCGCGAGGGCGCCCGCGGCTTTCCGGCCAATGTCAACGTCGCGGCCGCGCTAAGCCTCGCCGGCATCGGCCCGGACAGGACGCACCTGGAAATCTGGGCCGATCCGGCACTGACGCGCAACACCCACCGCATCGAGGTTGAAGCCGACACCGCGCGCTTCTCGATGACGATCGAAGGCGTGCCGTCGGACAATCCGCGCACCGGCCGCATCGTGCCGTTAAGCGCGATCGCGGCGCTGCGCGGCTTGGTGGCGGAATTGAAGGTCGGGACGTGACCCACTTCGAATTGAGCCGTGCGTCCCAGCCTTCTAGCGAACCAACAAACCTCGTCGCATGACGAGGCGAGCCAGCAAGACGATGGCGATCGCAGCGATCACGCCAGGTATGGCGGCTGTCAGAAACAGCTGCTGATTATCCCAGTTTAGCGAGATGAGAATTCCCCCCACCACGGGGCCGACAATCGAGCCGATACGGCCGATGCCAAGTCCCCAGCCGAGGCCCGATGTGCGGATCGAGGTCGGATAGAGGCTGGTCGTAAGCGCGTTGGCGGCGCCCTGGGCGCCGATCGCGCAGATCCCGCCAAGGACAATCACCAGTGACAGGATCATTGATGGCACCGGCAAAAGACCGATCGCCACGAAACATATGGCCGCGATCAGATAGGGCCCCCCGAGCACACGAAACTCACCGTACAGATCGATCAGTTTACCCTGGAGGAGACAGCCCACCACGCCGCCGAGATTGAAGAGAACGGTGGCGAAGATCGCCTCGGAAATCGGCAGACCCGCTTTACCCATCAACGACGGAAGCCAGCTATACATGAAGAACAACATCAGCAGACCCATGAAATAGGGGACCCACAGCAACAGCGTCATCGCGGCGCGGCCGTCTTTGAAAAGTTCGATAACGGGCATGCCTTTGGGGGTGACTTCGCCGGTCACAAATTTCTCGTCGCCAGCCGGCCGATACGCGGGATCGATCAGTGCCAGGAATTTGGCCACGCGCGATTCCGCCCCACCTTTGTAAACGAGAAAACGGATCGATTCCGGAAGCTTTGCTATCAGTAAAAGCACCACCACCAGAGGCAGAATGCCGGCGCCCAGGAAGACCACTTGCCAGCCATAAACCGGGACCAGCTTTGCGCTGAGCGCGCCGCCAATCATCGCGCCCAGCGGGAAGGCGGCGGCGCTTCCCGCGACCATCGTTGCCTTAAGTCGAGCCGGCGAGTATTCGGCGATTATCGTGAATACGTTCGGCATCGCTGCGCCCAACCCAAGGCCGGTGACAAATCGCAGCGCCGTCAGTTGCGCAAACGTTTCGACCCAGATGGTCATCAGTGAGAACACGCCGAAAACGGTGACAGCGAGAATGACCATGCTTTTGCGGCCGACACGATCGGCAACCGGTCCAACGAGAAGGACGCCGATCATCTGCCCGATCTGGGCGGCGCCGAAGATCGGACCGAAGGCGGCAACCTTGACGCCAATATGCGCCGCAACCATCGGTGCCACGAACGAGATCGACTGGGTGTCGAATCCGTCGAGCAGCACGACAAGGCTGCAAAGGATCACGACAAGCGCCTGAAAGCCGCTTAGCGGGGAACGATTGATGAACTCTGCGACGTTCACGACAACCGGCTTATGCATAGTCACTGCTTCGCTCACGTCACGTTCCTCCCAGTCTTTGATTTATTCCGCTTGGGCCGAACTGCGTTCGGGCTGCCCGTGCAGTTTGCGCAATTCGGTTTTGAGAATTTTGCCGTAATTGTTCTTGGGCAAAGCATCGAGGAACACGTAAGCGCGCGGTCGTTTAAAGCGGGCAATTGCCGAAAGACAGAGCGCGTCCAGTTCACCTTCGGATGCGGTTTGACCGGCGCGCAATGCCACGCAAGCCACCACGTCCTCGCCCCATTCCGGATGCCTCCGCCCGATCACCGAGACCTCGAGCACTGCGGGATGCCGAAGCAACGCTTCCTCGACTTCACGGGGATAGATGTTGCTGCCGCCGCTGATGATCACGTCCTTGGAGCGGTCCTTCAGCGTCAGAAAACCTTCGGCGTCGAAGCAGCCGGTATCGCCGGTATGCAGCCAGCCGCCGCGGAGTGTCGCCGCCGTTGCGGCCTGATCGCGCCAATAACCGGCCATCACCACGTCGCCCTGGCACACCACTTCGCCGATTTCTCCGACCGGCAGCTCGCGATCTTCGGCGTCGACAACCCGCACATTGACGTCGGTTCGCGGCTGCCCGACCGAAGACATGATTTCGCGCCAGCGTGGCCGCGCCTGCTCGGCATGCAGCGACTTCGATAGCGCGGTGATCGTCATCGGCGCCTCGCCTTGACCGTAGATCTGCGCGAAGCGCGGGCCGAGCAATTCCATCGCGCGGAGTAGGCCCTCCAGGTGCATCGGGCCGCCGCCATACACGATCGTCTTGAGATTGGCATGGTCCGCCCCGGCGAAAGTGCTGTCGTTGACGAGACGCATCACCATGGTCGGCGCGGCAAAAAAGCTGACCCGCGGCCAGCGGGACAGGAGTTCTGCAATCTCGGCTGGATTAAAGGAACGGCTCTCGGGAACGAGATTGTTGGCGGCTTGGGCGATGAAGGGAAGCGCATAGATGCCTGAGCCGTGTGACAGCGGCGCCGCATGCAAAATCGTGTCGCCGGGGCTGACGGCATCGACGTCGGCGAAGTAGCTCAACGTCGACATCAACAGGTTGCGATGCGTCAGTACCGCGCCCTTGGGGCGTCCGGTGGTGCCGCTGGTGTAGAATAGCCAAGCTGGGTCCTCCGGCCGACGCGGCGTAACCGGCATAGCTTCGGCTGCATAGAGTCGGCGCCATTCCGCCGTTTCAAGCACCAACAGGCGCGGATGGAACGCGACGGATTCTGCGAGGTCGGGCGTCGCGATGACGAGCGACGCCTCGGCGTGGCCGATGATGTAGCGGAATTCGTCGGTATGCAGCTTTGCATTTATCGGTACCGCAACGAGACCGGCATGCCAGATTGCGACCAGAGCCTCGAGGTATGAAGGGTGGTTTGTCATCGCGAGCGCGACGCGCTCTCCCGGACGGCATAGCTTGCGCAAGCCCGCCGCCATGGTCCCCGATCTTGCCGCCCATTGGCCGTAGCTGAGATGCACGCCATCGCCGACCGAAATCGCGGAGCGGTCGGCGGCGTCACGTCCGTGTCTAAGCACCCATTCCGCGAGATTCACCGGCCAGCTCCGTGCCGCCGAGAGACCATTTCATGGCGCGTGCTTGGCATCGATCAGCACTGCCGCCAAAAGGCATGGCGCGCCGGTGCGGTTGACCCAAGCATGATTAGTGCCGCGCTGCACGATGCAATCGCCGGCGTGCAACTGCACTTCGCCGTCCTCCATGACCATCGTCATCGACCCCGAAATCACCACAAGGTAGTCGATCGAATCGGTCTTATGCATGGTCGGATGCTTGGCAGAATCCGCACTCGACGGCTTATGCGTGCTGCCGAGCTGACCGAAGGTACTGGCGGCGTCGATCTTGCTATCGGCGCTCTCCGGAGGAATTTCGACAACGCGAAAGATCGTGCCCGACGGCGTCGGATCGTGCCGCAGCGGCCGCAGCGAACGGTCGGCCGAGCCGGAATTATCGATCGGCATTTCGCCGGTGACCCAAATCTCGGTCACGCCGGCGCCGGGCCAGCCGGAAAGCGGCGTGACGTTGGGCGCATGGTCATCGAACAGGATGTTCGCGCGATTGGCGGCGTTATGACCGGTGACGACGCGGTG
Source organism: Xanthobacteraceae bacterium (assembly GCA_049796395.1). Lineage (GTDB taxonomy): Bacteria > Pseudomonadota > Alphaproteobacteria > Rhizobiales > Xanthobacteraceae > BOG-931. The sequence goes on from JBARER010000139.1 coordinate 6,177, forward strand.
GATTTTCTGTAGCATCCCTGGTTACTCCTTCCTGGATCGATTTACGGACTATTGATCGGCGCGCAGCACGCGATTGCGCAACACGCCGATTTTTTCGACATCGAGCTCGACCACGTCGCCGGCGTTGAGGAATTTTCCGATTTCCAGGCCGGAGCCGTTGCCAACCGTCCCCGAACACAGGATTTCGCCGGGATGCAGAGTCTCGTCGCGCGAAACGTGGGCGATGCAGTCTTCGAATTTCCAGTGCATCTCCGATGAGTTGCCGCGACCACGCTCTTCGCCGTTGACCCGCACGACCATCGTGAGCGAATACGGGTCGGGTATTTCGTCGGCCGTCACGATGCACGGACCCACCGGATTGGAATTGTCGAAATCCTTGCCCTTGCCGGGGCCGAGCTGTCCCGGCATTTCGATGACCTGTTCGTCGCGGGCGCTGAAGTCGTTGAAAATCGTGTAGCCGAAAATGTGCTTGCGGGCGTCGACGCGCGAAATATCACGGCCCGGCATGCCGATCACGCAGCAGAACTCCAGCTCATAATCCATGATTTTCGAATAGCGCGGCCAGACGACATCCTGATTTGGGCCGCTCACCGCGAACCGGCTTGGTTTGTAAAAAATGGGTCGCTCGTACCAGATCTCGGGAACGGCCAGGACACCCTTGGCTTCCATCTCGCGCATGGCCGCTTCCGGATCGGGCGTCGCGGCGGCGCGTACACGGCGGGCCTGGCCGAAGGCCTGGATCAAATGCTTCTCGAAGCAAAGAAAGTCGCGCATCTGCGGGGGTATCGGCAGCGGCGCGAGCACTTGCGCGGAAGCAGCCGCAACCACGCCGGTGCCGTCTCGCAGGGCAACGTCAATGGCCGATTTGGCCTGACTGAGTCCGGCCTCGCCGGCTGCGATCAACGCCTGCATCGAGCCGAGCGCCGGGGCCGAGCCGCCGCCACGCGCCGTGAATGCCAGCTCGAGATCGACGATCTGCGCGTCATCGCGCACCAGCGCGCCGAGGCGCTCCGCGCTTTTATTGCGGAATGTGACAAGCCGCATCCCTCGGTGGCCTCCCAAGCCGTGTTTTCTGATTAGATCAGTTATTTTTTATCATTCGTTGAATTATGGCTATTAAACTGTTGTGAAAAATAGATGTCAACATCGAATTTTACTTTCTGGCGTCCGAGATAATGGTAAGGGATTCGACGAATCGAAGCGCACAGCCGAGGCAGCAGTGGCACCACGCAACGCGATCGCGGTCCGAAAATTAGCCGAAGGTCGCCGACGCCCGATCGCCAAAACCGGCAGTCTGCCGCGCGGTGGCGGCGCCCGACGCGGCGACATAACCCGCCGACTCATTCTCGACGCCGCGGAACGCTGTCTGGCCGCCGGCGATTTCGATGGGGTGAGCCTGCGCACCATTAGCGAGGCCGCCGGCGTCGATATCGCGCTGGTGAATTATCACTTCGGCTCCAAGGAAAGCCTTGTCGAGGAAGTTACGGAACGGCGCGCGCGCGAAGTGCATGACGCGCGCGTGCTCGCCCTCGAAGAAGCACGCCATGCGGCGGGAACCGCCCCGCCCGACGTCGAAGCTGTGGTGACCGCATTTCTCGGTCCGTGGCTCAAGCGGATTTCGAGCGGCGGAGCCGGCTGGCAAAACTACAATCGCATGCTGTGTCGATTGACGATGATGCCGAAATATCTGCCGCTCGTCAGCAAGCTCCTCGATCCGACGGCGCTGCATTTCATTAATGCGTTGCGTGCCGCGCTGCCGAAGGCGAGCCCAGAATCGATCTATTGGGGTTATATGTTTTTGCTCGGCGCAGTCGTTCAAATCATGGCCGGCACCGGACGTATCGAGCAGTTGTCGCGCGGGCTTTGCACGACCGAAGACATCAGTGCCGCGATGCGGGAAATCGTCCCGTTCGTTTGTCAGGGCCTCCGCGCGCTCGAAGGCGTCGCGGCCGAGCGCTGATCGCAAATCGGCATAATGGCGATTCAATCACCGCATGACACAAGGCATCAGAGTTATCTTGCTTGGTACCGGATCGCCGATCACCACGGCGGGTAAATTATTCAAATCACCCGATACCACGCGCGAAAGCGCGACGACGCTGGTCCAGGCCGGCAGTGAGACCATCCTGTTCGATGCCGGCCGCGGCGTCGTCAATCGACTTTCCGAGGCGGGCATCAGCGGCAAGCAGATCACGGCGCTGTTTCTGACGCATTTTCATTCCGACCATACGGTCGGCATTCCGGATTTGTGGCTGACCAGCCGGCTCAATTTTGCCTGGGGCGGCCGCGACACGGCGCTGGAGGCCTGGGGTCCGCCGGGCACGCAAGATCTCATGACCGCCGTTACCACGGCCTTTGAGACGGACATGCAGGAACGCCCGCACGATATTCGTCTGCCGCTCGTCGGCCACGACATGAGCCCAGGCAATATGATTTGGCGGCGCAATGGCGTCACAGTCACCGCATTCGTGGTCGAACACGGTACCGGCCACATTCCGGCGTTCGGCTACCGAATCGACTATAATGGCCGTTCGGTCGTGCTATCGGGAGATACTTGTTACCACGACAACGTCATCAAATACGGGCACGGCGTCGACCTGCTTGTTCATGAGGTAATCGCCGTTCGCGCCGGCCTTCTAAAGCAGCGGCCGGACCTTCTCAGAATTTTCAATATCCATACCTCGCCCGAGCAGGCCGGAGAGATATTCACGTTAACAAAGCCCAAGCTTGCAGCATACACACACCTCATATTCTTCGGCGGACAGGCGTTCTCGTCGTCAACGCCGGCTCCGACCACTCAAGACCTCATACGGCAGACGCGCAAAACTTATAAAGGGCCGCTCGCCGTCGGCGTCGATCTGATGTCTTTTGATATTGGTAAGGGCAAGGTCGTTGTCCATCGGCCGCCCGGTAGCCGAGCGCGAGGCTAGAGCGCAATCATTTCATATCGAATGGATTGTCGCTCTAGCGTTTTGATAGAGCATGGCCTTTTCGGAAAACCGGTTTCCACCCTCAGATCAAGTCCGAGGGCAGGCATTTTCCGGATCATGCTCTACGAGCTCGACCCGGCGGGCGCCGGAGCGAATTTCAGCGCCACACCGTTCATGCAATAGCGCAAGCCGGTCGGTTTCGGCCCGTCATTGAAGACATGGCCGAGGTGACTGCCGCAGCGGTGGCACGAGACCGCGGTGCGGGTCATGCCGAAGGATCGATCCTCGTCTTCGTCGACGGCCTGGGGCAGCGGCGCCCAAAAACTCGGCCAGCCGGTACCGCTGTCGAATTTCGTCTTCGATGAAAACAAAGCGAGGTCGCAGGCGGCGCAGCTGAAAGTGCCGGTACGATGCTCCTGGAGGAGCGAACTGGTGAACGGAAGCTCAGTGCCGGCCTCGCGCAGCACGTCATACTGCGCCGGCGTCAGAAGCTTGTGCCATTCCGCGTCGGTGTGGGTGACTTCATACGGGTGGGTCGCCGCGGTCGCCGCGTGCGGCCGCAACACGCGCAATGCGCCGAGCGCCAGCCCCGCGGCACCCGCATAGACGATGTGTCTGCGTGACAGCATGGACGGTTCCTCCTCCGCTGCGGCAACCGATCGGTCGGGCCCGCTTTCGTTCATAGTCATTATACGACGGAAAGCAGCAGGAAATGGTCGGCTTGGGTGCAATTTGATGACGGCGCGCGCAAAACTCACGCGCGCGTGACCGCCCGGCGCGATGTTTGCCGGGGCGCCGCGGCCGCTTTCAGCCGGCGGCTTTGCGCCCTATGGTGCCGCCGGCCAAAGGAAGCGGCAAAAAGGAGAAAACCTTGGCTGCGCCAGTCGAAATCAAAGTGTTGAGCACGACCGCCATGAAAATGGTGTTCGAGGAATTGTCGCCGCGCTTCGAGCGCGAGACCGGCAATCGCCTCGCGGTGCAGCTCGGCCCGTCGCTCGTTTTGGAGAAGCGGCTTGCCGAAGGCGAGGCCGCCGACGTCGCCATTGTCAGCGGTCCCGGGGCCGCCGATTTGCTCGGCCGCGGCAAGTTTGTCGCCGGAAGCCTGGTCGAGATCGCGCGCTCGCTGATCGGCGTCGCAGTGCTGAAAGGGGCCGCCAAGCCGGACCTCACTTCGGTCGAGGGATTCAAGCGGTCCTTGCTGGCGGCGAAATCGGTCGCGCTGTCGAAGCCGGTCGGCGGCGGCGCCAGCGGCGCCCATATGGCGAAAGTGTTCGAACAGCTCGGCATCACCGCGGCGATGACGGCCAAGGCCAAATACGGCGCCGGCGGCGCTGCCGGGCTTGCCGGGCTGGTGGTGCTGCGCGGCGAAGCCGATATCGGCATTCAGCAGATGGCGGAATTGCTGGCGGTCGAGGGCATCGACGTCGCCGGGCCGCTGCCGCCGGCAATTCAGGGCGCGACCATGTTCACCGCCGCCGTCATGGCGGGTACGGCTCATCCCGCCGCGGCGCGCGCCGCAATCGATTTTCTCACCACACCGGCCGCCAAGGCCGTCATCAAGGCAAAGGGGCTGGAGCCGGTTTAAAGCTGCCGGTTTAAGCCGCCGGTTTAAAGCTGCCGGCTTAAGTCTTGCGGTTTATATCTTGCGGCTGTCATAGGCCCAATGCAGCAGCGCCTGGCGCTGCCGCTTCCGGCAGGTCACGTCGCCCGGCTCGCAATTTTTTTGAACCTGCCGCACGTGGCGGCGGATCGCCTTCCAGCGGCCGATCTGCCGCGCATCTTCGCCGGCAATGCGCCGTCCCATGTAATAACGGCAATACCATTGAAACCAGCCGCGCGGATCGTCCCGGTAAATCCAGCCCTTCTTGCGCCACACCGAAAGCGGCTGGCTGGCATCGACGCCGAAATAATTCAGCGAAGGATCGCGCGCGTTGCCGGCAAGCTTGGCGCCCGCAAACCAGCTCTTGGGAAATTCCTTGCGGCAGTCGGTCAGATATTTGCCGGCGAACACGCCGAGGGCCAGCATCTGCGCCGGCGTAAGGTCGGGACGAAACTCAGGCGCGAAATTCCGTCCCACCGGCGCCGCGAGTGCATAGCGATAGCCGCGCTGCATCTTGTCATTGACGGTGATGGTTTTCTTCCTAGCGGGCGACGCTCTCACCGCAAGTGCCCCTTCAGCACATCGGGATTGACGACGTTGATCGGCTTGCCGGCCGCATAGGCGTTGATCTGGTCGAAAATGTCGATGAACTGCGTCTCATACTCGTCGCGGGTCACGTAGCCGATATGCGGCGTGCAAACGACGTTGCTCATGGCGAGCAGCGGATGCTGCGGATCGGCCAGCGGCTCGGTTTCGTAGACGTCGACCGCGGCCATGCCCGGCCGGCCG
>JBARER010000140.1:0-10120 GCA_049796395.1 Xanthobacteraceae bacterium
GGCGAGCCGCCGCCGCTGGCCGCCGGGATATAGCGTTTATAGACCCGTTCCATCGCCAGCGCGCCGGAGACTTCGTCGAAGAATTTGTCGTTGAACCAGCTCAACAGCCGGCGCACCTCGACACGGCCGGCGAGGTCGGTCGGCAGCAGCCGGAACTCGCCCAGCGTGAGGCCGCGCGTCTCGTCGAGGTACTCGGCGATGACGCCGGCGCCGGGAACTGGCGGCACGCCTTCTTCGACCAGCACAGGGGTGGTCGCCGCCGGATTGAACTCGAGAAACTCCTCGCGCCGTTCCCACACCTGCTCTTCGACGAGCCGCGGCGACACGCCATATTCTTCGAGGGCGAGCCGCACGAAGCGGGAATGCGGGCAGATCGGGTAATGAAATAAGGTCAGCATGCGCTTTTCGAGGATTGTTTTAGAGCGTATCCCGATTTAACGGAATCGGGCTAGCTGTTTGTTTTAGTATGTCCTTTTCGCAAAACCGGTTTCCACTTTTGCGGGACATGCTCTGGTCCTATCCTGGCGTCAAAAGGTTGCCGAAGTCGCAACGCGGCGTGCACCGGGCTGGCATCGCGCCGGCGCGCCGGCGGCGATCCTCAGGTGAGCCATCCCATCGCCACGCCGGCCAGGATCACGATGCCGAGCAAAAACCGGTAGAGCGCGAACGGCCAGGTCGAAAAATTTTCCAGCGTCTTCATCAAGCCCCAGATCGCAAAGAAGGCCGAGACGGCGGCGACGCTGATGCCGAGCCAAAGCACCGACCATGCGTGCCAGTCGAGGTGGAGCTTATGCAGCTCCCACAATTCCTTGAAGCCGGCCAGCGCGATCGCCGGCAGGCCCAACAGAAAAGATAGCCGGGCGGCTTCATCGCGCTTGAAGCCGAGCAAAAGTGCGGCGGTCAGCGTCGAGCCGGAGCGGGAGACGCCGGGAATGAGCGCGCCGGTCTGCGCCAGGCCGACAATGAGCGCGTCGGCGAGCGTCGCCTTAACGATGGTGCGCGAATGGCGCGCCCAAATCTCGGCGACAACCAACAGCGCGCCCATCACCAGACAGGTCCAGCCGATGACGCTGACGGCGCGGAGCGGCGAATTGCAGGAGTTGAGAAGCTTGGCAAGCGTCAGGCCCGCAATTCCGATCGGGATGGTGGCAAGAACGATCCACAGCGCAAACTGAAACGAGCGGTCGCGGAACCGTCCGTGGATGGCGGCGGAGATCGAATTGACGGTGAGGTCTCGCACATCCGTCCAGAAGTAGCTGACCACCGCGCCGAGGGCCGCAAGCTGCATGGCCGCGGAGAATGCCGAGCCCGGGTCCTGCCAGCCAAGCACGGCGGGAACCAGGCGCATATGTGCGGTCGATGAAATCGGCAGCAGTTCGGTAATGCCCTGCACCACGCCGAGGATCGCGACCTTGAAGTAACCTAACGCAACGAAGCCGGTGTCGATGCCCTGTGTGCAAGCGTCGGACATGGTTCCATCATCTCGTCAATCGCGGGGTGTCCGCGAGCTTAAGCGGTGTGCGGATTGAACTGGCCCGTTTTGCGGAAGCGCCAGAGATAGGTGGGCACGATGGCATCGATCGATTCCGGGATGATGCCAAGCCCTTCCAGCGTGCGGCCGTCGCGCTTGGCGTCGTCGGACACCACGTTGTCGCGCTGGAGCAATTCGACCTGATCCGGCGTGATCGGCGGCTTCGGCGCAAATTGCAGAAACATCGCCTGCAGTTTCAACAGTCCAAACGGCACCGGCACCAGCAAACGCCGGCGCTGCGTGGTGGCGAGAACGAACTGCATCAGTTCCCTGAAACTGCGCACGTCGCCACCGCCGAGCTCGTAGATCGCGCCGGGCTTGAGGTCGATGTCGGCGGATTGGTCGACCAATTTGGCAATGGCCTCGCCGACGTCGCCGGCAAACACCGGCTGCATGCGGGTATGACCGCCGCCGGGAAGCGGCAGCGCCGGTGACATGCGTGCCAGTGACGCGAAGCGGTTGAAGAAATCGTCCTCCGGGCCGAACACGATCGACGGCCGCACGATCGCCGCCGCCGGTTGCGCCGCCAGCACCCGCGCCTCGCCCTGCCCCTTGGCGCGCGCATAATCCGAAGAGCCTTGCGCGTCGGCGCCGATCGCCGAAACATGAACGAGCGGCGCATCGGCGGCCGTGGCGGCCTTGGCAACGGTCTCGGCGCCGGCCGACATCACCGCGTCAAAGCCCTGATTGCCGCGCTCGAACAGAATGCCGACCAGATTGACCACCGCATCGGCGTCGCGCACCGCCGGCGCGACCGAATCCGGATAGCGCAGATTAGCCTGCACCGCCTGGATCTGGCCGACCCGGCCCATCGGCCGCAGGTGGCCGCACAATTCCGGGCGGCGCACCGCGACACGGATGCGATAGCCGCGGTTGGCGAGCGCGCGCACCACGTGGCGGCCGAGAAACCCCGAACCGCCGAACACGGTGACCAGCGTTTCCGCTTTGCTCTTGATCGCCATGCCTGCTCTCGATTGGGCCGCGGCTTGGTTGCCGTAAGCCGCGAAATACCTGATCGCTTCCGCGCTGTATAGGGGATTACGCACTCACCCCCATGTACCCAAATGTGCCCCCCGATGCGCGGATCGGCCTTGTTCCCGAGGACGCCGGTAACCCGTTCGATTGACAAGGGGATGACCGCTTTCGTACCTATCCCCGCACGGCCCACCACGATGCCCAGGTGGCGGAATTGGTAGACGCACTAGTTTCAGGTACTAGCGCCGCGAGGCGTGGAGGTTCGAGTCCTCTCCTGGGCACCATGGCCGGATTGGCTTTTGATTTTCCATAAGTGTGCAAGGTCAACCAAGGAAACGCCTCGGCATCGCAAATTGGCTGGGGAGCAGAAGCGGAACCGGGCGGGCCTAAACTTGGGTTTGGTTCGACGCCTCATTCGCTATTTCCGGCGACAGGCGATATTGTCCATCTTCGGCCGGCGCGGTATCCGACAAATTCCGCCTGAGAATTCGGTCGCAGCAGCTGTCTTGTAGCGGGGTTTGCATGAGTACGACACTGAGCGAACCGCTCAAGGGCCGCGCGGTCTTCACCAGAATATGGAAGTTGACGATCAGGCGGGTGCTGTTTCCGCTGTGCGTGCTGGCGCCATTCGCTTATTTTTTTCCCAAGATCGCGCTGGTTTACGCGATCTGCGGCGCCTATGACGTGACCCGCAATAGCGACTTGAAACTCTCGACGCTGCGGCGGTATTTCATCGGCAACGGCTTTCTGCTCTGGCTGCTGTCGCCCATCAATACGCTTCTGGATATTCTCTCGCTGCCGTACGTCAACAAAGGCGTCTATAGCCTGGACGATTTTCCGCCGGCCTATCAGGACGAAGTGCGGCGCCTATTGCGGGTCACCGACGAAGCCGAACTCGTTCGCCGCCTCGAGGAGCGCTCGCAGGAGCACCGGCGCACGATGTTTTCCTGGTGCTGGTATGGGATCAAATCCGAAGCGGCGGTGGACGTCCCCGGCCTCGACGGTCCGTGGACCTACGTCAAGACCATCGGGCTGTCCGTCTTCAACAAGCGGACCACGACGTCGCCGCATTTCGGCTGGCTGCGGCCGACCTTGCGGCTATTGTACAACATCAACGATATGCAGGATAAATCCGCCTATATCGTTGTCGGCAACAAGACGAATTACTGGTGCGAGAACAAGCTGTTCATCTTCGACGACACGCTGCTGCATCTGTCCGCCAACGAGACCGACCAGCCGCGCTATTGCATGTTCGTCGACATTCTGCGGCCGACGCCGTTTCCGCGCGTCATGGCGGCGGTGGTCGCCTTCGAGGCGTTTCTGAACCGGCAATTCAGTTTCATCCGCTTCAGCGGCTGGACCCTGGTCGGCCGATAACATGATCTTTTCGGAAATCCGGTAGCCACCCTCGGATCAAGTCCGAGGGCGGGTTCTTTCCGATCATGCTCTAATCAATCGATCAGCGACACCGTCGCCTGCTCGTAGCGGCCCGTGCCCATCGTGCCTTCGGGAAAGATGTGGTGGTCGGCGATCCATTCGAAGGATTGCTCGTACACCTCTTTTGTATAGGGCTCGAACACCAGCCGCTCGCCAGGCCCCCAGCGCCGCGTGTCCATCGTAGCGTGGAAGCGGTCGGGAAATTCGTGCTTGTAATAATGGGTGTAGAGTTCCGGCCGCAGGTCGATGTCGCGCTGCGCCTTGCGCAAGGCACGGAAGAATTTGCGCAAGTCTTCCGCATCGGGATCGCCGTGGATCATGGTGGCGATCATGAAAGTGGTGTCGATGACTTTGCGAAAACCGAGTTGCTCGGCGAAGTAATAAGGGCCGCTGAACAGATTCACTGCCGGCGCGGTGCCGTCGATTAGATTCTCCATGCGCGCAAACAGCATGCCGTCGGCGTAATTGAGCTTGATGTCATCCGGCTTCAGATAAGCTTCCAGCGCCTGCACCGTGGCATAATGACTGCCGGACTGGTATCCGACCGAGATCGGCACTTGGGCGAGGTCGGCCGGGGTTTTGATGTTCGAATCGGCGGCAACGAATATTCCGGCCGGCGCCACCGAATAGACGTCGGTGTACATGCGGCCGTGGCCCTTCGACGCCGCGACATTGACGGTCCAGTGGCAGGCGCAGCTGACGTTCGACTTGCGGCCGGCTTCGAGCGCCTGGAAGGCGCCGACCTTGTCGCCCTTGTTGTGGATTTGGCCGCCGGTTGCGCGCACCATTTCCCGGAATTCGTAATCGAGCCCCTCGGCGCGGAAATAGCCCTTTTCCTCGGCGACCCATTCCTGCAGGCGGAAATGCGGTTCGATCAGAAATTTCGCCATCGTCTCCTCCGATTCTGATTTCAGCAGCTGAAGTGTCCGTTCGTGGGAATGCGGCCGCGTTCGGCGACGCGACGGGCGCGGATCATCTTGACATGGTCGTTCATCAGAGCGCGCGCGCCACTCGGGTCGCGCAGCTCGATCAGATCCGCGAGCTTAGTGTGGATATCCAGAATGTGCCGCGCCAATTTCGGCGTTGCGGTAACGTTGCGGCGCGGCCAAGAGACGTGTTCGAGCGAGATGAGCTGCACGAGGATCACGCGGTTGTGCGAGGCCTCAGCAACGGCGAGATGGAAGTCGCGCGATAGCCGCGTGAACTCGTCGAGGTCGCCGATCGCTGCTTCCGCTGCGGCGAGCAGATGGCGCAGTTTTGCTACGTCCGCCGACGTCGCATTCTCGGCGGCGAGTTCGGCGCCGAGCGTCTCGATCGCGCGCTGCGCATCCATGATCTCGGCGGCGCTCACTCCGATGAGGTCGAGCTGCACCGCAAGCGCTTCGGCGAACAGGCGCGGATTGCCGTGGGCGACGCGCGCGCCACCGCCCTTGCCCATGCGGATTTCGACGATGCCGAGCGCTTCCAACGTGCGCAGCGCATCGCGGGCAACGATGCGGCTCGCCTTGAAGCGGGCCGCCAAATCCTTTTCGGTACCAAGAAAATCGCCGGGCTTGAGGCGTTTGGCGAACAGCGCATCGCGCACTTCCGCCACCACTTGCGCCGACAGCGAAGACGAGCGGCCGGCAAACATGATGCGCGCAGTCGAGCTGCTGCTTGCTTGCGGCGCGGCTTGTCTGGCGAGTGGGTGGGCCATCGACGGCCAGATTAACGGCTGGCGTTAAAATAGTAAAGATAGTATCTTTAGCGGCGAGGTACGGATCGCTCGCGCGCTTCGGGGGACTCGTCTGGAAAGCACCTAGCCTACAAATGGCCTGACAACACCGGGGCGAAAATAGCGAAAATGAAGCGTCAGGCCGCGCTGGAAAGCCGCTCCTCGATACCGCGGGTTACGCTATCGGCCCGGCGCAGCGACGCAACCACGACCACCCGCTTGCCTTGCGCGGCGAGATCGGCCGCGAACCCATCGATGTCATGACGGGGATGCCGCCGGTCATGGCCGGCACTATCGACCCGAATTTTGCGGGCCTCGCGGCGGGCAAAATCCAGCATCTCACGCGGCACCAAATCATCGAAGACAATGACATCGGCCGCCTGCAGCGCGCGAAGGGCCCGCAACGTCAGCAAATCGGGATGATCGGGGTCGACGCCGACAGATGTGACCGTGCCGCGTTCCGCCGTGTCACCGGCAGCACCGGCGATAAAGCGATCGAAATCGCGCTCGTGCGGCGGCCGGTCGGGGCGGCGCAGAGCGAGCGCAGCGAAGCGCTGCCAGAACTCGCGCCGACCGGCGGGGGACAGGCTTGAATGCTGCACGGTCTGGCGCCAGCGGGCCGCTGCGGCGGCCCAACCGGCAAAGCCCGCCGGCAACAGCGCTTCCAGCTTGGTGCGGATGGCCTGGGCGAAAACCGGCGCGGCCCCGTCGGTCGAAATGCCGACCACCAGCGGCGATCGATTGACGATGGCGCCGAAGGAGAAGTCGCAGAACTCGGGCCGGTCGACGAGGTTGACCGGAACGCCGGCGCCGCGCGCGGCCCGGCAGAATAAAGCCGCATGCTCGTCGTCGGCGAAGTCGCCGACTGCGATGGCCGCTCCTGGCAAATCAGCCACGGTCCACGAGCGCCGATGCAGCGCGATGCCGCTACCGGGGTGACGCGCGGCAAGCTCCTCCATGGCCGTAGAGATATCGCTCGCATAGACGGCAACTTTGGCGCCGGCCGCCGATAAGAGCTCGGCCTTCCAAACCGCCGCGGCGCTGCCGCCGGCGACGACGGCGCGCTTGCCCCGCAGCGAAAAGAACAATGGCAGCCGCGCCAGTGCTCCCATCCGGCCCGGCTCGGCTTCGGCCAATTTGCGCTCGCCACTCATGCGGCGCGCAACGGACCGGTGCGGGCGTGAAAATCGCGGCCGTTGCCGGTCGCCGCGACGAAGCCGGCGCGGATGACAAAGGCGCCGAAACGCTCGCCCGGCCGGCGCTCGCCGGCATAGACGGCCAACAGCGGATCGAGCGCGGCGACGAGCCCGGCGTGATCGAGATCCTCGCCATAAAGCTTGTTGAGACGCGAGCCGTCAAAGGCGCCGCCGAGATAAAGATTATAGCGGCCCGGGCCTTTTCCGACCAAACCGATCTCGGCGAGATAAGGCCGCGCGCAGCCGTTGGGACATCCGGTCATGCGGATGACAATGTCGTCGGCGGAAATCCCGTGCGCGGCCAGACGTTGGTCGAGCGCCGCGATGAGGTCCGGCAGGTAGCGCTCACTCTCGGCCAGCGCCAGCCCACAAGTCGGCAGCGCGACGCAGGCCATGGAATTGCGGCGCAAGCCGGACCATGGCGCGGTGAGGCCGGCCTCGCGGGCGATGGTTTCGATCTCTTTCTGCTTTTCGGTCGCGATGTTGGCGACGATCAGGTTTTGATTGGGGGTGAGGCGAAATTCGCCATCATGAATTTGCGCGATCTGGCGCAGGGCGGACAAATGCGGTGCGCCGGGCTTGTCATCGATTCGCCCGTTCTGCACGAATAGGGTCAGGTGTGCTGTCCCGCCAGCCCCTTCGTTCCAGCCGTAGCGATCGCCGGTGGAGGTGAACTGGAACGGCCTGGCGGCAGCCAATTGCACCTGCGCCCGCCGCTCGACCTCGGCGCGGAACGCCGCCAGCCCGCGATCCTCGATGGTATATTTCAGCCGCGCGTGCTTGCGATTGCTGCGATCGCCCCAATCGCGCTGAACGGTGACGACCGCCTCGGCGATGGCGAGCGCATCTTCGGTCGCGCAGAAGCCAAGCAACTCGGCGCTGCGCGGATAAGTTTCCGGCTCGCCATGGGTCATGCCCATGCCGCCGCCGGCCGTGACGTTCCAGCCGGCGATGCCGCCGGCCGCATCGACCACCGCGATAAAGCCGAGGTCGTGAGCAAAGACGTCGACATCGTTTGACGGCGGCACCGCGACCACGATCTTGAACTTGCGCGGCAGATAGGTCTTGCCATAGATCGGCTCGACCACGTCGTCCTCGCCGCCGGCGATCTTCTCGCCGTCGAGCCAGATTTCGCGATAGGCCGGGGTCCGCGGCGTCAGCCGCTCGGAGATGGCCCGGGCCAGCGCCAATGCAGCGCCGTGCACGTGCGAGCGTTCCGGAATGACGCCGCACATGACATTGCGATTGACGTCGCCGCAGGCCGCGATGGAGTCGAGCACGGCGGCATCGATATCGTGGAGCGTCGTTTTCAAGTTCGACTTGATGACGCCATGCAACTGGACGGTCTGGCGCGTAGTCAGCCGCATGCTACCGTTGCCGTAATCGCGCGCCACCTGGTCGAGCGCCAGCCATTGCCCGGACGTCAGCACCCCTCCGGGGATACGGACGCGGATCATGAAGGCGAACGCCTTCTCCATTTTCTTGCGCGTGCGCTCGGGCCGCAGGTCGCGGTCGTCCTGCAGATACATGCCGTGGAACTTGACCAGTTGCTGGTCGTCGTCGGTGATGGCGCCGGTAATCTCTTCACGCAGCCCCTGTGCGAGCGTGCCACGCAAATAGTCGCTGGCTTCCTTGATGCGTTCGTTGCGCGAAACGTCGCGCGCTACTTCGTCGGTCATCGGTTTGCGTCCCGGAATGATTTAGTAGACGTCCTGCAGGTAGCGCTTTTCGCGCTCGAGACCGGCGACCGCCGCGGCCGCCGCCTCCGGCGCCAGCGCCTTCACGTCGGCATAGGCGCGCGTCAGCGTGGCGCGCACGTCCTTTGCCATCGCCTTGGCGTCGCCGCACACGTAGAACGATGCGCCGTTATCCAGCCAATCGATCAGATCGCGGCGGCGCTCCCACACTCTCTGCTGCACATAGACCTTGTCGGGCCGATCGCGCGAAAACGCCACGTCCATTCGCGTCAGCGAGCCGTCCTTAAGCGCTTCCTGCCATTCGAGCTGATAGAGGAAATCGTGTGTGAAGGTGCGGTCGCCGAAGAACAGCCAGCTTTTGCCTTTGGCGGCGGCGGCGCGGCGATCCTGCACGAAGGCGCGGAACGGCGCCACGCCGGTGCCCGGACCGACCATGATGATGTCGCGGCCGGGATCGGGAAGCGCAAAGTGGCGGTTGGGCCGCAACTTGAGACGCACTCTGTCGCCGCGCTTCAGCCGCTCGGCGACATGCGTGGAGGCCACGCCCTTGCGCGACCGGCCATGGGCGTCGTAGCGCACCGGCGACACCAATAGGTGCGCCTCATCGGCGAATTCACGGCGCGAGGACGCGATCGAATAGGCTCGCGGGCCAAGCGGCCGCGTCAGTGCCCGTAACTGCTCGGCAGTGATCGTCACCGGGAAGTTTGAGATGAGATCGATAAGCTGGCGCCCGGCGACCCAGTCGCGCGCGTTGCCTTCGGCCAGCAGCGCCTTGACGCCTTCGTGACCGGTCAGGGCCGCATAAGTCTCGAGCGTCTTTTGCGAGAGCGTTGTGATGTCGCGCGCCGCGATAAGTTCGCCGCGCAACGCGTCATCTTTGGCCAGACCCGCTTGGGCAAGCAGGTCGTCGACATAAACCGGGTCGTTCTCGGCGTAGAGGTCAAGCGAGTCGCCGGGCTCGTAGGCCGGCGGCATGCCGTCAAAGGCCAGCGCGAGGTGGATGGTTTCCTTGGCCGAGCGCGACGAATTCAGATTCAAATGCTCGACAATCTCCGCCTCGACGATCCCGGTATTCGATTTTGCGGCGGCATTGCCGCCGAAATCGACTTCGATGACGCGGTTACGGTCGACGTCGGGCGGCGTCAGCGCTTTGAGTGTCGCGCCGATCCAGGCATCTGCGGGGGCGGCGAAATCGAGATCGCAATCGATGCGCGCAACCACCCGCTTGCCGCCGAGTGCGCCGAGCCGTTCGTCGATGTTTTTGCCAACCGCACAGAACTCCGCATAGGCGGTATCGCCGAGCGCGAGCACTCCATATTCGACGCTGTCGAGACGCGGCGCATTGTCGTGCATGAGTTCGTCATAGGCGCGCGCGGCGCGGCCCGGCGGCTCGCCTTCGCCCCAGGTCGCGGCGATGACGACGAGGCGCCGCACCTTGGCGAGCGCCGCCAATTCCAAATCGGCCATGTCGATCAATGTCGGCTTGAAACCAAGCGCTCGCGATTGCCTCGCCATGTCGGCGGCGAGCTTCTCGCTGTTACCTGACTCGCTGGCGTACACGATGGTCAAC
>JBARER010000141.1:0-19190 GCA_049796395.1 Xanthobacteraceae bacterium
GCCTTCAGGTTCGAGCGGCTTGCCAAGCTCGGCGATGATCGAGCGGTCGACGTAATCGTCGGAATCATCGGCGTTGCCGGCGAGCCGCTCGGCGAGCGTCTCCCCGGTCACCGTCATGCAGTCGAGATGCAACAGCGGCTTTAATTCGCGCAACAGCGCGCCCATGCCGCCGCCCGCGTAAAAGTCCTCCATATAGCCGTTGCCGACCGGCTTGAGATTGACCAAGACCGGCGTCGTATCCGACAGGGTGTTGAGGCGATCGAGCGAAACCTTCACGCCGGCGCGGCCGGCGATGGCGGTCAAATGAATGACGGCATTGGTCGAGCCGCCAAGCGCCAGCAAGACGCGCAACGCGTTCTCGACCGAATTTTCGTTGACGAGCTGCGACGGCGCGCGCGTGGTGCCGATCAATTTGACCGCGGCGGCGCCGGTCGCTTCCGCCGCGCGCAGGCGGTCGGCATGCACCGCCGGAATCGCGGCGGTGCCGGGCAGGCACAGCCCGAGCGCCTCGGTGAGGCAGGCCATGGTCGAGGCGGTGCCCATCACCGCGCAGGTCCCCGCCGTGACGGCGAGATTGCCTTCGACCTCGGTGATCTGTTCGTCGTCGACGTCGCCAGAGCGATAGCGCGCCCAGAAGCGCCGGCAGTCGGTGCAGGCACCGAGCCGCTCGCCGCGATAACGTCCCGTCATCATCGGCCCGGCGACGAGCGCGATGGCGGGCCGATCGGCGGACACTGCGCCCATCAGCTGCGCCGGTACGGTCTTGTCGCAGCCGCCCATCAGCACCACGGCGTCCATCGGCTGCGCCCGGACCATTTCCTCGGTGTCCATCGCCATCAGGTTGCGGAATTTCAAGCTGGTCGGCGTCAGAAAGACTTCGCCGAGCGAGATGGTCGGAAACTCGAGCGGCAGTGCGCCGGCGGCGAACACACCGCGTTTGACCGCCGCAAGCAGCTCCGGAAAGTGCCGGTGGCAATTGTTGAAATCCGACCCGGTATAGGCGATGCCGACGACCGGCTTGTCCAGCATGGCGCGCGAATAGCCCATCGATTGCGCGAAGGAGCGCCGCAGATAGCGCGAGAAATCGCGATCGCCATAATCGGTGAGACCATGGTCGAGGCCGAGCGTGTGGTCGGGGATCGTTCGGTCATTCATGAGCCGTTTCCATCCAGACTATTTTTATCCCGCAGGTGCCGCGGTTGGCGTTCGCATAGATTTTAAGCGTGCTGCCGATTATTCGTGCGCCGCACCGCAACATTCCGAAAGGTTTTGGTAATCGAATATGCGCAATTTCACGCAGGTTCTCCAGGAATTTCCTGCCGGCCAGACTGAAGTAGACCCGAAATGGTCGCCAAATTAAAAAGTCCGCTGCCGGCGTGGATCGTATTGCCGATTATCCTTGCCGACGGCGTGGCCGTCATCACGACGTGGGGCACCGGCAATCTCTTGCTCGGGCTTGCCGTCGCGCTCATCGGCTCCGTCGCGGTCGCCTGGTACTGCGAACGCACCTTGCGCGGCCTGGTCGCGGCAATCGGGCAGATCGCCCGCGGCGACCGCTACGCTACGCTGCCTTCGCAAATCCAGGGCGGCGCGCTCGCCGACAGCGCCGTCGCCGCGGAGACCATGCGGCAGGCCTTGATCGATGCCGATGCGGTCGCCGTCGATTTGCGCAGCCGCGAAGCCGAGACCCGGCTGCGCCACGCAAGCCGCGGGTTTTTCACCAGACGCTTCCGCTCCACCATCGAAGAGCTCACCGTCAACTTCCAATCCGCCGGCGAAGAGATTCGCATCACCACCGACAACCTCGACGCCCGCAACAAGGATATGATGCACCGGGCCACCGGCGCCGTCGCGGCGGCGGCGAGAGCCAGCCGCGACGTCGCCACGGTCGCCGACGCGGCGCGTGGACTGCTCTCCTCGATCGTCGAATGCAACGCCGAGGCGGCCGCCGCCAAGGAGGCGACCGACCGCACCATTGCCGATCTCGGCCACACCGACTTTACCGTGCGCAGCCTGGCCGAGGCGGCGGAGCGCATCGGCACCGTGGTGAAATTGATCGAAGCGATCGCCTCGCAGACCTCGCTGCTCGCGCTCAACGCGACGATCGAAGCCGCGCGCGCCGGCGCCGCCGGCCGCGGCTTCGCGGTGGTCGCCTCCGAGGTCAAGACGCTGGCGCAGCAAACCGCCAAGGCCACCGCGGACATCGGCGCGCAAATTCACGACATCCAGCATGCGGTCAACGAAACCGTCGAAGCTATTTCCGGCGTATCGTCGAGCGTGGCGACGATGAGCGATGCCAACCGGCAATTGACCGGCATCCTCGATCACCAGGCCACCGAGATCAATCGCATCGGCGCGCGCGCCGAGCAGGTTGCCGACGCGGTCGCCGACGTGCTGCCGGAGATTTCCACCATCGCCTCGAGCGTCGCCGAGGCTGGCACCGGTGTCGTCGCCACCGCCGAGGATCTGCTCGGCCGCTCGCAATGGCTGGTCGAAGTCGTATCGCGCTATTTCGCCGATCTCGAATTCGGCTCGATCAAGATCGGCATCCTGCATTCGCTGTCCGGCACCATGACGGCGCGCGAACGGCCGCTGCAGGAGCTTCTGGTCATGCTGATCGAGCGGCAGAACGAGCGCGGCGGGCTCTTGGGCCGGCCGCTCGAGCCGGTCATCGTCAATCCCCATTCCGACCCGCAGGCTTACGCGCATCTGGCGCACCAGCTCATCCATGACAACAAGGTCGCCGCTATTTTCGGCTGCTGGAGCTCGGAGTCGCGCAAGGAAGTGCTGCCGATCGTCGAGCACGACAATGCGTTGCTGTTCTATCCGAGCCAGTACGAAGGCGAGGAGGCCTCGCGCAACATCTTTTATACCGGCGCGACGCCGCCGCAGCAGGCGATCCCGGCGGTGGACTTCCTCCACAGCCAGGGCATTCGCAGGTTCTTTCTGGTCGGCACCGATTACATCTACCCGCGCACCACCAATGCCGTGCTCAAGGGATATCTCGCCAGCAAAGGGATCACCGAACTGGCGGAGCACTATACCGCTCTCGGTCAGACCGACTGGCAGGCCGTGGTGGAGGACATTCGCCGCTTCGCCCGCGGCGGCCGCACCGCGATCGTAGCGACGATTTCCGGCGACGCCAACGTTCACTTCTTCCGCGAATTGGCGAGACAGGAAGTCATCGCGGCGGATATCCCGGTGATGTCGCTGTCGATCAATGAAGCCGAACTTGCCGCGCTCAAGCAGATCAACGTCGCCGGACATTTCGTGGCGTGGAATTATCTGCACGCGTTCGACGCGCCCGAGAACCGCGCCTTCATCGCCGAATGGCGCGGCTTCACCGGCAAGCCGGACGCGGTGACCAACGACCCGATGGAGGCGACCTGGATCGGCTTTAAGCTATGGGCCGCCGCGGTCGAAGCCGCCGGCACGACCGAGGTCGACAAGGTCCGCGAGGCGCTGGGTGGCCGGCGCATCACGGCGCCGTCGGGCTTCTCGGTGCAAATGGACGCCCAGACCCACCATCTCTACAAGCCGGTCATGATCGGCCGCATCACCGCCGATGGCCGCATCCTGCCGGTATCGGTGAGCGAAGGCCTGGTGCCGCCGGAGCCTTGGAGCCCATGGCTCAAAGTAGCCGTCGGCACGGCGGCCGCGCGGCGCGCCGGATAACTTCTCCGATAACCGGGCCAAAACGCCCTTGCCGAGGCAGGCGGGGGCGCCCGGCTTACCCCGCGCACAAGCGGCATCCGACGATATCTCGGAACCGGACATTCACTACGGTTCCGGAGACTTGACCCATCGCAATGTGACGCGACGATTTTTCCTCCAAGACCATCTCGACAAACTCCCTGGAACGCTTCTAGAAATGGGGCGGTTCAGCCCCAATATCGTGAAATGCCGGCGATCGCCGGGGACGCCTGCCGATGAATTATCCCAGCAACCGCCCAACTGTCGATTATGCCGGCTATTTCGCGACGGCCCTTGGCCAGCTACGGGGCGAGCGGCGCTATCGCGTCTTCGCCGACCTCGAACGCATCGCCGGCCGTTTTCCGCATGCGGTATGGCATACGCCGGACGGCCCCAAGGATGTCGTGATCTGGTGCTCCAACGATTACCTCGGCATGGGTCAGCATCCCAAGGTGATCGGCGCCATGGTCGAGACCGCAACCCGCATGGGCACCGGCGCCGGCGGCACCCGTAATATCGCCGGCAACAATCATCCGCTGGTCGAGCTCGAGCGCGAGCTCGCCGACCTGCACCGCAAGGAAGCGGCGCTGGTGTTTACATCGGGATACGTCTCCAACGAGACCGGCATTTCGACGCTGGCGCGCCTGATGCCGAATTGCCTGATCCTGTCGGATGCCTGGAACCACAATTCGATGATCGAAGGCGTGCGTCAGGCGCATTGCGAGAAGCAGATTTTCCGTCACAACGACATGGCGCATCTGGAAGAGCTGTTGGCCGCCGCGACACCGCAACGGCCGAAGCTCATCGTGTTCGAAAGCCTTTATTCGATGGACGGCGACATCGCGCCGATCAATGCCATTTGCGATCTTGCCGCCCGCTACGGAGCCATGACCTATGTCGACGAGGTCCATGCCGTCGGCATGTATGGTGCGCGCGGCGGCGGCATCAGCGAGCGTGACGGCGCTGCCGGCCGCCTCGACGTGATCGAAGGCACGCTGGCCAAGGCCTTCGGCTGCCTCGGCGGCTACATCGCCGGCTCGGCGGCGATGATCGACGCGGTACGTTCTTATGCGCCGGGCTTTATTTTCACCACCGCGCTGCCGCCGTCGGTCTGCGCCGCGGCGACTGCCGCGATCCGGCATCTGAAGACCTCCAGCTGGGAGCGCGAGCGCCACCAGGATCGCGCCGCTCGTACCAAGGCGGTGCTCGCGGCCGCCGCGCTGCCGGTGATGGAGAGCCCGACGCATATCGTGCCGGTCTATGTCGGCGATCCGGAGCTGTGCAAAGCGGCAAGCGATCTTTTGCTCGCGGAGCACGGCATCTACATTCAGCCGATCAATTATCCGACCGTCCCCAAAGGCACCGAGCGATTGCGCATCACGCCGAGCCCGTACCATGACGACGGCCTGATCGACGCGCTGGCCGAAGCGCTAGTCGAGGTCTGGCAGCGCCTCGGCTTGCCGTTCAAGGAACGCGCGCTGGCGGCGGAATAGCGGTTGTCATCGTCCGCGCATGCGGACGATCCAGTATCCGCCAGCGTTAATTGTTACACCGGCGATTCAATAACTGAAACAATGATTACTGGATGCTCCGCCGTCGCGGAGCATGACCGCCCGGACTGCCCAGCCGTCCGTAACCGCCATCAGCGGCGGGTGCATGGACACGGCATCAGAAAAATGGTCCCCTCCCCCTAACAACCGGCCGCCGCGCGACTGCGAGCGCCGACGCTATAAGGGAGCGCGCTGAGGCAAGGCCATGCTGCAGGGGTGGGTCGTTGTCGTCATTGCGCTCGCCTATCTCGGCCTGTTGTTCGCCGTTGCCAGCTATGGCGACCGGGTGCGCATCGCCCGCGGGGCGACCTCGCGGCTGCTGATCTATCCGCTGTCGCTGGCGATTTACTGCACCTCGTGGACGTTCTTCGGCTCGGTCGGCGTCGCCTCGCACTCGGGTCTCGATTTCCTTGCCATCTATATCGGCCCCCTGGCGATGGTGGGGCTCGGCTTCCCGCTTATCCTGCGCGTCGTGCGGCTTGCCAAAAGCCAGAACATCACCTCGATCGCCGACTTCATCGCCGCGCGCTACGGCAAAAGCCAAGCGGTGGCGGCCACGGTTGCGCTGGTCGCTATCGTCGGCATGATCCCTTACATCGCGCTGCAGCTCAAAGCAGTCTCGGCGTCGGTCTCCACCATCCTCGCCGAAGCCTCGCCGGGCGGCGCGGTGCCGCCCGTGTTCGGCGACGTCGCGTTGTTCGTGGCGCTGGCGATGGCGACCTTCGCGGTGCTGTTCGGCACGCGCCATACCGACGCGACCGAGCATCAGGACGGCTTGATGCTGGCGATCGCAGCGGAGTCGATCGTCAAGCTCATGGCGTTCATCGCCGTCGGCGTATTTGTGACCTTTGTCATGTTCCACGGCCCGTTCGCGCTGTTCGCGCGTGCGCTCGACACGCCGAAGGCCGCGGCCGCGCTGACGCGCCTGCCGCAGCTCGCCCCGTTCGGCGCCATGACGCTCCTGTCGCTGTTCGCGATCATGCTTTTGCCGCGGCAATTCCACGTCATGGTGGTCGAGAACCATAGCGAGGCCGAGGTTCGCCGCGCCGCCTGGCTGTTTCCCATCTATCTCGTCCTCATCAACTTGTTCGTGCTGCCGATCGCGCTCGCCGGGCTGATGACGTTTCCAGCCGGCCACGTCGACAGCGACATGTTCGTTTTGGCGCTGCCGCTTGCCGCGCACTCGAACCTGATGACGATCGTCGCTTTCGTCGGCGGCTTGTCCGCCGCTACCGCGATGGTGATCGTCGAATCGGTCGCGCTCGCCATCATGGTGTCGAACGACATTGTGATGCCGCTCGCGCTCAAGCGCCATGCCCGGCGTGGCGAACCGCGCGACCCGGCGGCGCAACTATTGATCATGCGTCGCATCGCGATCTTCGTCATCCTGGTCCTCGCCTACCTGTACTATCGCTTCGCCGGCGACGTCCAGCTCGCGGCGATCGGGCTGTTGTCGTTCGCGGCGGTGGCGCAATTGGCGCCAGCTTTCTTCGGCGGGCTGGTGTGGCGCCGGGCGACCGCGTCCGGCGCAATCGCCGGCGTCAGCGTCGGCATCATGGTCTGGTTTTACACACTGCTGCTGCCGAGCATTTTTGAAGCCGGCAGCGCCGGCGCCCACCTTCTCGCCGACGGTCCATGGGGAATAGGCTTTCTCAAGCCGCAGGCGCTGTTCGGCGTCGACCTGCCGCCGCTGGTGCACGGCGTGCTCTTGAGCCTTGTCCTCAACGTCGTCTGCTATATCGGTTTTTCGCTGGCGCGCCGGCCCGCTGCCATTGAGCGAGTGCAAGCGGACCTGTTCGTGCCGTCGACGCTGCGGCCGATCGCGCCGAGTTTTCGGCTGCGCCGCGCGTCGGTGACGGTCGAGGAATTGATCGCGACCGTGGCGCGCTATCTCGGCGACGAACGCACCCGTGAATCCTTTTCCAGCTTCGCTGTGACCCGCCGCATCGACCTCACGCCGCAGGCCGAAGCGGATTTTCAGCTCTTGCAATACGCCGAATATCTGCTGGCCTCCGCCATCGGCGCGGCGTCGTCGCGGCTCGTCCTGTCGCTCGTGCTGCGCAAGCGCACGGTCTCGACCAAAGCGGCATTGAAGCTCCTCGACGACGCCAATGCCGCGATCCACTACAACCGCGAAATCCTGCAGACCGCGCTCGATCATGTGCGCCAAGGCATCGCCGTGTTCGACAAGGAGCTGACCCTGGTCTGCTGGAACCGGCAATTCGGCGAAATCTTCGATCTGCCGCACGAATTGACCCGCGTCGGCATCGCGCTCGACGATATTCTGCGCCACCTCGCCGAACGCGGCGAGCGCAGCGCCAAAGGCGTCGATGAGTTTGTCGCCGAGCGCGTCGCCAGATACACCTCCGATGCCGAGCCCTTCCTAGAACGCTTCGCCGATCGCGGGCTGGTGATCGAAGTACGCGGCAATCGCATGCCCGATGGCGGCCTGGTGACGACGTTCACCGACATCAGCGACAGCGTAAAGGCCGCCGAGGCGCTGGAGCGCGCCAATGCCACGCTGGAGCGCCGCGTGCGCGAGCGCACCGGCGAACTGACCCGGCTCAATGCCGCGCTGGCGCGCGCCAAGGCCGAGGCGGATGAGGCCAATGTCTCGAAGACGCGCTTTGTCGCCGCGGCGAGCCACGACATTCTGCAGCCGCTCAACGCCGCGCGGCTCTACGTGACCAGCCTGATCGAGCGGCAGCGCTCCGGCGAAGACGCCGATCTGGTGCGGAACATCGAAGCCTCGCTCGAAGCGGTCGAAGAGATTTTCACCGCGCTGCTCGATATGTCCCGGCTCGATACCGGCGCCATGAAGCCGGAGATCGCCGAGTTCCGCATCGACGAATTGCTGCACCGGCTCGAGGTGGAGTTTGCGCCGATGGCCCGCGAAAAAGGCCTCGACCTGACGGTCGTGCCATGCGCCCAGCATGTCTGCTCGGACCGCCGCCTGCTGCGCCGGCTGCTGCAGAACCTGATGTCCAATGCCATCAAATACACGCCCGACGGCCGCGTGCTGGTCGGCTGCCGCCGGCGCGGCGAGCGGCTCTTTATCGAAGTCTATGACACCGGCATCGGCATTCCGCAGGCCAAGCGCCGCGCCGTGTTCAAGGAATTCCGCAGGCTCGAGCAGGGCGCGCGGGTAGCCCGCGGCGTCGGCTTGGGGCTTTCGATCGTCGAACGCATCGCGCGCGTGCTGGGCTGCGCGGTGACGCTGCGTTCGAATGTCGGCCGTGGCTCGCGCTTTGCGATCGACGTGCCGCGCGGCAGCGGCGCCCAGGCCGCGCCCGCGCAGCCCGCGGCGCTGCGTTTCGATCTCGGCCAGCTCGACGGCATGGTGGTCGTCTGCATCGACAACGATCGCGCCATTCTCGACGGCATGGAGACGCTGCTCGGCGGCTGGGGCAGCCGCACGTTGACGGCACCGGACCTCGCCGGCGCGCTCAAGGCGATCGAGCGGAGCGGACTGGAGCCCGACGGATTTCTGGTCGACTATCATCTCGACGGCGCCAATGGCGTCGCCGCGATCGCCGAACTGCGCAGCCGCCTGGGCCGTCATATTCCGGCGATCGTGATCACTGCCGACCGTTCGCTGCGGGTGCGCGAAGAGGTCCGCGCCGAAGGCGCCCATCTCCTCAATAAACCGATCAAGCCTGCGTCGTTGCGCGCGCTGATCGCGCAATGGCGGGTGCAGCGCGTCGCGGCGGAATAGGCCACCGGGTCGCCCGCATCAGGCGCGATCCGGCGCTTCCGCTTTGGCGGCAGCAGACGGCGCTTGCGGCCACTGCCCGGCTTCGATCTTGCCGGCGGCGATTACCGCCTGGGTGCGGCTTTCGACATCGAGCTTTTGCAGGATGGCGGAGACGTGCGCCTTGACGGTTGCCTCCGAGACGCCGAGCTCGTGGGCGATCTGTTTGTTGAGCAAGCCGCCCGACAGCATCATCAGCACCCGCACCTGCTGCGGCGTGAGCGTCGCCAGCCGGGCGATCGTGGCGGCGGTCTCCGCATCCGATCCGCCGTGCAGATCGACGTCGGGCGGCGTCCACACGCCACCTTCCAGGACCCGCGCGATGGCCTGGCGCATCGCCTCGATGCCGAGCGTCTTGGGAATGAAACCCGATGCGCCGAATTCCATGCAGCGGCGGATCACGGCGGGATCGTCGTTGGCCGAAACCACGACGATCGGTAAATGCGGATACTGCGCGCGCAGATACATCAGCCCGGAAAAGCCGCGCACGCCGGGCATGCGCAAATCGAGCAGGATGAGGTCGACGTCGACGCCGCGTTCGAGAATCTCGGGGATTTCCTCGAAACTGCCCGCCTCGGCGACATCGACACGATCGAACAGACCGTTGACCGCTTCGCGCAACGCGCCGCGGAACAGCGGGTGGTCGTCGGCAATCAACAGATGATGAATTGCGGCCTCGCTCAATGATCCGCCCCGGTTGCCGCACAAACTTTTACAGCATGCGACCGCGGCATGTTAGCGCCTCATGTTAGCGCAAAATATTACCGCTGTTGGCCGCCTTCGGTCCACCGATGCGCTGCCACGGAAGTAACGCCGCCGCAATTCCGACCGCATGCTGTCGCCTCCGTTAAAGCCTCATTCAGGCGCAGTTCATGGCCTCAACTGCTTTAATCGCCCATTCGGCCATACCTCGTGGCGCAGCTATCGGAAAGGAACACGCGATGGTTCGATCGATCCTGTTGAGCGGAGCATTGGCATTTGCAGTCGCGACGACCGCGAGCGCCGCCGGCTTCACGCCTATTCCGCTCGACAACGGCAATAATCTCGTCATCAAAGTCGCGGAAGACTGCGGACCGGGATATTGGCGCGGCCCCGCCGGCCATTGTCGTCCGTTCGCAGTGCACCGCGCTTGTCCGCCCGGCTACCACCTGGGTCCGGAAGGCAAGAAGTGCTGGCCGAACTGAACGCCGCGCAAGGCAAATACAGCCGGGCCATCACGGCCCGGCTGCTTGCACCGGCCTTGGCGCCGTTTCATTGGCAACAGCCGAGGAATTGCAGGACGATTTCGCGCCGGTGCGGCCGCGCCCGGTGCTCGGCGACATAGATGCCTTGCCAGGTCCCGAGCATGAACCTGCCATCGGCGACCGGGATTTGCAGCGACACTCCGTTGAGCATGGACTTGATATGGGCCGGCATATCGTCGGGCCCCTCGACGTCGTGCACCCAGCCGCCATTCGCCGGCGCCAGGCGTTCGAGCGCAGTGACGAGATCGGTACGAACATCGGCGTCGGCGTTTTCCTGTATGACCAGCGACGCCGAAGTATGTTTGAGATAAAGCAGCACGGCACCGTCGCGCGCCTTGATCTGTCCAATGAACTGCGCGACATCGCCGGTGATCTCGAAAAATCCTTCGCCCGGCGTCGCCACGGTCAATACCGCGGTCGCCGTGGTCTCAACGCGGGCGGTCCGAACGGCCGATAATCGGCTGGCTGATGAGTGGGTCATAGCGAGCGGTGTTTTGCGCTCCACAATCAGCTTTTGTTGAAAACCTGTTTTTGCGCTTGCTGGACGGCTTCGACGAAACGGTGCCACGCCTGACCGACCATCGCCACAACACGATCGATGTCGGCGTTGCTCGGCAACGGCACGACGATCTGGTTGCTCTGCGCCGGCTGTTCCGGGTTGGCGCCCGCTGGCAGCGGCAGGCCGCGCGCGAGAAGTTCTTTCTTGAGCGCGCCGTTCTCGGCGCGCAGCCGCGCAATTTCGTTTTCAAGCAGCGCGCGGTCGTCCGGCGCCGTCTCACAAGCCCAGCCGATCGCGCGCTGGCTACATAGCGCGACCTCGCCGGTCTGGGTGTCGAGCCGGATATAACCGGAGTTCCCTGTGCCGGCTTGCTTTTCGAACATATAGCGCCCGCCAGCCGTGTCCGGCGCGGTCTCACCGGCCGCCGGCATGATCGCCATCGCGCAGAGCCAAAGGGCGCCGGTGGCGGCGGCAACAAGGCTATAGCGGCTCATGAACCGGTCCTCCTGCGGATTTCCGTCAACGCGGCATCGAGACGATTTATCTTAGCTGTTTGCTTCCAGTCTTGCAGTGCACAACATCGGCTCCGTCCTAAGCCGCCGTATCAGCCAATATATGCTGATATTTCAATCTATTAGATCGAATTTGGTGTTCTTGACTTGCTGCACCTGCGCCAGTATGGTCCGCGCGGCTTTTAAGGGGCGGGCGTGTCGCGATCGCTATAAGCCGCGAGTGTCGAAATCATGGGCGACGCGCGCGATAACGGCGAGCACGACAGGCAGCAAACCGACGAGGCCGCTCTCTCCGCGAGACTCCAGCGGCTCAACGAAGGTCTCGGTCACGTACGCCCCGGTGTACGCCCTCCTTCCGACGACGCTGGTGTGGATCGGGCGACGACTGCATCCGGTTATGCCAAGGGCTTTCGGCTCTCCAGCGAACTCGTTGCAGGCGTCGTGGTCGGCACCGGCATCGGCTGGCTGCTCGACCGCTGGCTCGGCATCTCGCCTTGGGGGCTTATCATATTCCTCCTGCTCGGCTTTGCCGCGGGCGTGCTCAATGTGATGCGTTCCGCGGGCCTCGTTACAGGCGCCGGGCCTGATGAGGTCAGACCGAAACCGCGGGACTGACAATCCGGCGCTCCCGCCGCGACCGCAGACGCAAGCGAAAGCTCCATGCAAGTCGATCCGATCCACCAGTTTCAGATCCACGATATGATCCCGCTGCCGTTGCTGAGCATGGGCGGTCATCCGATCTCGTTCACCAATTCCGCGCTCGTCATGTTCATCATCGTCGGCGTCGTCTCGACGCTGTTCATCGGCGCCACGGCCTCGCGCGCGGTGGTACCCGGCCGGCTGCAATCGATCGCCGAAATGTCCTACGAGTTCGTCGCCAATACCGTGCGCTCATCGGCCGGCAATGAGGGCATGCGGTTTTTTCCCTTCGTCTTTACCCTGTTCATGTTCGTGCTGTTTGCCAATCTGATCGGCCTGATCCCGTATTCGTTCACCGTGACAAGCCAATTGATCGTGACGGCCAGCCTGGCGCTCTTGGTGTTTTTCATCGTGGTCGGCTACGGCTTCTGGCGCAACGGCCTGCATTTCCTCAATCTGTTCGTGCCGAAGGGCGTGCCAAAGCTGATCCTGCCGGCGATCGTGGTGATCGAAATCCTGTCGTTCCTGTCGCGGCCGGTATCGCACTCGGTTCGTCTGTTCGCCAACATGCTGGCCGGCCACATCACGCTGCAAGTGTTCGCCGGCTTCATCATCATGCTCGGCGGCGCCGGCATTCTCGGAATCTTCGGCGCGACATTGCCCTTCATCATGGTCGTTTTGCTGACCGCGCTTGAGCTTCTGGTGGCCTTTCTGCAGGCCTACGTGTTCGCGATTCTCACCTGCATCTATCTCAACGATGCGATTCACCCAGGCCACTGACGGCCGCTTTCTGCAACTTCAGAGAAGGAGTTTTCACATGGATCCGACCGCCGCAAAATATATCGGTGCGGGTATCGCTTGTATCGGCATGGGCGGCGCCGGCATCGGCGTCGGCATCATCTTCGGCAACTATCTGGCCGCGGCGCTGCGTAATCCGTCGGCCGCGCAAGGCCAGTTCGGCAATCTGATCTTCGGGTTCGCCATTACCGAAGCGCTCGGCATCTTTTCGCTGCTGATCGCGCTGCTACTGCTATTCGGGTTGTAAGTTCTCGACAGCGACGGCGCCAAAGATGGCCGAGACCACTGCCCATACCGAACAGCCGGCGGGTCATAATTCGTTCCCGCCGTTTCAGGCGCAGCATTACCCGTCGCAGCTGTTCTGGCTGACGATAAGCTTCGTGCTGCTCTATGTGCTGATGGCGAAGATCGCGTTACCGCGGATCGGCTCGATTCTTTCCGAGCGCAGCCGGCTGATTAGCGACGATCTGGCGGCGGCGGAACGCCTGAAGGAGCAGTCGAACGCGGCCCATGCCGCTTACGAGAAGGCGCTCGCCGACGCCCGCGCCCGGGCGCAGGGCATCGCCAGCTCGACCCGGCAGCAGCAGGCGCGCGAAGCCGAGGACATGCACAAGCGCCTGGAAGCGCAATTGCACGAGCGGCTGGCCGCGGCCGAGCAATCGATCGCCCAGACCCGCGGCACCGCCATGGGCCACGTGCACGCCATCGCCGCTGACGCCGCGTCGGCGATTGTCGAGCGTCTGATCGGCCAGGCTCCCGCCACCGGCGATGTTGCCGCCGCGGTCGGCGAAGCGAGAAAGAGCTGAGGCGCCGATGCTTGAATCGCTGATGGAAACCGAAAACTGGGTGGCGCTCGGCTTTCTCTGTTTCCTCGGGCTGCTCGTCTATCTCGGCGCTCACCGCAAGATGATCGAGGGTATCGACGCCCGCCAGGCTCGCATCAAATCCGAACTGGACGAGGCGCGCCGGCTGCGTGACGAAGCGCAGGCCTTGCTCGCCGAGTTCGAGCGCAAGGGTCGCGAAGCCGAGAACGAGGCCGCCGCGATCATCGCCGGCGCCAAGGCGGAGGCCGAGCGTCTGACCGCCGAGGCCAAGGCGAAAGCCGAGGATTTCGTGACCCGCCGAACCAAAATGGCAGAGGCAAAAATCGTCCAGGCGGAGGCTCAAGCGCTGGCCGACGTGCGCTCAGCCGCGGCCGAAGCTGCCGTTTCAGCTGCGCAAAAGATTCTCTCCGCAGCCGCCAAAGGCAAGGTCGCCGAGGACCTTTTGAGGCGCGGCATCGACGACATCAAGGAAAAATTCAATTAGGCCCGGATAGCCGGCGCAACGCCCTGTCAACGCCGCGGTTGTGAATTGCGGCGCTTTTCTGTGCATAAGTGCATTGCCGAGACGAGACCCTATGTGCAGTTTCGGACAGAACGCTATCTTCGCCTGTCCGCGTTGCCTTCCCGGAAAGCTGAAACGATAGCCACGCTTCGTGGCCGAGCCATCGGGGGGACCTTTGGTCATCTTCGATTGTAACGGCGTGCTTGTCGACAGCGAACCAATCACTGCCACCGTCATGGCGGAAGCGCTCGGCCGGATCGGCGTGAGGGCGTCTGCCGCCGGCGTCATGCGCCGCTTTCACGGCCGCCGCCCGGCCGATATTTTCGCCGCCATCGAGACGGCGATCGGCAAGCGGCTGCCGCTGGATTTTTCCACGTTCGTGACCGGCGAAACGCTGCGGCGGTTGCGCGCCGAGCTGCGGCCGATCGCCCACGCAGCCCACGCGCTGACCTGGATACGAGGCCCCAAGGCCGTGGCATCCTCGTCACCACCCGAGCGGATTCGCGTCAGCCTCGAAATCACCGGGCTGCTTCGTTTTTTCGAGCCGCGGTTGTTTTCCGCGAGCACCGTACGGAACGGCAAGCCGGCGCCCGATCTGTTCATGCTCGCGGCCGCCCAAAGTCAGGTCGCCCCGCACGACTGCATCGTGGTGGAAGATTCCGTGCCCGGCGTCGCCGCGGCGGTGGCGGCCGGCATGAAGCCGATCGGCTTCGTCGGCGGCAGTCTGGTGCCCGGCAAGCTCGCGTCCGATCTGCTTGCCGCCGGCGCCTGTGGCATCGTCGCCGACATGCGCGGCTTGAAAAGCGCTATCGCCGACCTGCGCGGGTGGTGACCAAAACTTATTTCTTCGAGCCGCTCGCTCCGGCAACACCTTTCCGGATCACGCGCTAACCCGTCGGAGCCGAATTGGACTTCGGTTTCGGCTTGGGTTTGATCTTGGCGGCAGGCCGCGGCCGTTCCGCTTCCGCCGCTCCAATGGGATCGAAGCCGATATAGACGATGTAATCGTCCAGCTCGGCCGATGACGGCAGCGGAAAAGCGAAGTCATCCTCGATATGGGTGAATATTGCCCCGGCGTCGTCGGACGCGATCGTAACCGGGATCACAACAAGCTTGGTGAGAATTGTTTGCGACGCCGACGGCGATTGATCCACGACAGCGAGGCGCAGCGGCACTTCGACCGAGCCTGGACCGCCTGCCGGCCCGACGATGACGCGGCCTTGAACGCCGATTTTCATCACCAACTGCCCCGCGACCACTTTGCAGTCGCGTGCGGCGCGCACGAAGGTGCCCTGGTATTTCAGTGACATGGCGTCGTTGCCGCCGTCCGGCGGCGGCGGCGGGATGGTCAGCGTGCCCGCGCCCTGGCGGATATCGAGCAACGGACAATCGACATTGGCCTGCTGCGTATTGACGACCGGCCGTGGATCGCTCGCAGCGCCTGCCGTTTCGAAGAAGCCTTCGATCTTGTCTTTGAGGGATTGCGAGCTGGGCGAAGCCTGCGCCGTCACAGGCGGCGCCGATGACGCCGGCGGCGGTGCCGCCTCGGACGTTGCGGTGGCCGGCGGACCGCCAAAGACACTGCTGTTGCCGCCGCCGCTGCATCCGCCGACGGCGAATACCAGCGCCAACAGCGCCGCCAGCGGCAGGCGATCAACCAGCACTCTCAAGCAAGATCGCAGCATTCCCCGCTCATCGCTCTAAGGCGCGATCCCGACAGATCGGGAACCGGACCGCACGCCAGTGGATGCGATGCCCTCGATCTTTATAACGAACCAACCGTGGCCATCCCAAGGCGCACCAGCATATCGCACCAGCCTACCGCACTGAACCAACAACGGAAAAGACCGCTGCGGCATGGTTAAGATGGCCGCGTTACGCCGCGGACGCGTCCTTGAGACGCGCATAGAGCAGGTGATCCTGCCATACGCCGTCGATGCACAGGTACTCCCGGGCATAACCCTCCCGCCCAAAGCCGGTCTTTTCCAAAAGCCTGATCGAGGCGAGGTTTTTGGGGATGCATGCCGCTTCGAGCCGGTGCAGCCGCAAGCTTGTGAAGGCGAAAGAAATAACGGCGCGGACCGCCGCGGCCATGTAGCCATGGCGGATATAGGGCAGGCCCATCCAGTAGCCGAGACTGCCCGCTTGGGCCACTCCGCGGCGAATATTGGCCAGCGTGAGGCCGCCGACCAGCGCGCCGTCCGAATGACGCGCGATAAAAAAGGGATAGCCCTGGTCGCTGCGCAGATCCTCGGCGTAGCGCTTGAGCCGGCGGCGGAATGCGCTGCGGGTCAGGTCGTCGTCCGGCCAGGTCGGCTCCCAGGGTGTGAGAAAATCACGGCTGGCTTCGCGCAGCGCCGCCCATTCCTCGAAGTCCGTTAGCTGCGGCGTCCGCAGCGTGACGCCATTGCCATCGATGCTCGGCAGCGGTTCGCTGAAATTGATGGTGCGGAAGAACGCCATGCTTAATCGGTATTTTCGCTCATTGCCGTGCCGGCGGGCTATCCAATTCCTGCCGCACGATGCTAGCGCCGCCCCGGCATGGCGACGACCGGGGAGCGCAATAGTCTTACGCCGCCTGGCGCGTCAGACTTTCGGCAATTGCCGCCGCACTTTCAAGCCCGGAACCCAACCCCAGCACGGCGGTTGCGAGCTTGCCGCGCGACAACAGCGCCCGGCCGGCCGCCCGCGCGCTTTCAACGGTGACGGATTCGACCTTTTCGACAAGCTCAGAGAGCGGGATCGGCCGTCCGCGCGTCAGCATTTGCCGCGCCAATTGCTCGATGCGGGCACCCGAACTTTCCAACGCCATCAACAGGCCGGCTTTCATCTGCGCCTTGGCGCGAGCCAATTCCGGCTCGGAAAGCGTCTGCGCGGTGGAGGCGATCTCGTCGACAATGAGCCGCATCAGTTCCGAAGTGTCGGCGGCATCGGTGCCGGCGTAAAGACCGAACATGCCGACGTCGGAATATGGGACGTGAAAGGAGTAGATCGAATAGCAAAGGCCGCGCCGCTCGCGCGCTTCCTGAAACAGCCGGGACGACATGCCGCCACCAAGAATGTTGGTGAACACCTGCAGGCTATAGAGCGTCGGATCGACGATCGACACGCCAGGCAAAGCCAGCGCGATATGCACCTGTTCCAGCTCGCGCTTCTCGACATGCGTGCCGCCGCCGAACCGCGCCGGCTCCGGCATCGCGCCGGGTGGACCGTTGAAGGCGGCGAACCGTTTCTCGACCTCGGCCAGCACCGCGCGGTGCTCGACGGCGCCGGCGGCGGCGACCACGATATCGGGCGCACGATAATTGCGGCCGAGATAGTCGCGCAATCTGCCGCCGTCGAACGACCGCACCGTTTTCGGCGTGCCGAGAATCGAGCGGCCGAGCGACTGGTCGGGGAAGGCGATAGCTTGCAAATGCTCGAAAATCAGATCGTCCGGCGTATCGGCGACGGCGCCGATTTCCTGGACGATGACGTTCTGCTCGCGCAGGAGCTCTTCGCCATCGAAGGCCGGCTCCGACAGAATGTCCGACAATACGTCGAGCGCCAGCGGCACATCGGCCCTGAGGACCCGCGCGTAATAAGCGGTGCTTTCGGCGCCGGTCGCCGCATTGAGGTCGCCG
Organism: Xanthobacteraceae bacterium; assembly: GCA_049796395.1. Classification (GTDB taxonomy): domain Bacteria; phylum Pseudomonadota; class Alphaproteobacteria; order Rhizobiales; family Xanthobacteraceae; genus BOG-931. The sequence continues at coordinate 17,636 of JBARER010000141.1, forward strand.
CCGACCGCCTCGATCTCTTCGGCAATCTGGCGCGCGCTGCGCCGCCGCGTGCCCTTGAACGCCATATGTTCGAGAAAGTGCGAGATGCCGTGCTCGTCGCGGCGTTCGTCGCGGCTGCCGGAATTGACCCACACGCCAAGCGAGGCGGTCTCGAGATGCGGCATCGCCTCGGTCACGACATTGATGCCGGATTTCAAGGTCGTCACCTCAACACTCATGCTGCCGCTCCTTCCTGCGCGGCGCGGCTCGTCGACAGGACGAACCGTTCGACCGCGGACTGATCTGCCGGCAGCACCGTGACGCGCTCCGGCCGTTGACTGAGATCGGATAGCCATTCCGGCAAGGGCGGCCGCGCGCCGCAGGCGGCTTCGACCGCATCGGGAAATTTCGCGGCGTGGGCGGTCGACAGCACCACCATCGGCACCGCTGCATCGCGTTTTTCTTTTTCCGCCACCGCAATGCCGACCGCGGTGTGCGGATCGACGAAATTGCCGGTTTCGCGCTTGACGGTGCGGATCGTCGCCGCGACTTCATCCTCGCCGGCGCGATCGGCCGAGAACAGCGCGCGAATGGCGGACAAGGCGGCGGCGGACAGCGTGAACCGCCGCGATTGCTGCAGCGAACCCATCAATGCCCGCACCGCACTCGCGTCGCGGCCGCCGGCGTCGAACAAAAGTCGTTCGAAATTCGACGACACCTGTATGTCCATGGACGGCGAAGTCGTCGGCACCACTTCGCGCAACTCATAGACTCCGGTCGCCAAAGTACGGGCGAGAATGTCGTTGACGTTGGTGGCGATCACCAGCCGGTCGATCGGCAGGCCCATGCGTTGCGCCACGTAACCGGCATAGACGTCACCGAAATTGCCGGTCGGAACGGTGAAAGCGACCTTGCGTGCCGGCGCGCCGAGCGAAACCGCCGCCGTGAAGTAATAGACCGCCTGCGCCACGATGCGCGCCCAATTGATCGAATTGACGCCGGACAGGCGGACCCGGTCGCGAAAGGCGTGATGGTTGAACAGGCCTTTGACGATGGACTGGCAATCGTCGAACGTCCCCTCGATGGCGATGGCGTTGACGTTTCCGGCAGCCGCCGTCGTCATCATGCGGCGCTGGACCTCGGAAATACGGCCGTGCGGAAACAGCACGACGAGGTCGACCTGGCCGCGGTCGCGAAAAGCCTCGACCGCCGCGCCGCCGGTATCGCCGGAGGTGGCGACGACAATGGTGCGGCGCTCGCGGCGCGCAACCAAAGCGTGATCCATCAGCCGCGCCAAAAGTTGCATGGCCAGGTCTTTGAAGGCCAGCGTGGGTCCGTGGAACAGTTCGAGCGCAAAGCTATTCACGCCGAGCTGCGTCAGCGGCGCCACGGCGGGATGGCGGAAATTGCCATAGGCCTCGCGCGCCATACGGCCGAGTTCGACTTCGCTCAGGCCGTCGCCAACGAACGGCCGGATCACCTCGACGGCGACTTCGGCATAGGAACGGCCGGCGAAGCCGGCAATCGCCTCCGGCTGGAGGCGCGGCCAGGTCTCGGGCACGTAGAGGCCGCCGTC
>JBARER010000142.1:0-7952 GCA_049796395.1 Xanthobacteraceae bacterium
TGCCGGAGATCATCTCCAAGGAGCCGCTCAGCCCGGCCGTTCGCCAGGGCGACGATGCCTGGGAGGACCTCGTCCGCTGGACGCATTACGCGATGGTCGACGCCGAAGAGCTTGGCGTCAACCAGCACAATGTTGACGATATGCTGAAATCCGATGCGCCGGATATCCGTCGTCTGCTGGGCGTTGAAGGCCAATCCGGCACTGGACTCGGCCTGACCAACGATTGGGCTTATCGCATTATCAAGCTAGTCGGCAATTACGGCGAAAGCTTCGAGCGCAATGTCGGCCAGGGGTCTCCTTTGAAAATCGCACGCGGGCTCAATGCGCTGTGGACGAAAGGCGGGCTACAATACGGCCTGCCGATTCGCTGACCGCCTGCGTGCCCACGAAGTTGCGAGAAGCGTAGCGAACGAATCGATCTGAGGCGGATTCCGGCCTACTTTGCTGCGCTTACAATGACGCCAAATTCAAGGTCCGCGATTTCGAGCGCGCCCAGAGATGAAGCCACACCGCAGTCGTCGCGGCGTGCGCGCCGGTTCGTCAGCATCGCGCTGCAGACTGCGCTGATCGCCGTTGTCGGCGGGCTTGTTTACGCCGCGACTCGTAACGCAGCGCAGAATCTGACCGACGCCCATATCGTTTCTGGCTTCGCCTTCTGGAACAATACCGCTGGCTTTGACATCAGCCAGACGCTGATCGATTATTCCCCAAGCACTTCGAGCTTCGGCCGCGCCTTCTGGGTCGGTCTTCTCAATACGCTTCTGGTTGCCGGGCTCGGCATCGCGTTTGCGACCATCCTCGGCTTCATCGTCGGCGTTGCGCAGCTGTCGCGCAATTGGCTCGTTGCTCATCTCGCTGCCGGCTATGTCGGGCTTATTCGCAATGTCCCGCTCTTGCTGCAGTTGCTGTTCTGGTACAATTCCGTGTTGGTGTCGCTGCCGCAATTGCGCGGCAGCGTGGCGCTGCCGGGCGGCGGCATCCTCAACAATCGCGGACTGTTTCTGCCGCGGCCGCAAGTCGGGCCCGGCTTCGGCTATGTCGTGGCGGCATTCGGCTTGGCTCTCGCCGCTATTGCGCTGCTGCGCGTCTGGACGCGCCGCCGTCAGGACCGGACCGGCGAACCGGGACACCTGCTGTGGTGGGCTTTGGTTGTTACCGTCGGGGTTCCGGGTATCGTCTTCGTCCTGGCCGGGAGTCCGATATCGTTCAGTGTCCCTCGGATGGGCCACTTCAACGTCGTCGGCGGCGTGGAAATCTTACCGGAACTTGCCGCGCTGCTTCTTGCCTTGTCGGTCTACACCGCGGCATTTATCGCCGAGGTGGTGCGCGCCGGCGTTTTGGCGGTGCCACAGGGGCAGACCGAGGCGGCGCAATCGCTTGGCCTGCGCTCCGGGGCAATGTTGCGGCTGGTGATCGTTCCGCAGGCGATGCGCATCATTATTCCGCCTTTGACCAGCCAATATCTGAACCTGATCAAAAATTCCTCGCTGGCGGTTGCCATCGGCTACCCCGATTTGGTGCAGGTGTTTGGCGGCAGCGTGCTCAATCTCACCGGCCAGGCAGTCGAGGTTATCGCCATTACCATGGCGGTCTATCTCGCCATCAGCCTCGCCACGTCGTTGGTGATGAACCTTTACGGCTATGCGCTCGCCGTTGAGGAGCGCTGACGCAATGTCGACGACGAACGAGGAAAGCTATTCGCGCGCAACGCCGGCCGAGAGCCTGCCGCCGCCGGTCGATCGCTCCGGGGCGCTTGGCTGGCTGCGGCGAAATTTGCTGTCGTCGCCAACCGACATTGCGCTGACCGTCCTCTGCATCGTTTTTATCGGTTGGGCGGCACCACCGCTGTTGCGTTTCTTTGTGCTCGATGCGGTATGGTCGGGGACCGATCGGACCGCCTGCGTGGCGAGCCCGCAAACTCCCGACCCCGGTGCCTGCTGGGCCTTCGTGCGGGCGTGGTTCTCCTTTTTCGTCTACGGCTTTTATCCGATTGCCGCGCGTTGGCGGGTCGATGTGTTCTTCGCGGCGTTGGCGTTTGGCATCGGCTGGCTGGCATGCCTGGGGGCGCCGCGCCGCGATCTCGGCGCCGTTTATTTCTTTATCATCCTACCGGTGCTGTCGTTTATGCTGTTGAGTGGCGCGCCGCGCCTTGGTCTCATCGACATTCCGACCGAACTATGGGGCGGCATACTGGTCACCGTCGTGGTGGCCACCGTTGGCATTGTGGCGTCGTTGCCGCTCGGCATCTTGCTGGCGCTGGGCCGCCGCTCGGATTTGCCCGCGATCAAAGGTCTCGCCGTGGCTTTTATCGAATTCGTGCGTGGGGTGCCGCTGATCATGGTGCTGTTTATGGCCAGCGTGATGCTACCGCTGTTTGTCCCGGAGCGACTGTCCCCCGACAAGCTGGTGCGCGCGTTGATCGGTGTCGCCCTGTTCGCCTCAGCCTATATGGCCGAGGTCGTGCGCGGCGGCCTCAACGCTATCCCGCGCGGCCAATACGAAGCCGCGCAAGCGCTCGGCTTGCCCCATTGGCGAATGATGGCGCTGGTTGTTCTGCCGCAGGCACTGCGGGTCACGCTGCCGAACATCGTCAATACATTCATTGGGCTATTCAAGGATACCACGTTGGTTTTCGTCGTCGGCATTTTCGATTTCCTGCGTACCGTCGAAGCGGCCCGTGCCGATCCGCACTGGGTGACGCCGGTGACCGGAGTGACCGGCTATGCTTTCGCCGCTTTGTTCTATTTTCTCTGCTGCTACGGCATGTCGCGCTATGCCCGCGGCGTCGAGCTGCGCTTGGCGCGCCACAGGCGGTGAGGGGAATCGGTCGATGGAAGCACCAGGAGAAGCCGCTGGCGCCGGTGCATCGCAATCCGGACCCGCGGTGGAGATCGCCGGCCTGCACAAATGGTACGGCGATTTTCACGTGCTGCGCGACATCAATCTGGCGGTGGCGCGCGGCGAGCGCATCGTCATCTGCGGGCCTTCGGGCGGCGGTAAATCGACGCTGTTACGCTGCATCAACCGTCTGGAGGACTGGCAGCGCGGCCGCGTTGTCGTCGACGGCATCGCGCTGACCGACGATCCGAAGCAGATCGTCGCAGTGCGCCGCGACGTCGGCATGGTGTTTCAGCAGTTCAATCTCTTCCCTCATCTGACCGTTCTGGAAAATTGCACGCTGGCGCCGGTCCGGGTGCGGCACATGCCGAAAAGGGATGCCGAAGAGCTGGCGATGGGTTTTCTGCGGCGGGTGAAAATACCGGAGCAGGCGCACAAATATCCGGCGCGGCTCTCCGGCGGCCAGCAGCAGCGCGTCGCCATTGCCCGTGCTTTATGCATGAGCCCGACCATCATGCTGTTCGATGAGCCGACCTCGTCGCTCGATCCCGAAATGGTCAAGGAAGTGCTCGACACCATGGTGGAGCTGGCCGGCGACGGTCTCACCATGCTCGTGGTCTCCCACGAAATGGGTTTTGCCCGCGAGGTTGCCGATCGGGTCATTTTCATGGCCGACGGACAGATCGTCGAGATCAACGAACCAAAGGCGTTCTTCGCGCATCCGGCGCATCAGCGCACGCAGTTGTTTTTACAACAGGTGCTACGTTGACGGCGATGGCATGCGCCGCATCATGCAGCCGATGATTTTCCTGCAAATCCGTTCATGAAGTCACGTGAAACGAGAATCGCGTCATAAGAGAATTACCGGTTTGTAATTCATTCAGTATTGCACCTGTCGAAACTTTAACTTGAGTTCCCGCCTTCGGGGCCCATTATTTTGGTCACGTTGAATCCTTGAGGAGGATCACATGATCAAACCGGTTATTGCCGCGACGGCGCTTTTTGCTCTCGCCGGCTCGACCCTGGTCTACGCCCAGCAGAATTTCACCGGACATAACGGTGACGGTTCGCGTCTGGAATATCGTCATCGTCTCAATCCCGCCGACATCACGGCGTTCACCGATGCGCGCATCGCCGCGCTCAAGGCGGGCCTCGAACTCACCCCCGATCAGGCCAAGAACTGGCCGCCGTTCGAGCAGGCGCTGCGCGATATGGCTCAGTTGCGCATCCAGCGCATCCAAGCGCGTTTGTCAGGCGGGCAGCAGGCGCCCGCGACGCCCTTCGACCGGCTGGAACGGCGCGCCGACGCTATGGCCAAGCGCAGTGGCGCGCTGAAGCAGGTCGCCGATGCCGGTGCGCCGCTCTATCAGAGTCTCAACGACGACCAGAAACAGCGCTTCACGGCGCTGGCACGAATGCTACGGCCGCATCGTCGCATGCACGCCATGCTCGAACATCGCTGGCGGGAGGGCGAGGGCTATGGTGGGCGGCACCAGCACGCTTTCGGCGAGCAGGGCTTTGGACCACAAGACTTTGGATCACAAGGTTCCGGCTCGCAGGATGGGGGCGCCGCCGATCGGGAGGGCTCTCGGCTCTAGCGTTTGTCGGTCATCAGCGTCCGCTGGTTCCCCTCCCTAAAGCGGACGCAAAGTGGAAGCCGCGGGATTTCCCCCCGCGGCTTTCGCATTCTCAAAAAACGGCGGCTGGCAGCTTACGTTCAATGGACCAACGGACCATTGGCCTTCTTCCAAGCATCGATGCCCCCGGCGATATGGCAGGCGGTCTTTAGCCCGGAATCCTGTGCCGCCTGCACCGCCATCGCCGAGCGCTCGCCGAAGGCGCACAGAAACACCAGACGCTTTTTGGATGTCACGGCCAGTTCGTGCAGCATGCCGCCGGCGCCGATTGCATCCTGCAGGCTGACATAAGGGGCGTGCAGCGCGCCGGGGATGATGCCGTGCCGCTCGCGTTCGCTCTTTTCGCGCAGGTCGACGATCGCAATTTCCGGTCGGTTGCGGATGGCTATGGCCTCGGTGGCGGTCATGGCCCAGCCTTTGCGCGCGACTTCTTCCTGGTGCAGACCGACACGCATATTGGCCGGCACGGCAACGTCCATCATTTTCGGGTTGGGCAAATTGAGGCTGTTCATCAGCGTCGCATATTCATCCATCGATTTCACTTTAAGACGCGGATTGAACAGCTTTTCTTCGCCGATGGTGGAGACCGTGTCGCCCTTATAGTCGTGGGCCGGATAAACCAGCGTCGGGTCGGGCAGCTTCAACAGCTTGTTGAAGATCGAATCGTATTGCGCGCGGGGATCGCCGTTCTGAAAATCGGTGCGCCCGGTGCCTCGAATGAGTAGCGTATCGCCGGTGAAGACGCGGTCAGCCAGCAGATAGGAATAGGAATCATCGGTGTGACCGGGCGTGTACAGCACGTCGAGCCGAAGGCCTTCGATCTCGACCCGATCGCCTTCGGCGACGCGCATGGAGACGACGTCGGCTTTGGTGTTGTCGCCCATCACCGTGATGCAACGGGTGCGGTCGCGCAGCGCACCAAGCCCGGTGATGTGGTCAGCGTGCAGATGACTATCGACGGCTTTGACCAGTCTGAGGTCGAGTTCGCGGATGAGTTGCAGATAGCGGTCAACCTTTTCCAGCACCGGATCAATGATCAGCGCTTCGCCGCCCGGCCGGCTGGCAAGGAGGTAGGTGTAGGTGCCGGATGTAGCGTCGAATAGCTGGCGGAAGATCATGCGCTCTCCTCTCGCTGCTTACCTGCTAGTTATACCTCGTTTCGCAAAATGAAAATGATGAGGACGTCGCGATGTGAACAAGATTATTCTGCTGGCTCAAAATCGCGAAAATGAGGCAGGTGCCCGTGCCGTGCATGAATAAACGCCGGCCAATTATTCCTCTTAGATCATTTTCCGCGTCATGCCGCCGTCCACGATGAAATTAGCGCCGGTGACGAAGCCGGAGCGTGGGCCGTCGACAAGCCAAGCAACGATTTCGGCGACGTCTTCGGGCCTGCCGACACGGCCAGGGGAGGGTCAATGACGCCGACGATCCAACCGCAATCCAGCAGACGCCGAACGATGGCGCGACCGATACCGTTCGCCGCTCCCGTCACCAGGGCGACGCGCTTCATCCTATTTGTCGTGTTCGATCGGCGAATCCGGCCGCGAGCCCCATTCCGCCCACGAGCCATCGTAGAGTCCTTTTGGCTGCTTGCCGAGCGATTCCAGCGCAAAGGTCAGGACCGCGGCGGTAACGCCCGAGCCGCAACTGGTGATAATCGGCTTGTCGAGATCGACGCCGGCCGAGGCGAACGCCTTGACGATGTGATCGGGCGAGGCGAGGCGGCCGTTCACCAGCACGCGTTCGTAGGGCACGTTGAACGATCTCGGCATATGTCCTGAGCGTAGGCCCGGCCGCGGCTCCGGCGCCTTGCCGGCAAAACGCTCCGCCGAGCGGGCGTCGACGATCTGAACGCTGTCGTCGGTCAGCGCCATGCGCACGTCGTCAAGCAAGGCGACAGCGCCGACATTCATCTCCGCGGTGAAGGTCTTTGGCGGCCGCTTGGTATCGCCGGTCTCGAGCGGCCGGCCTTCGGCCTTCCACTTCTTCAATCCGCCGTCGAGGATATACACCGATTTGGCGCCGAACAATCTAAACGTCCACCACACCCGCGGCGCCGAAAACACGCCGGGCTGCGGTGGATCGTAGCTGTCATAGACGACGACCGTGTCGCCGTCGCCGATACCCAGCGCGCCGGCCGCATCGCCGAACATGGTATTCCCCGGCAACATATGCGGCAGCTCGGTGGAATGATCGCTGACGGCCTCGACGTCGAAGAACACCGCGCCGGGAATATGACCGCTGCGATATTCGGCCTGCGCGTCACGCTTCTGCGTCGGCAGGAAATAAGAGCCGTCGACGGCGACGACATGAGGATCGCGTAGGCGTTCGGCAAGCCAATCGGTCGATACCAGAAAGCGGCTGGTCGGCGAAGGTTCGGGGGTGTTTTCAGGTCGCAGCATTGATGGCTCTCGATATCTAACGCGGGTGAATTGATGAAGTTCATTCGTATGGAATTTTGATGCCAGGCTTACTTTCCAGCCAAGCTGGTACCGGTAGATTTTTTTCCCGCAGGAACTGCGGATTGAACAGCTTGGACTGATAGCGCGTGCCGTAATCGGCAAGGATCGTCACCACGGTATGGCCGGAACCGAGTTCCCGCGCCAGCCGCACGGCGCCGGCCACATTGATGCCTGACGAGCCGCCAAGACAGAGACCTTCGTGCTCGAGGAGGTCGAAGATAATAGGCAGTGCCTCGGAATCGGGAATTTCATAGGCGGTGTCGATCGGCGCGTCTTCGAGATTCTTGGTGATGCGGCCCTGGCCGATGCCCTCGGTGATCGACGAGCCATGCGATTTCAGCTCGCCAGTCGTATAGTAGCTGTAGAGCGCCGCGCCCAGGGGATCGGCAACCGCGATCCGGACGTTCTTATTGCGGGCCTTCAGCGCCATGGCCACGCCAGCGAGCGTGCCGCCGGTGCCGACCGCACAGGAAAAGCCGTCGATCCTGCCGTCGGTCTGGTTCCAGATTTCCGGCCCGGTGGTGTCGATATGGCCTTGGCGATTGGCGACGTTGTCGAATTGGTTGGCCCAGATCGCGCCGTTCTTTTCGGTCTTGGCCAATTGTGCCGCGAGCCGGCCGGAAATTTTGACGTAGTTGTTGGGATTGGAATAAGGCACCGCCGGGACTTCCACCAGTTCTGCGCCGCACAGCCGCAGCGTGTCTTTTTTCTCCTGGCTCTGGGTTTCCGGAATGACGATCACGCTTCGAAAGCCCATGGCGTTGCCGACGAGCGTCAAGCCGATTCCGGTATTGCCGGCGGTGCCTTCGACGATGACGCCGCCGGGACGCAGTTCGCCCTTCGTTACCGCATCCTGAATGATGAAAAGCGCCGCGCGGTCCTTCACCGACTGGCCGGGATTCATGAATTCGGCCTTGCCGAGAATGGTGCAGCCCGTCGCCGCCGATACGCGCTCAAGCTTGATCAGCGGCGTGTTGCCGATCGCCTCGACGACCCCGTTGCTGAATTGCAT
>JBARER010000143.1:0-11722 GCA_049796395.1 Xanthobacteraceae bacterium
ACGAACACGTCGGTCGGTCCGCCGGCGCCGAACGGCACGATGATCTTGACCGGCCGGGACGGGTAAGTGTCGGCATGCGCCGGTCCGATCATGGCGGCGCTCGCCGCGGCCAATAGCAGCGCATCGCGGCGCGTTAATTTCGGTACCATCGTTGCCCTCACTGCAATTTGACGCCGGTGACGTGGATGATCTCGCCCCAGCGCTGCACTTGTTCGGCGATGAAAGCGGCAAAGTCCGAGGGCGACATCGGCTCTGGAACGCCACCAAGGCCGAGGATTCGTGCCCGCACCTGCGGATCGGCCAAGCCGCGGTTCACGACGGCGTTGATCTTGACGACGATATCCGGCGGCGTGCCGGCCGGCGCGACGATTGCCTGCCATGCGTCTGGTGGCATTCCGGGGTAGCCCGCTTCGGTCATGGTCGGCACGCCGAGAAGCTCAGGCAGCCGGCGCGGGCTGGTCACCGCCAGCGCGCGCAATTTTCCGCTTTTGAGAAAAGGCAGGATTCCGGTCGCGCCCTCGAATGTCATGTTCATCTGGCCCGACAGCACGTCCGTCGTGGCCTGCGTAGCGCCCCGATAGGGTACGAAGACGATGTCGGCGCCGGTGAGATGCTTGAACATTTCGCCGCTCAGGTGCGGCGGCGTGCCGATGACCGCGCCATAGTTCAATTTGCCGGGATTGGCCTTGGCATAGGCAACCAGTTCCTTCACGCTGTGGACGGGGATTGCGGCGTTGATGGCGAGCACTTGCGGGGTCGAAGACAGCAGCGCGACCGCGGCAAAATCCTTACGCGGGTCGACGCCGGACTCCTTGTAGAGCTGGGGGCTGATGGCAAGCGAGCCCGATGTCGCGGCCAATAGCGTGTAACCGTCGGCTGGCGCAGTGGCGACAAGCCGCGCGCCGAGCGTGCCGCCCGCACCGGGATGGTTTTCGACCACGACGGTACCAAGGTGCGACGACAGCCAGTCGCCGATGATTCGCGCCGCGACATCCGGCGGCCCGCCCGGGGCGAACGGCACAACGAGCTTGATCGGCCGGTCCGGAAACTCCGCAGCCTTCACCCGCGGGGTAAGAAGAACCACGAATGTGAGGGCAATAGCGGCAGACGCACAATAACTGACCCGGCGCACCATCGGCAGCGTCACCTATCCACCAGAAATCCGCCACGGTATCGTATCATCCGCGCTGCGGGCAGCGTCAACGCGACGGTCACGCACAGGCCTGCCTTGCACCTTTTTGTGCACTGCGCTAAGGGTCGGAAAGTCCGTTGGCAGCGCGAATCCGCTTGATTTTGAGGCAAATCGGCGCACCGGCGCGGCAGACGGAGCAGTGCCGCACGAGGGCACGTTCCCAGCCCGGGAAGATAGTTCCGCGACGGGCAGTCAGGTGACCGCCGATCGCGTGACTGCCGATCAAAGGAAATCCGATGAGTCAATCTCTGACTCAATTGCTGCTCGCCTACCTGCCGCTGATAGTCTTTGTCGGCGTCGCGGGCGTGATCGGGCTTGTGCTGCTGGTTGTGGCTTTCATCGTTGCCTACAAGGAGCCGAATCCGGAAAAGCTGTCGGCCTATGAGTGCGGCTTCAACGCCTTCGACGATGCGCGCATGAAGTTCGACATCCGCTTTTATCTGGTGGCGATTCTGTTCATCATTTTCGACCTCGAGGTCAGTTTCCTGTTCCCCTGGGCGGTCGCTTTCGGCCGGCTTGGCCTGTTCGGCTTCCTGTCGATGATGCTCTTCCTTGCGGTGCTCACCGTCGGATTTATCTATGAGTGGAAGAAGGGAGCGCTCGAATGGGATTGAGCGAACCCGTGATCGCCACGCCGCGACGGGACATCGTCGATCCGCGCACCGGCAAGCCCGCCGGCGCGGCGGATCCCTTCGTCGACGATCTCAACAGCGAGCTTGCCGACAAGGGCTTTCTGGTGGCCGCGGCCGACGATCTGATCGCCTGGGCGCGGACCGGCTCGCTGATGTGGATGACGTTCGGCTTGGCCTGCTGCGCGGTCGAGATGATGCAGATGTCGATGCCGCGCTACGACGCCGAGCGGTTCGGTTTTGCGCCGCGCGCTTCGCCGCGGCAATCCGACGTGATGATCGTCGCCGGCACGCTGACCAATAAAATGGCGCCGGCGCTGCGCAAGGTCTACGACCAGATGCCGGAGCCGCGTTACGTGATCTCGATGGGCTCCTGCGCCAACGGTGGCGGCTATTACCACTATTCCTATTCGGTGGTGCGCGGCTGCGATCGTATCGTTCCGGTCGACATCTATGTGCCGGGCTGTCCGCCGACCGCCGAAGCCCTGCTGTACGGCGTGCTGTTGTTGCAGAAAAAGATTCGCCGCACCTCCACGATCGAACGCTAGATAAATTCGAAGCAGCCAATGTTCGAAGCAGCCAATGGATGAGTCGCTCGACACGCTCGGCAAGACGATCGCGGATGCGCTTGGCACATCCGTTACCGGCTATGCGATTGCGCATCATGAACTCAACGTCTCGGTCCAGTCCGCCGACATCATCGCGGTGATGCGCTTCCTGCGCGATGATCCGCGCTGCCTTTTCGTCAATCTGATCGACGTGACGGCGGTCGATTGGCCGAGCCGCGAGCGGCGTTTCGACGTCGTCTATCACCTGTTGTCGCCGAAGCATAACGCGCGCATCCGTATCAAGGCGGAGACCGACGAGACCACGCCGGTTCCCTCGATCATCGAGGTGTTTCCCGGTGCCGACTGGTTCGAGCGCGAGACCTACGATCTTTACGGCGTAGTCTTTACCGGCCATCCCGACATGCGGCGCATCCTCACCGACTACGGCTTTGACGGCCATCCGCTACGCAAGGATTTCCCGCTGACCGGCTTCGTCGAGGTCCGCTACGATGACGAACTCAAGCGCGTCGTTTACGAGCCGGTGCGGCTAACGCAGGAGTTCCGCAATTTCGATTTCCTGTCGCCGTGGGAAGGTACCGATTACGTGCTGCCGGGCGACGAAAAGGCGAAAGGGTCGTGAGATGAAAACGACCCTCACACCCGGGCTGACCCATCGCTTCGCCTACAAGGTGCCGGAGAACAAGACCGTTCCCTACACCTATCCCGAAGCGCCCGAGATTGCCGCGATGCCGAAGGTATTCGCCACCGGCAACATGATCATCTTGATGGAATGGACTTGCACGCAGCTGCTCGGCCGGCACCTCGATCCGGGTGAGGGCAGTCTCGGCGTCCACGTCGACGTCAGCCATCTCGCGGCGACCCCGCCCGGCATGACGGTGACCGTCGATGTCGAGTGTGTCGAAGTCGCCGGACCGCGCGTCGCGTTCAAGGTCAGCGCGCATGACGGCATCGATCTGATCGGCGAAGGCCGGCATGAGCGTTTCGTTGTTGCCTGGGACAAGTTCAATGCGCGCGTCGCCGCCAAAGCGGCGAAAGTGAAGGAATTAGCGTAATGCTAGAGGCCGACGCTGCGCCGCGCGACGTCCAGCGCACTTTCACCATCAATTTCGGGCCGCAGCATCCGGCGGCGCATGGCGTGCTGCGCCTGGTGCTCGAACTCGACGGCGAGGTGGTCGAGCGCGTCGATCCGCATATCGGCTTGCTCCATCGCGGCACTGAGAAACTGATCGAGCAAAAAACCTATCTCCAGGCAATTCCCTATTTCGACCGGCTCGATTACGTCGCGCCGATCAATCAGGAGCACGCCTTTTGCCTGGCGGCGGAAAAGCTGCTGGAGCTCGAGATACCCAAACGCGCGCAGTTCATTCGCGTGCTTTACAGCGAGATCGGCCGGCTGCTGTCGCACCTCCTTAACGTCACCACGCAGGCGATGGACGTGGGGGCGCTTACCCCGCCGCTGTGGGGTTTCGAGGAGCGCGAGAAGCTGATGGGCTTTTACGAGCGCGCTTCCGGGTCGCGCATGCACGCGGCCTATTTTCGTGTCGGCGGCGTGCATCAGGATTTGCCGCCGAAGCTGATCGACGACATCGCCGCGTTCTGCGACCCGTTCCTGAAAATATGCGACGATCTCGAGGAACTGCTCACCGAAAACCGCATCTTCAAGCAGCGCAACGTCGACATCGGCGTAGTCTCGCTCGATGATGCCTGGGCGCGCGGATTTTCCGGCGTGATGGTCCGCGGTTCGGGCGCCGCCTGGGACTTGCGCAAGGCGCAGCCCTACGAATGTTATGCCGAAATGGATTTCGACATTCCGATCGGCAAGAACGGCGACAATTACGACCGCTACTGCATCCGCATGGAAGAGATGCGGCAATCGGTCGGCATCATGAAGCAGTGCATCGCCAAGCTGCACGGCCCGGAGGGCCAAACCCGCGTTACCGTCGACGATCACAAGATCGTGCCGCCGCGGCGCGGCGAGATGAAGCGCTCGATGGAATCGCTGATCCATCATTTCAAGCTCTACACCGAGGGCTTCAAGGTGCCGCCCGGCGAAGTCTATGCCGCGGTCGAGGCGCCGAAGGGCGAATTCGGCGTTTATCTGATCTCCGACGGCAGCAACAAACCGTACAAGTGCAAGATCCGCGCGCCCGGCTTCGCCCATCTGGCGGCCATGGATTTTCTCTGCCGCGGCCACATGCTGGCGGATATTTCGGCGATCCTCGGCTCGATCGACATCGTCTTTGGCGAGGTCGACCGATGAGCGTGCGCCGTCTCGCCGAAAAGCAGCCGCCGGCATTTGCCTTCAGTGCGGACAATCTCGCCTGGGCGCGGGCGCGGATCGCCAAATATCCGGAAGGCCGCCAGCAGTCCGCAGTGATTCCGGTTCTGTGGCGGGCGCAGGAGCAATGCGGCGGCTGGCTGCCGCAAAAGGCCATCGAGGCGACCGCCGACTTGCTCGGCATGGCGAAAATCCGAGTGCTCGAAGTGGCGACGTTCTACACCATGTTCAACCTGTCGCCGGTCGGGCGTTTTCACGTTCAGCTTTGCGGCACCACGCCGTGCATGTTGCGTGGGGCGGAAGACCTCAAGACAGTGTGTCACCGCATGATCGGCGGGCCCGATACCGTGACGGCCGACGGCACGTTTTCCTGGACGGAAGTCGAGTGCCTGGGTGCTTGCGTCAACGCGCCGATGGTGCAGATCAACGCCGATTATTACGAGGATCTGACTCCGGAGATCCTGACCCGTATCATCAACGACTTCTCCAACGGCCGGACGCCAAAGCCCGGGCCGCAGATCGACCGCATCAATTCTGCCCCGATCGGCGGCCCCAATACGCTGACCGATCCGTCGATTTACGCCACCGCCAAGGCAGGCGGACAATCTACGCCGCCGCTTTTGGACGACGACGCCAAGAAGCCCGGCGCCGCCGCCAACGTTCATGAGGCGCCGATGCCGAAGCCACCCGCTGCCGACGCCACCGATCCGAGGCGCAACTGATGCTCGCCGACAAGGACCGCATTTTCAAGAATCTCTACGGCCAGCACGACTGGGGCCTCGACGGCGCGCGCGCCCGTGGCGCCTGGGACGGGACCAAGGCCATTTTGGAAAAGGGCCGCGACGGGATTGTCAACGAATGCAAGGCGTCCGGCCAGCGCGGTCGCGGCGGCGCCGGCTTTCCCACCGGGCTCAAATGGTCGTTCATGCCGAAGCAGGTCGAACGCCCGCATTATCTCGTCATCAACGCCGACGAGTCCGAGCCCGGCACCTGCAAAGACCGCGAGGTGATGCGGCACGATCCGCATCTTCTCATCGAAGGCTGTTTGATCGCCGGCTGCGCCATGGCGGCGAACCATTGTTACATCTACATCCGCGGCGAATTCATCCGCGAACGCGAGCGGCTGCAGGCGGCGGTCGATCAGGCCTATGAAGCCCGCTTGATCGGCAAGAACAACATCCACGGCTGGGATTTCGACATCGTCGTTCATCATGGTGCCGGCGCCTACATCTGCGGCGAAGAGACGGCGCTGTTGGAGAGTCTCGAAGGCAAGAAGGGCCAGCCGCGGCTAAAGCCGCCGTTTCCGGCGAATATGGGCCTCTATGGCTGCCCGACAACGGTCAACAACGTCGAAACCATCGCGCAGGTGCCGGACATCATGCGGCGCGGCGCGGCTTGGTTCGCCGGCATCGGCCGGCAGAACAATACCGGTACCAAGCTTTATTGCATCTCCGGGCATGTCGAGCGGCCGTGCAACGTCGAAGAGAATATGGGCATTCCGCTGCGCGAGCTGATCGATCGCCATGCCGGCGGCGTGCGCGGCGGCTGGGATAATCTAATGGCGGTCATTCCCGGCGGCTCGTCGATGCCGCTTGTTCCCGCCGGGCCCGACCAGGCCGACACGCTGCTGATGGATTTCGACGGCTGCGTGGCGAAGAAATCGGCGCTGGGCACTGCCGCCGTCATCGTCATGGATAAATCCGACGACATCGTCAAAGCGATGGCGCGCATCTCCTATTTTTACCGTCATGAAAGCTGCGGCCAGTGCACACCTTGCCGCGAAGGCATGGGCTGGATGTGGCGCGTGCTCAACCGCATGGCGGAAGGCCACGCGCAAAAGCGCGAGATCGACATGCTGTGGGACGTGTCGAAGCAGATCGAGGGTCACACCATCTGCGCCTTCGGCGACGGCGCGGCGTGGCCGGTGCAGGGTTTGCTTCGCCACTTCCGTCCCGAGATCGAGAGGCGAATCGATCAATACACCGCCAATCCGCATCCCGAGCCGGTTGCGGTCGCGGCGGAGTGACGACGATGAACGCCAGCCGCCATCTCGCGCAGCTCAATATCGGGCGGTTCCGCTATCCGACCGACGATCCGCGCATGGCCGATTTTATGTCTAATCTCGATCTGGTGAACGGTCTCGCGGAGCGCAGCGAGGGCTTCGTCTGGCGGCTCAAGGATGACAGCGGCAACGCCACCAATTTCCGGCCGTTTCCCGATCCACGGATGGCGGTCAATCTGTCGGTGTGGAACAGCGTCGAGGCACTGGAACGGTTCGTTTGGCAGACGGTGCATAAGCGGTTCTACGGACGACGCCCGGAATGGTTTGACACGCTCGATACGCCGCATTTTGTGATGTGGTGGGTGGAGGCAGGCCATAGGCCGTCGCTTTCGGAAGCGAAAGAACGGCTTGAACATTTGACGGCGCATGGGCCGACCGATTTTGCCTTCGGCTGGGAAAACGTTGCGTCAGTGCAATTGTGGAAGACGGCGCGCTGCAGCACGCCCGACGGACAAGCGGCATGAGAGGCAGATGACCAAGCTCATCGTCGACGGCAAGGAAATCGACGTTCCGCCGGAATACACCCTGCTGCAGGCCTGCGAGGCCGGCGGCGCGGAGATTCCGCGCTTCTGTTACCACGAACGGCTGTCGATTGCCGGCAATTGCCGGATGTGTCTGGTCGAGCTGGTCGGCTCGCCGAAGCCGGTGGCGAGCTGCGCCTGGGGCGTGCGCGACTGCCGGCCGGGACCGAAAGGCGAGCCGCCGCAGGTCAACACCCGCACGCCGCTGGTGCGCAAGGCGCGCGAAGGCGTGATGGAATTCCTTTTGATCAATCACCCGCTCGATTGCCCGATCTGCGACCAGGGCGGCGAATGCGATCTGCAAGATCAATCCATGGCCTACGGCGTTGACGCCAGCCGCTTCCACGAAAACAAGCGCGCGGTCGAAGACAAATATCTCGGTGCGCTGGTCAAGACTTCGATGAATCGCTGCATCCAGTGCACCCGCTGCGTGCGCTTCTCGGCCGAGGTTGCCGGCGTTCCGGAGCTCGGCGCCATCGGCCGCGGCGAGGACATGGAGATCACCAGCTATCTCGAACAGGCGATGAAGTCCGAGTTGCAGGGCAATGTGGTTGATCTCTGCCCGGTCGGCGCGCTCACCTCGAAGCCATATGCCTTTGCCGCGCGGCCCTGGGAGCTTATCAAGACCGAATCGATCGACGTCATGGATGCGCTCGGCTCCGCCATCCGCATCGATACGCGCGGCAGCGAAGTGATGCGCATCCTGCCGCGCACCAATGACGCCATCAACGAGGAGTGGATTTCCGACAAGACGCGCCACGTGGTCGACGGCTTGCGCGCGCAGCGCCTCGACCAGCCCTATGTGCGCGACAACGGCCGCTTGCGTGTAGCGACTTGGCCCGAGGCGTTTGCCGCCATCGCGGCCAGGGTCGGCAACGCCAATCCGAAGCGCGTCGGCGCCATCGCCGGCGATCTGGCCGCGGTCGAGGAGATTTTTGCGCTCAAGGATCAGATGACGCGGCTTGCCGTCGCCAACATCGAGTGCCGGCAAGCCGGCTCGGTGCTGGATCCCGCGCTCGGTCGCTCGGGCTATCTATTCAACGCCACGATCGCCGGGATCGATGCCGCGGACGCCGTGCTGATCATTGGCTCCAATCCGCGCCGGGAGGCGGCGGTTCTCAACGCGCGCATTCGCAAGCGCTGGCGCAGCGGAACGCTGCCGATCGGTCTCATCGGTCCGAAAGTCGATCTGACTTATACTTATGATTATCTCGGCGCCGGCGCCGAAACGCTTGCGAGCCTTGGGCGGCATTCCTTTGCCGATGCGGTGCGCAAGGCCGAGCGTCCTTTGATGCTGCTCGGTGCAGGCGCCCTGACCCGTGGCGACGGCGCGGCGATTTCATCGCTCGCGGCCAAGGCCGCGCTCGACCTCGGCGTTTGCAAGGACGGCTGGAACGGCTTCTGTATGCTGCACTCGGCCGCATCGCGCGTCGGCGCGCTCGATCTCGGTTTCGTGCCGGGGCAGGGTGGCCTCACCGCGCGGCAAATGGCGGCTTCCGGAACGCTGGATATCGTATTTCTGCTCGGTGCCGACGAGATCGACATCGCGCCCGGTGCCTTCGTCGTCTATATCGGCACGCATGGCGACCGCGGCGCTTCGCGCGCGGACGTGATCTTGCCGGGCGCGGCTTATCCGGAAAAATCGGCAACCTATGTCAACACCGAAGGCCGGGTGCAGATGGCGGCGCGCGCGTCATTCCCGCCCGGCGATGCCCGCGAAGACTGGGCAATCCTGCGTGCGCTGTCCGACGTGCTCAAACACAAATTGCCGTACGACTCGATCGCGGCGCTGCGCCAGGCTTTGTACAAGGCGCACCCGCATATGCTGCGCGTCGGCCAGATTGCGCCGGCCGATGCCGCCGCGATGCAAAAACTCGCCAGCCTTGGCGGCGCCGCCGACAAGGCGCCGTTCGCCGCGTCGGCGGGAGATTTCTATTTCACCAATCCGATCGCACGTGCCTCGGCCGTGATGGCGGAATGTTCCGCCATTGCCCAAGGGCGCACGGCCATGACGGCCGCGGAATAGGGGACGGCGATGGAAGTGTTCTGGTCCAACTATCTCTGGCCGCTGATCATCATGGTGGCGGAGAGCGTACTGCTGCTCGTGGTGCTGCTCATCGCGGTAGCCTACGTGCTGTTGGCCGACCGTAAGATCTGGGCCGCCGTGCAGATCCGGCGCGGCCCGAACGTGGTCGGGCCGTGGGGCCTGTTTCAGTCCTTCGCCGATCTGCTCAAATTCGTGCTCAAGGAGCCGGTGATCCCGGCCGGCGCCAATAAGGGCGTGTTCCTCCTCGCTCCGCTTGTCACTTGCGTATTGGCGCTGGCGGCATGGGCGGTGATTCCGGTCGACGCTGGCTGGGTGATCGCCAACATCAACGTCGGCATACTTTATATCTTTGCCATCTCCTCGCTTGGCGTCTACGGCGTGATCATGGCCGGCTGGGCGTCGAACTCGAAATATCCGTTTCTCGCGGCGCTGCGCTCGGCGGCGCAGATGGTGTCTTACGAAGTCTCGATCGGCTTTGTCATTATCACCGTGCTGTTGTGCGTCGGTTCGCTCAATCTGTCGGCGATCGTCGAAGCGCAGCGGAACCACGGGCTGGCGACCATGCTGGGCGTTCCCTGGCTGTCGATCCTGAACTGGTACTGGCTGCCGCTGTTGCCGATGCTGGTGATCTTCTTCGTTTCGGCGCTGGCTGAGACCAACCGGCCGCCGTTCGACCTGGTTGAGGCCGAATCGGAACTCGTTGCCGGTTTCATGGTGGAGTACGGCTCGACGCCCTACATGATGTTCATGCTCGGCGAGTACGTGGCGGTTTGCACCATGTGCGCCATGGCGACCATTCTGTTCCTCGGCGGCTGGTTGCCGCCGCTGATGGTGCCGCCGTTCACCTGGGTTCCCGGCATCATCTGGTTCGTGCTCAAGGCGTTTTTCGTATTCTTCATGTTCGCCATGGTGAAGGCGTTCGTGCCGCGCTACCGCTACGATCAGTTGATGCGGCTCGGCTGGAAGGTGTTTCTGCCGATTTCGCTGGCCATGGTTGCGATCGTGGCCGGCGTGCTGCAAGTCATGGGGTGGGCGCCGCAATGAAGGGAGGACGGCATGGACTATTCGCTGCCGGCCTGGCTCGGCGGTCTTGCCGGAACGATCGTCGCCGTCGCCGGCTACGTGCCGTCAATCCGGATCGTCGAGCGGCGACTGCGCGCGCAGCGCGGCCCGCTGACACTCGAACAGCGCGCCGCTTTCGAGGATCGGCTTTCAGTGACGCGGCGCCTGATTTTGGCCACCGCTATCGCCGTGCTCGCCACCGTGGGCTATTTAGTCGGCCGGGCCGTCGGCGGCAATGCGGCGGGATGAGAGGCTGACATGAAACTCGACCAAGCCGCCCGCTCGCTGTTTCTGAAAGAATTCGTGCAGGCCTTCTTTCTGTCCATGCGCTATTTCTTCAAACGCAAAGCGACGCTGAATTATCCGTTCGAGAAGGGCCCGTTGTCGCCGCGCTTCCGTGGCGAGCATGCGCTGCGCCGTTATCCGAATGGCGAAGAGCGCTGCATCGCCTGTAAATTATGCGAAGCGATTTGTCCGGCGCAGGCCATCACCATCGAGGCCGGGCCGCGGCGCAACGACGGCACGCGGCGCACGACGCGCTACGACATCGACATGGTCAAATGCATTTATTGCGGGCTGTGCCAGGAGGCCTGTCCGGTCGACGCCATCGTCGAAGGACCGAATTTCGAATTCGCCACCGAGACCCGCGAAGAACTCTACTACGATAAGGAACGGCTCCTTGCCAACGGCGATCGTTGGGAGCGCGAACTTGCACAAAGCATCGCGCTTGATGCGCCATATCGGTAAGACGATGGGGATCGGGACCGGGAGCCGCCACTCGTGATCGTTCACGCTGTCTTCTTTTATCTCTTCGCCGCGATCACGGTTGCGTCCGCGGTCATGGTGATCTCGGCGCGCAATCCGGTGCATTCGGTGCTGTTCCTGATTCTCGCCTTCGTCAATGCCGCCGGTCTGTTCGTCCTGATGGGCGCGGAATTCCTGGCAATGATCCTGATCGTCGTCTATGTCGGCGCCGTCGCGGTATTGTTTTTGTTCGTGGTGATGATGCTCGACGTCGACTTCGCCGAATTGCGCGAGGGCTTTCTCAGCTATCTTCCGGTCGGCGCGCTGGTCGGCGCCGTGCTCTTGGCCGAACTTCTGCTCGTGGTGGGCGCCTGGGTGATAGGGCCGGACGTGGTGAAAGCGGTTGCCGCGCCGATCCCGAGCGGGGTCACCAATACGGAAGCGCTCGGCCTCGTGCTGTATACCCGTTACGTCTATTTCTTCCAGGCTGCCGGGCTCATCCTACTCGTTGCCATGATCGGCGCCATCGTGCTCACGCTGCAGCATAAGCCGAACGTGCGACGCCAAAACATTGCCAGCCAAGTAGCGCGTAACCGGGCGACCGCGATCGACGTCGTC